>JBCBOT010000053.1:0-33511 GCA_039821165.1 Planctomycetota bacterium | reverse complement strand
CGGCCGGGCCGTCCTGGAGTCTCACCAGTGTTCCCTGTTTCCGTCTCGGTCAGCAACCGAAACGGCACCACTCATCGTTGCCGCGAAGCTATCGAGCTGCCTGCGGACTGTCAAGAAGTTCCGTTTCGCGTCGTTAATCCTTAAGCTGCCGCCGTCCCTTCGCCCCCGATATCAATTGAGAAAACACCGTGCCCCGCGTCCAAATCGTGTTGCCCGCCCGACTGGCTTCGACCCGATTGCCTGAAAAATTGCTTCGACGAGTCGGTGGAAAAAGCATCCTTCAGCATACCTACGAGGCGGCTTCACGTGCGAAATGCGCACGCGGTGGTGTCCTGATTGCCGTCGATGACCCGCGACTGGCCGCAGAAGTCGACTCGTTCGGCGGGCGCTGGCTGATGACGCCCAAAGATTGCCCCAGCGGCACCGATCGTCTGGCCGCAGTCGCAAAGGAAACCGACGCCGAAGTCTTCGTCAACGTCCAGGGGGATGAACCGGAGATCGATCCCCTGGCGATCGATGCCGTCGCCGACGCTATCCAAAACGACGAGTCGGCCGATATCGCTACCGCGGCGACGCCCATTCGCCACGCCGCCGCGCTTGCCGATCGCAGCGTCGTCAAAATTGTGATGGCGTCTGCACCCGGCGGAGCAGGGGAGGGCAGGGCGGTGTATTTCAGCCGTGCAAGCGTGCCACACGACCGGGACGGAGTCACCGTTGAAAACTTGGTTGCCGAACCACCCGTGTATTGGCATCACGTCGGGCTCTATGCCTATCGGCGCGACTTCCTCGAGTGGTTCTGCCGGCAACCTCCTGGCAAATTGGAGTCGATGGAACGACTGGAACAATTGCGGGCGATCGAAGCGGGCAAAAAAATCATCGTGACACGAATTGCTGAGGCAAAGCCCGGAATCGATACCGAAGCCGACTTGGAAGCGTTTCGTCTGCGTGTGGAGAACGGTCCGCGATGACCTTCCGATTTCTCGGCCGCGCGGTATGATCCGAATCCATGACGAAACACATCTTTGTAACCGGTGGCGTGGTTTCCTCGCTAGGAAAAGGCCTCACCAGCGCGTCGCTGGGAATGCTGCTCGAATCCCGTGGACTGAGGGTTCGAATGCAGAAGTTGGACCCCTACATCAATGTCGATCCGGGGACCATGAGCCCCTACCAACACGGTGAGGTTTACGTGTTGGACGACGGTAGCGAGACCGATCTCGACCTCGGCCACTACGAGCGGTTCACCAGCGGCGTCCTCACGCGCGATTGCAATTACACGACCGGACAGATCTACCTGTCGGTCATCGAGAAAGAACGCAAGGGCCGCTTTCTCGGCAAGACCGTCCAGGTCATCCCGCACATCACCAACGAAATCAAATCGGTGATCTCGAGGATGGGCGGCGAGGAGGTCGACGTCGTGATCACCGAGATCGGTGGAACGGTCGGCGACATCGAAAGCCTGCCGTTCATGGAAGCAATCCGGCAATACGCCCAGGACGTCGGTCGCGACAATGTGCTCTACATGCACCTCACCCTCGTGCCCTACCTCAAAGCAGCCGACGAACTCAAAACGAAACCGACTCAGCACTCTGTCGGACAACTCCGGGAAATCGGTATCCAACCTGATATCCTCGTCTGTCGATGCGAGCACTCGATCGCACGGGAAGAACGGGAAAAGATCGCACTGTTCTGCAACGTGCCGGTCGAAGCCGTCATTGAAGAGAAAGACAAGGATTTTTCGATTTACGAAGTCCCGATTTCGCTGGTCGACAACAAGCTCGATGAACTGGTCGTCAAAAAGCTCGGTTTGTCATGCAGCTCGCTCGACATCACGCCGTGGACCGATCTGCTGCACCGACTTCGCAACCCACGACACGAAGTTTCGATCGCGGTCGTGGGAAAGTACGCCGAACACAAAGACGCATACAAATCGATCTACGAGTCGATCGACCACGCCGGAATGCACCACCAAGCCCAGGTTCGGATCGCGCGGATTCAAAGCAGCGATATTGAACGCGAAGGAGCCGATCGTTTGCTCAGCGGACACGATGGGATCCTTGTCCCCGGCGGATTCGGTGAACGCGGTATCGAAGGCAAAGTTCAGGCGATCCGCTACGCTCGCGAGCGCGGCATTCCGTTCTTCGGTATCTGTCTCGGGATGCAGTGCGCCGTGATTGAGTACGGCCGCAACGTCTGCGGGCTCGAAGGTGCCCATTCCAGTGAATTCGATAAAGACACGCCGCACCCCGTGATTTGCCTGCTCGACGAACAGCAAAACATCACGCAGATGGGCGGTACCATGCGTCTCGGCAAACAGCCGACAACGCTCCACGAAGGCACCAAAGCCGCGGAAGCCTACGGCGGTTCAGAAGTCTTTGAGCGACACCGTCACCGCTACGAATTCAACAACCAATACCGCGATCAGTATCGAGACGCCGGAATGGTCTTTGCGGGCACCAGCCCGAGCGGGTCACTCGTAGAGACCATTGAATTGACGGACCACCCCTGGTTCCTCGCCGTACAATATCACCCCGAGTTTCGAAGCAAGCCGCTGAGAGCTCATCCTTTGTTTGCCGGATTCGTTGAAGCCGCTATCGCACGTGGCACGCGAAAAAGCGAACGCTAATAACCCGTCGTCAGGGAACACGTCACGCCCGAGCCCACCATGTCTGAGAACGAACCCGAAAAACCCGATCTCGTCGTCGACACCGACTGGAAGTCTCAAGTCGAAAAGGAAAAGCAATCCGTTTCCGAGACTCCCGAGTCTCCTCCCGAAGACGGCCCGGAATCGCTACCACCCGCGAGCCTCGCGATGCTGGTCAGTACCTTTCACAGCCAGGCAATGATGGCGCTCGGCGTGATGCCGAATCCGACCACCGGTGAACGCGACACCGATCTCACCATGGCGAAACATCTGATCGACATGCTGGACATGCTCGAAGAGAAAACGAAGGGCAATACGACCGAAGAAGAGAAGCAGATGTTCGATGACGTGCTCCACCTTCTTCGCATGGCTTACGTCGGCGCGACGAAGGGGGCGTAGCCCGTCAGACCCCCTTCCGTCTCGCTGACTTCTTGGTCACACGCTTCTTGGTCGCAGTGGGTTTCGCTGCGACCTTTTTCTTTGCCGACTTCTTTTTTGGAGCCGACTTCTTTTTTGGAGCCGACTTCTTTTTGGAGGCGGCCTTTTTCTTCTTCGGTTTCGGCTTGGGCAACTCGTCCACGGTGACGGAAACGAGGCCACAAAGCCACTCGCGATCGTCGATCGCGTCCTCGATCAAAAAACTGTTCTTGGCGCCGGGGTAAGGAGGCGCCTCGATCACGTCACCGATGTATGCTCGCCCCGCTGCCGTCGGTTTGATGAACAATTTGTTGTCACAAACCAAGCCGAAGAGTTTGCCACCCGAATAGACGCCGTACTCCCCGAACATCTTTTTGGCAGTCACGTCACCAAGGCTGCTCAATTGATCGAGCACATAGTCCATGAACTGTTGGCTTGAACCCATCTCAATCCCGACCGCTCGAAAGACCACTCACCACTCACCACTCACCACTCACCACTCACCTCTCGCCACTCACCTCTCGCCACTCACCTCTCGCCACTCACCACTCGCCTAAGCCGGATAGAGTTGGTAGAGCATCAGATAAACCAGCACGCCCGTCACCGAGACATACATCCAAATCGGATAGGCGTAGCGGACGAGTTTCTTGTGCGCCACGATCCTCCCCTTCATCGCCAAGTAGATCGCCCGCAACGCCAGGAAAGGCACGGTGATCGCCAAAATCAGGTGGGTACCGAGGATCCCGTAGTAAGTGTAACGAGCAGCGGCCGGAGCCAGCTCGGGGTCGGTCGGAAACCGCTTATTGGGTTCGCCGGTGGTCGCGTAAAGTGCGACTTTGTGGAGCAAGTAAAGAGCCAAGAAAACCGCGCTGATTCCAAGCGCGGTCAGCATCAGTTTCTTGTGAACCCTCGCCTTGCCCTTCTTAATTTGCACCAGTGCGGCGGCGAGCACGATCGTGGCAAGAAAATTCAGGAATGCCGTACAGTGTGGCAGATTATCGGCAAGGAACTGCATCGTTGAGCCTAACTCTCATCCGGTTCAAAGCGCCGAATCGGTTCCATCCTAGGAGAGGCTGTCAAACGACCGTCGGCGACGCAACAGGATAGTACAGCCGCACAGTGCCAACAGGGCACCACTGGATGGTTCGGGGATCGCCGTGAACGGTGCCCGAGTTCATTTCCGGGGAACAGAACCAAGCCCCTTGGCTTGGTTGCCGCGGCACACATGCATCCAGGAGCGCGACCCGCTGATCCCCCAACCTGACTTCGCACACGCCAACCCCGGCGGTTCAACCTTCCGACAACATGGATTCGATCGATGCCTGCAGCTTTTCAAACTGCCGCTCTTCGGGCCAGCTGTACATGCCTTCGATCTTCCCCTGCCGATCCACGAGCACGAATCGCTCGGTGTGGAACCGCTTATCGACCGGCTGACTAAAGAGTTCCGCGCCGATGCGACGGATATATTTGAGGTCACCGGTTAGAAAGAGCCATTGATCTTCGTCAGCGCCGAAACGCGCCGCATATTCCCGCAGTTGCTCAGGAGTATCGGTCTCGGGGTCGACCGAGATCGCCACGAACTTCACGCCTCGCCCCTCAAACGCATCCTGCAGCTCCTTCAATTTCTGATTCTGCTGCACGCAAATGCTTGGGCAAGTACTGAAGAAAAAGCTCACCACGTACGGCTGCCCGAGCAACTGCTCGCTCTTGATCAATTCGCCGCTACGCTCGATCAGCTCGAAACGACTCAGCCAAGCTTCATCCTCCTGTGGACGGACGACTTCGTTGTTCGGCTCGGGGACGAGATCCTCAGGGACTTCCTCACCCGGCGCGACGGCGGGGGTGTAAACAATGTCCTCGGGAGCCGGCGATTCGGGTGGAGCGGATCGCATCGAACGAAAGAAGAGCCCCAGGCCGATGCCCGCAATCAGGATCGCCGCGATATGGATGCCAGTCTTCATTGGAGCCGCCTCTAAAGTCTTCCGAGTGTGCTACCAGAATACTCGAAGCGTCACGACAGCGAGAACGGCCGGCAACACCAACAACGAGGACCGCAGCAGCCGCCTTGCAGTTTGGTCATTGCGTTGGCGAGCGAAGACGACCGACGCCTTAAACATCGGATAAACGCTGGCCGTCACCGCGACCGCCGCAACCGATGCCGCCACGATGCCGGGATTGAGGAAACACAAGGCAATGCTGCAGACCAGAAGTGCGGCTGAACCCAAAATGCTCTGCCACCCCGCCGAAAAACCCGTCGGCTCGACGGTCGTCGTCATTCGGAAACCGGCTTCGCCATACTGCCGACGATAGAGCCACGCGATGGCCATGAAGTGAGGGTACTGCCATGCGGCGAGAACACCGAACAGCAACCAAGCTGTCACGCTTAGTAGCGATCCTCCCAAAGCCGTGTAACCGATCAACATCGGCAGTGCGCCTGCAATCGCACCGACGGTTGTGTTCCAAGAAGTGCGCGTCTTCATCGGCGTGTAAACGAACACATACGTGAACCACGTCGCGATTCCCACTAAGGCAGGTATCGCACCGAACCGCAACCCGAGGATCGAAGTCCCAATCGTGCCGATCGACATCGTGTACGCCGTCGCAAACCCGGTCGACAGTCTTTGTGCCGGAAGCGGTCGGCTCGCGGTCCGCGACATCCGACAATCGATCACTCGCTCCCAAATCTGATTCGCGCCACCTGCGCTCGCGGCGACTAAGCCCGTACCGATGAGCAGCATCACCAAAGGCTCGAACGCGACCATGCCGCCAGCCGCGATCATCGCGGTTGCGATCGTGGTCACCAAAATCATGACCACGATTCGCGGCTTGGTCAGTTGGACCAAGTCACGCATCACCATCGATCGTGTGGTTGCGACCGGCTTACCGACAACGACCGCCGCGGCAACCGAGTCAGCGTCATAGACGCTCGCCTCATCACCCGTAAGCGATGGGGCGGAAGGCGGATCGGCAAGGAGTACGTTGGCTGACATGGAGGCTCAAGCGGTTGCAGCGAGTGGAACACCTTCTGCGGACGGCTTTGCGATTGCACCAAGTGATCGCTGTCGCAAAGCCTGAACCAGGACGACGGCCGCAGTCGCCAAGATCAGCGAACCCACCGCGACGTGAGCCGTCACGATCATGGATTCGACGAAACCCTTCGACCGCACCAGAAATCCTTCGCCGAATGGTAAGAATCTGAGCACGGAAGGCCAACCGTATTTCACGGTCCAAGTGCCCACACCGAGGGAAATTTGCCCCCCAACGAACCAAATCATCCAACTCGCAGGCCGCGAGAGCGTCAAATCGCCGCATCTCCGTACCAGTGCGTACAAAACGCCCGTCGCCAGCCACAATCCGAATGCGGTCACGATGTGGAGGGCAACCGTCATCGTGAACCAGCTCGGCGACGTCGTCGGTTGCACGTGACGCAGCTGCGCCCCGAGCACGAGTTGCGAGTAACTCAGTAAGACAGGCACTGCCGAAAACAAAACCACCGTCCGGCTCACAGGCGGCGACTCTGTCTTTTCTCGTCGATGTCGCTGCCACCAGTTTCGACTCGTCACCGAGGCCGCGACGGCACAGAGCACAAACACCAGCGGACCGAAGCAGCCGTGAATCATCGCCGTGGTTCGGTCACTGAGAAGCACACGCACGCCCCCGAGTGCTCCCTGCGAAATGACGGCCAAGAGGATCAGTCCGGTCAACCACTGAACCCAGCCACGACTCTCGCCACGATACGCCGCAATCACCATCAAGATTGCGACAAACCCAACCACGGCTCCGAGCAAACGATGGCCGTGTTCGATGAACAAATCAAACGGACCAAAGAACCAACTCGACAACGGATACAGGAACAAGTTGTATCCGTAGGTGCCCGGCCAATCAGGAACCGCCATGCCCGCGTCGTAAGTGGTGACGAGCCCGCCGACCCAAATCAGCGGCCACACCAAACACACGGCCAGCACGCATAGACGATGCAACCAACGAGACCGCTCGCGTTCCAAAATGATGAGATCATCGCGGTTCATTTTCCACCTCGCTGATCATGAATCCGCTCGCCAAGCATTCCTCCGACCACCGCACCACCGGCGCCGAAACAAAAGGTAGCGACCAAGCCACCCTGGCCGACCACCCGCATCAAGGCGAGCCCGACAACCAATCCGGTGATGGCACCGACGCTGCGATAACCTTGCTCAGTCACGTCCGACCTCAGCGAGTGATTGGACATAATGAACGAGATCCCAAACCTGCTCAGGAGTCAATCCGGTCGCAGAACCTTCGTCGCTGATCATCACCGCCGGCATGGGCGTGCCCGCGATTCCCGAAGCAAGACGTCGGTACAACGTTTCGGAATCACCTCCGCCACGAAACACCCCTGCCGTCAACGTTCGCGGATAAATCTGTCGTGGTCGCTGCGCCCCAGCGGCTCGAAAGGGAGCCAACGATTCTCGGTCCGTCGGCGTGATCGCGATTCGCGTCGTGTACTCCTTCGTCCAATCGTCGTAGTCGAGTGTCGTCACCGACTCCGCGTTGCCACCTTGCCCGTGACAGCCGACGCAGTTCGCGACCTGACCATGAAACAGCTTCTCGCCGCGGGCGACCGATGCCTCGTCGTTCGGAGTTTCCGAACCGACGGCGATCACGTTCGCCTCGGCTTCCGACCAGCTTTGAACGATCTGGTCGAGGACTTCCTCGGCAATTGCCTGCGCGTCTTCGCCCATCGGCTCATTCAGCCTCGCGAGCGCATCAGGACGCTCTTCCGAGTAGTCCAACTCGTCAACCGCCGCCGCGATAAGACGACGCTCGAATTCGCCGCGGACGGAAAGATAGATGAGATAGTCCACCATCGCGTCGGCGTCTTCGTCGGACATCTGCGCGAACGCCGGCATCCCCGTTCCGGGAATGCCATTGCGAATCGTGGCCATCAAGTCAGCTCGGGTCGGTTTGGCCGATCGCTCGGTGGACTTCCACTTGAACACGCCGGCTCGGAAATCACGCGGGTAGGGATTTTGAAGCTGAGAGGCGGGCCCATCGCCACCGCCCGAGACACCATGGCAGCGGACGCAATGTTCGTTGAAGAGCCCGAAATGCTGGTTTTGAATGTCGCTGGAGACCAATCCCGCCGCTCGCTTTACCTGGTTCGGGTCGACCAAACCCAAACCGTCGGGCCAACGGGGCTCATTCGGCGTTCCGAACCAGAGCTCCGTCGCTTCCGCAACATCTTCGGCGGCACGCTCCGTCGGCGTCGAACGACTCGAAGACACAACCATCGCGTACACGTCGTTCGCCGGGTAATGCTCCACGGCGACGTCACACCCGCAGAGCGGGAGCAGGGCGAGGCAGACAAGATACGGTAGTTTTCGTCTCATAACTGAAACGTAACCGAACGCGCCGCGTGCAACCAACGGCGTGAATTGTCGCAGAGGTGAAACCGTCAATGCCCGCCCAAGCGGTGCGAGCAGCCTGATCTTGTCAGTCAAACAACTCCGGAAACAAACGGGGCGGCGGAGAGAACCCCACCGACCCGTGATTTCTGCCTGACGCTTACTTGAACGCGTCGGCGGGAATCTCAACGACGCCCAGGTCGTTCATCCCGGGTTTGATTTCGATTTCAAAGCGACCGCGCTTCCAATCGGTTTCCTTGCCTTCGATGATGACCTTCGTCATCGACCCCGATTCATGATTGCCACGAAAAGTGATCTCGCCGACGGGGATATCCTTGATTTCAAGCACGCCGTTTTCATCGCTCACGGCAGCGAACGGGTGGTCCAGAACGAGAACACGTGCCTGCATCCAATTGTGAATATTGCATGTCACGGGAATCGGCGCCGGCTCAGTTTCTTCCAGCTTGATATCCACACTGCCGCCGGCCGGAACCGTTGGGTTTTGGCCTTCGTTTTTGAAGAACGCGAAGTTGGCGTTGTGGCCGACTTCGTCTGGATTCGTGACTCGGACGGTGTCGCCGACTTTGGCCACCACGATGTGCGGCTCGAAACGACATTCCTTGTTGGCCAGCTCATGCACCTTCGGCTCGAGGTCCATCTTCGGAAGTTTCGTTCCGCCACGACCGGTGTAGACATACAGCATGACGTTTTTGATGCCGTTGTTGTCCTTGTTGACGATCAACGACTCATCCGGAATGTCCTTCTTGCCACAGAACGCCTTATCGTTGGTCGGGTCGATCGTCGACGCAGCGGGTGCCGTTCCCTTGTACTTGAATGTCACCCGCAACGTGCCCGTCTCGGCAGACGCTGCGGTCGAGAGTGTCAACGATGCCAGCGCCGCAGCACAAGCAAGCGAGAGGAAGCGAGTGGATTGTTTCACGCCAAGGGCTCCTGGAGATTAAATGGGCGACTCGACCGTCGATGCCGCTTCTTCGGCGCAATCGCGGGACGAATAACCTAGTTGAAGACGACGATTGAAAAAGGCGGCAGCTGAGAAGGAGTGAGGAACTCTCTCAGCTGCCGCCTTTTGGAAATAGTCGACGGGAATGCGTGCCATCTATGGGGACTGGTTGACGGCAGAAACCGCTTCCCGGTGGGATTTCCGCCCGATTATATGCGCGACCGCCGGAATGTCCACCGCTATTTAAAGGCCGGCCGTGATCGGTACCGCCTGCCGCGAATGCCTTAGGAACGGTAAATTTTTCGTTCCTAAGTCTCCTCCCGATTGTAAGGTCGCACTCAAAATGAAAGTGCTCGTGATAGGCAGCGGCGGTCGTGAACACGCCATCGTCTGGAAAGTTGCACAAAGCCCGCTCGTCAACGAGGTGTTCGCGGCACCCGGTAACGCCGGCACCGCGCAAGATGCGACCAATGTCGACCTCGCCGCGACGGACATCGAAGGCCTTGTCCAGTTCGCCCAGCAGCAGGAAATCGACCTCACCATCGTGGGCCCCGAGGCACCCCTCGTCGCGGGTATCGTCGACGCCTTTGAGGAAGCCGGGCTCCGCGTCTTCGGCCCGTCGGCGGCCGCAGCCGAACTTGAGGGCAGCAAGGTCTTTTGCAAAAGCCTGCTTCGCGCCGCCGACATTCCGACCGCGGACTATCGGGCCTTTCGCGATGCCGATGATGCAACCCGCTACATCAAAGACCGCTACTCCGAGCCCAACGAGCCGGTACCGGTCGTTGTCAAAGCCGACGGTCTCGCCGCCGGCAAAGGTGTGATCGTTTGCGAGACCCGCGAGGATGCACTCCAAGCGATCGACCGCATCGCCGGGCAAAGGGAATTCGGTGAAGCCGGCAACGAGCTGATCATCGAAGAACGCCTGATCGGCCAGGAGGCCAGCGTGCTCGCGATCACGGACGGCGAAACCATTATCTCGCTGCCCGCAGCCCAGGACCACAAACCCGCAAACGACGGTGACACCGGTCCCAACACCGGCGGCATGGGCGCTTATTGTCCGACCCCGATCGTCGACGAGGAACTCTTTGCAAAAATTGAATCCGACGTCCTCGTTCCTGTCGTCCACGCCATGAAGCGGGCTCGCCGACCCTTCAAAGGCGTTCTCTACGCGGGGCTGATGCTCACCGCCGCGGGCCCCAAAGTGCTGGAGTTCAATGTCCGATTCGGCGATCCCGAATGCCAACCACTGCTGATGAGGCTCAAGACGGACCTCGTCGAAATCTTGTTGGCCGTGGCAGACGGTCGACTGCGAGAAATCGAGACCCTCCAGTGGGATGAACGACCGAGTATCTGTGTGGTCATGGCCAGCGAAGGCTATCCGGGCAGCTACACCAAGGGCCACGCGATTTCAGGTCTGGACGACGCCGCCAAGGTCGAAGACGTCAAAGTCTTTCACGCCGGCACGTCGACCCAAGATGGAAACGTGGTCAACGCGGGCGGCCGCGTTCTCGGGGTCACCGCAATCGCCGACTCCGTCAGCGGCGCCAAACTCAAAGCCTACACCGCCGTCAAAAAGATTCGCTGGGCCGGAGCTTGGTGTCGTAAAGACATCAGCGACAAGGCGCTCACGCATCAACAAGCGTAGAATCGCCTGATCCATTCGACCGACTTCGACTGAACGAACAGCCCGCTAACGGTTGTTGCGGGCCCAATGTTCGCCCGAACGCCGATGTTCGCTCGACCGGAACAACTTCCCAGAGACTTTCGATTACGATACTGCTTCCTCACGCTGGATTTTGGCGGGTCCAGCGTCGCACCCGCACCGTCGCTTCAGCTTGTCGGGCACCACTCGGGTTCCGCCACCATGCAACAACAGTCTTCCTCTTCCGTCGATGACTCCGCGCCGAATCCGCCTCGCCCCATTCCGCGGCTGAACCAGTACGACACGGGTTCCTTCTTCGATGAATTAGTCGATGACCACAACCTTGCTCGACCGGGTGCCGAAGAGCTGGTCGAGTTGTTTAACCAGTTGCCACCACGCGAACTGGGGCGCCGCCAACAGATCATTGAGCGAACGCTGTATCGCATGGGCATCACGTTCACGGTTTACAGCGACCGAGCGGGCACCGAAAAGATCATGCCGTTCGATGTGGTGCCGCGACTCATTTCGGCCATGCTTTGGAAGCACATCGAAGCCGGATTGAAGCAACGCATTGCGGCCCTGAACCGTTTCCTCTGCGACATCTATGGCGAGCAAGCGATCGTCCAAGAAGGCATCATCCCGCTCGATGTCATCGAAAGCTGCCCCGCGTACCTCAAGCAGTGTCAGGGGCTTCGCCCGTTTAATGATGTCTGGTGCCACATCACGGGAACCGACTTGGTCCGCGACGACACCGGCAGCGTTTACGTTCTCGAGGACAATCTGCGTTGCCCGTCGGGTGTTTCCTACGTGCTTCAGAACCGCCACGTGATGAAACGCAACTTCCCGCAGGTCTTTGGTGCGTCCCGTGTCCGCCCCGTTTCCGATTACCCGTCGCGGCTCTTCAAACTTCTATGCGACATTGCGCCACCGCATGTCTCAGACCCGACCGTCGTCGTGCTCACTCCCGGTGTCTACAACAGCGCGTACTACGAGCACTCGTTCCTTGCCCAGCGAATGGGTGTCGAACTCGTCGAAGGCCGTGACCTGTGCGTCGAAGGCGACCTGGTCTACATGCGAACGACCTCGGGCTTGCGTCGTGTCGACGTGATCTATCGACGCATCGACGATGACTTCATTGATCCGAAAGTCTTCCGTGAAGACAGCGTGCTCGGTGTCGCTGGTTTGATGGACGCGTACAAAGCAGGCAACGTCTCACTCGCGAACGCGCCGGGAACCGGTGTTGCCGACGACAAAGTCGTGTACGCCTACGTCCCGGACATGATCCGGTTCTACCTCGACGAGGAACCGATCCTCCCGAACGTTCCGACTTATCTGTGCGGACGCGACGAAGATCGGGAGTACGTGCTCGACCATTTGGACGAACTCGTTGTGAAAGCCGCGGGCATGTCGGGCGGTTACGGAATCTTGATCGGCCCCGACGCCTCGCCGAAAGAACGTGACGTGTTTGCCAAACAAATCCAAGACGACCCCCGCAATTGGATCGCCCAACCGACGCTGCGACTTTCCCGAATGCCAACGATGATCGACCAAAATCTGGAAGGTCGTCATGTCGATCTCCGCCCCTACATTCTCTGCAGTCGACCCAACGATGTTTGGGTTTTGCCCGGTGGTCTGACGCGTGTCGCACTCCGCAAGGGTTCACTCGTTGTGAATTCGTCGCAAGGCGGCGGCAGCAAAGACACTTGGGTCGTGGCCGAAGAGGGGCAATCTGTTGCATCACCCGGCACCACTGACGCGCCGTAGTTCGCTCCTGAGTCCAACATCATGCTTGCACGAGTCGCCGAGTCCCTTTACTGGATGAGTCGCCAGGCCGAACGCGCCGAGAATCTCGCGCGGTTCCTCGAAGTCACGCTCCACATGACCCTCGACCAGGCCGACTTTCTGGTCGATCCCTGGGAACCCCTGATTCAGGTTTCTGGGGATAACGAATGGTTCGAGCAAAAGTATGGACGTGCGAACCTCCAAAGCGTTGTCCACTTTCTCGCCTTCGACACCGATTACCCGAACTCCATGTTGTCGTGTCTTCGCGGGGCCAGGGAAAACGCACGCTCCGTCCGCGAAGTCCTTTCGACGGAATCCTTCGAGGAACTAAACGCGTTCTATCACTTCGTTCGAGACGGACGCGAAGGCCAACTCAAAGATCCCACCTCCGAGTTCTTTGACCAAGTCCGCCAACACGCGCTTCTCTGGGCGGGCGTCCTCGACAGCACGATGGCCCACGACACCGCATGGCATTTCATGAACGTCGGGCGTCTCATCGAGAGAGCCGACAAGACATCGCGAATTCTCGACGTCAAATACTTCAACTTGCTTCCCAGCGTCGATGACGTCGGCACCGCCATCGACGACCTGCAGTGGTCGACGTTACTCCTCGCAATCAGCGGTCTCGAAGCCTACCTGCGAGAACACCATTTGATGGACATTCAAAAGATCGTGTCCTTCTTCCTCTTCCACCCGACATTCCCTCGCTCGATCTACTCGTGCATCGCGGGCGCAGACCGCTCCCTCCGCGAGATCGAAAAGCAATCCGGGGATGAACGTGATAGCGAAGCACGGCAACAGCTCGTTGCGTTACGTCATCGCCTGCAAAACACGACTGTCAAAGAAGTCATTTCGGGTGGAATGCATCAATTCATCGATCGCCTCCAGTGCGAACTCAACGGGATCGGCGACGCTCTCGGCAAAGACTACTTCTACGCTTCCCACGCATCATGACCATCCGCGTTGCGCTGCATCACCGGACGACCTACCACTATGACAAACCCATCTCCCTCGGCCCGCAACTGATACGTTTGCGTCCGGCACACCACGCGCGGACACCCATCGTGGCCTACAACCTCCGGCTCGAACCGGAAGACCATTTCCTCAATTGGCAACAGGATCCGTTCGCGAATCCCGTCGCCCGCGCGGTCTTTCCCAAACCGACCCGCAAGTTTGAAGTGGCGGTCGATCTCGTCGCCGAGATGACGGTCATCAATCCGTTCGACTTCTTTCTCGAAGAAGGCAACGATGCCTGGCCCTTTGAATATCATCCGGATATCAAGGCCCAACTGTCGCCGTATCTGGTCACCGAAGAAAGAACCCCAAAGCTCGCGCGATTCATCGAAAAGTTCCCCTCCAAATCGGAGCGGCTCATCGACTTTCTCGTCGAGGTCAATCAACTCGCTCAAGAAACCGTCGACTACACGATTCGATTGGAGCCCGGTGTTCAAACGCCCGAAGAAACACTGACGCTCGCCAGTGGTTCATGCCGCGACTCCGGCTGGCTACTTGTTCAAGCGTTCCGGCAAATCGGAATCGCAGCCCGCTTCGCCTCCGGTTATGCGATCCAACTCGCCGCCGACGAAAAACCGATCGAAGGCCCGGCGGGACCAACCAAAGACTTCTGCGACCTGCACGCGTGGTGCGAAGTCTACTTGCAAGGCGCCGGTTGGGTCGGTCTGGATCCGACGAGCGGATTGTTCGCCGGTGAAGGTTACATCCCACTCGCCTGCACACCGCACTACAACGACGCGGCACCGATCACGGGTGGCCACGATCCGTGCGAAGTCGAATTCGAACACGAGATGTCTGTCGAGCGGATCTACGAAACGCCGCGGACAACAAAGCCCTACACCGACTCCCAATGGGCGCAGATTCTACGTACCGGTGATCACGTCGACTCGGTCCTGCGCGAAGAGGGCGATGCGAGACTGACGATGGGTGGTGAGCCCACATTCGTCGGCATCGACAATACCGACGACCCACAGTGGAACACCGATGCCGTCGGCGAAGAAAAGCGTGTCCTGTCGAATGTGCTCCTTCTCAAACTCCGCGATAAACTCGCTCCTGGTGCACTACTGCACTACGGACAAGGGAAATGGTATCCCGGCGAGTCGCTGCCTCGTTGGGCGCTGACCTGCCTTTGGCGCCGCGACGGGCAACCGGTCTGGCAAAACGTGGACTACCTCGCCGACGAAGGTAAATCCTACGGGTACACCCACGATGATGCCGAACGATTTATCCGTCACCTCTCGGGAACACTCGGTATCCCGGCTCGAATTTCGTTCCCCGTCTACGAAGATACCTTTCACTATCTGTGGCGCGAGAATCGATTGCCCATCGATGTCGATCCGACCGACCCAAAGCTCAAGGACCCTAACGAACGGGCGATGATGGTCCGCACCTTCACGCAAGGCCTGGATCAACCCATCGGCTTTGTGATGCCGCTGCGTCGTGCCTGGTGGCAAGCGCATCCTGGTTGGATCGGAGGCCGTTGGCCCGTCCGCGGCGACAAAGTCTTTGTGATCCCCGGCGACTCGCCCATCGGTCTACGTCTGCCGCTCGAAAGTCTGCCCGAGTCGACCAGTGCCTCGCCCGTCGACAGCCTCCCCTACGATCCGTTCGCGCCGCGCTCGCCGCTGCCCAACGTCCCGGTCATCCGACAAGACAAACAGCGCATCCAACAAATCAACGAACAACAACTCGTTGAAGACGACGCTCCACCGACCGAAGACATCATTCCGACCGCGCTCTGTGTCGAATGCCGATTCGGAAGACTGCATGTTTTCATGCCACCAACGCAGCGGCTGGAAGACTACCTCGATCTGCTTTCCGCCGTCGAAGAAACCTGCGTCGACCTTGAGATCCCCGTCGTCATCGAAGGCTACCTGCCGCCACCGGACCACCGCATTGAACTCTTCAAAGTCACGCCGGACCCGGGCGTCATCGAAGTCAATGTGCAACCGACCTCGACATGGCGTGAGTTGGTCGAATTAACCGAGAACATGTACGAACAGGCGCGACAAAGCAGACTCACCGCGCAGAGGTTTGACATCGACGGAACGCATGCCGGAACCGGTGGCGGCGCCCACATCGTGCTCGGGGGCGCGACGCCCACCGACAGCCCCTTCATCCGCCATCCGGATCTCTTGGCGAGCATGATCCGGTTGTGGCACAACCAACCCGCTCTTTCATACCTTTTCAGCGGCAAATTCGTCGGTCCGACAAGCCAGGCTCCGCGGATGGACGAAGCCCGACGCGACAGCGTCAACGAAATGGAAATCGCGCTCTCCGAAATGGAACGGTTCTTTCAAGAAGGCCAGTCCATCATGCCCTGGACCGTCGATCGCCTGTTCCGCGACTTGATGGTCGACCTGACCGGCAACACGCACCGTGCCGAGATCTGCATCGACAAACTCTACTCGCCCGATTCGAGCACCGGCCGTTTGGGTTTGGTCGAGTTTCGCGGTTTCGAAATGCCACCGCACCCGCAAATGAACCTCGCCCAACAATTACTCGTGCGGTCGATCGTCGCCGCGTTTTGGCGGACGCCTTACACGAGTCCGCTCACTCGTTGGGGAACCTCGCTCTACGATCGCTACTTGCTGCCGCACTTCTCCTGGCAGAGCTTGCTCGGTGTTCTTGATGAACTCGCCCAGCGCGGCATCGAACTCTCCAGTGAATGGTACGTCCCGCAATTTGAGTTCCGATTTCCAAAGATCGGTGCGTTCTCCGCGCAGGACCTCCACATGGAGCTGCGGTCGGCAATCGAACCCTGGTACTTGATGGGCGAAGAGCCTTCCTCAGGTGGAACCGCGCGGTTCGTCGATTCGTCGCTCGAAAAACTACAAGTTCGAATCGATGGCTTTGATCCGCGGCGTCACGCGTTGCTTTGCAACGGGCACCGCATTCCTATGCACGCAACGAATGTCGCCGGAATGTCGATCGCGGGTATCAAGTATCGAGCATGGCAACCGCCCCGCTGCCTGCATCCGACGATCGGTGTCAACGTGCCGCTGCAATTCGACATCGTGGATTTGGCGAGCGGGTTTTCGCTGGGAGGATGCCGCTACTTTGCTGCAGACCCGAGCGGTCGCTCCCACGAGATTTTTCCGATCAATGCCAACGAAGCCGAATCGCGCCGCGTGGCGAGGTTCCAGACGGGCACCCTGACCGGCGGACGACTTCAAATTCCCGACTTACCGCCACCAGGCCCCGACTGCGACTATCCGATCACTTACGATCTAAGGCGACGCCGCTGACCTGAGTGGTGCAATCTCCCGGAACCTCAGCGAGAGCGTCGTCGTCGCAAGAAGGCGACTCCCACCAAGCCGAACGTCGCGAGTGATGTGGGTTCTGGAACCGCCGCCGATTGGAGCGCCGGCCCGGATTCAGAGACGTTGTCGATCACGCTCCAGCTCGCACCATCCGTGTACGAAAAACGGAACTGGTCGCCGAACTGCAAGCCAGCCGCGGCAAGGTCCAACGTAAAGGTTCGCCAAACGCTGTCGTTCTGACTCGTTGCGACCACGCGTGTCAGCTCGACGCCGTTCTCATCAAGAATCCGTGCAAACGCACGCCCCGAAGTCGGGACGCCACGCGTGTCGTTGCCGGCATGCGAGAACGAAATGAATTGCTGTTCCGCCGTCCAGAGGCTGGATGTCAACGTCCCAACGCTTTCGTTCCCCAACGATCCGATCGCGGCGAAGCGAATGCCATCGGCTGGAGCACCACCAAACCAGACATCCGCGCCCTCCCAACCGAAATACTGCTGGTAGTCCGAGCGAACGCGAGTCCCCGTACCGCCGGTTTGGGTCACGATGTAGGGGTGGCCGCTGACCGTCCAATCGTTAAATCCGTTTTCAAATCCAGGATTGACCAGAGAGGCTTGAGCATTGAGGCCGCCAAGAAAAACGAACGTGGCAGCCAGAAAAGGGAGACGAGGCATGATTTTCGATGGAGAAGAGAAAAACAGGGTCCACCCGTCCCGTGCTTTTCGAACCCTATGCCATCACGCGCGAGCGGCAAGCAAAACCTGACAGAAAACCGTCACTCAGACGCAGCCGAAACGCTCCAGTCGGTCCACCTGAAATCGTTCAGGTACAATCGCTTCGTGCCACTTGAGGTGCCCCGCCCACTCCGCAACCATCCTTCCATCACGCTCATGAATCCCAGACTCCATCGTCGAACACTCTTTCGCGGACTCGGGGGAGCCATGTCGCTTCCGCTTCTTGAATCGATGGCATCGGCCTCCGAAGCCTCCACCGCGGTGCCGACACGTTTTCTGGTCGTTGGAAATCCTTTCGGCGCACACCCGGAGCACTTTTTTCCGACGGAATTTGGTCGCGACATCGCCCTGCCCGAAACACTCGAGCCGCTGAATTGGTTGAAAGACCGAATGACGATCGTTTCCCACACCGATCATGGAATGGTCAGCGGACACGGAAGAGAGATTTCGTTTCTCAGCGGCGTGTTACCGACCGAGGCTCAGGCGTTTCCCGAAAAGAACATGTCGATCGATCAACTGTTCGCGCGGCACGTCGGTAGCCAGGTGCGATACGATTCGGTCGGCGCGTCACTGGAGTCCGGCATTCGCATGAGTTGGACCGCGAACGGGGTCGAGAAACTGCCGATCACCGATCCGAACGAACTCTTCGACCACCTCTTCCTCAACCTAACGGAAGAGCAAAAACGCGAACGGAGGCAATTGCTTCAGCGAGACGGAAGCATCCTCGATACCGTCGCGTCCCGCTTCGATGGAATCCTAACTGGAACGAGTCGAAGAGATCGCGACCGGATCGATCAGTTTCAAACCTCGATCCGCGAACTCGAACTCTCCCTGAAAGACCGGGCCTCATGGCTCGATCAAAACAAACCGACCTTCGATCTCTCTCCCTACTTCGATGGCGGTGCAACACTCGAAAGCCGCTACGACGCGATCTTCGACATGATCGGATACGCGTTTGAAACCGACCTCACACGCGTCGCGAGTATCGAGTTTCCTTCCGAACTGAAATACACGGAAATCGATGGCGTCAACCGAAGCTATCACGGCTGCACGCATAACGGAAAACAAGAAAACGTGACGTCGGAGTTGGTTGCGATCGAGTCTTTCCAAATCGCCAGATTGTCTCGGTGCCTCAAGAAGCTGGATTCCATTCGTGAGCCGGGAACCGACGGCACGCTGCTCGATCACACAATCGTTCTTTTCGGAAGCGGCATGGGCTATGGCGGCACCCATTCCAATCGCAACCTACCGATCCTTGTCGCTGGTGGCGGTTTCGATCACCGCGGTCACGTCGATGCGCGAGACGGAAGCGGTAACAACATGCCGCTTTGCAATCTGTTCGTAACGCTCATTCAACGCTTTGGACTTGAACGAGATCAGTTCAACACGAGTACCGGCACATTTGACCTCCCATTCGGAGGGCACGCTTGAGATGCGAGTCCAAAACGCACTGGTGCTCCTATTTCTGATTTGCCTCGGACTACACGACACAGCTCGAGCGGACCAAACACTGCTCGAACAGTATTGCAGTGACTGTCACAGCGGCAGCAACGTCGAGGGAGACTTCTCACTCGATGCTTTCGGGCCGAGTCCAACCGATGCAAATCTTAGGGAGTGGCTCGGCGCGCTCGACCGGATCAAGACCGGAGAAATGCCGCCGCCTGAAGCGGGGGAATTAGACGACGCCGAACGCACGAAGCTGCTTGGATGGCTGCATCATCGACTCGCCTCCTTCGAACCCCCACCCCGAAAGACTCTTCCTCCGAGGCGAATGAACAATCGTGAGTTTGCAAACAGCATCGCCGATGTTCTCTTGATCGAGGATGCTGGTACGCACTTGCCAAATGATGACCTGATCGGAGACTCGCTCCACCACGGCTTTGACACGCACGGCGAAACACTCGGCTTCAGCAAGTTTCACCTTGAAGAGTACATTCGAGCCATTCGAAAGGTGGTGAATTCGACAATCTTGTCGGGCCCGAAACCCGAATCGAAACGCTACGACATCTCCCCCCGTGAAATCCTTGCTGCATCCACCAATCAGAACATCAAGCGGGCACCACGACGCGGTAAGGCGACAGGATTCGACTTCTTGGACCCGCGGTTGCTCGCCTATTTCGAATCATTCTCCTCCGCTCCCGCTTCGGGCTGGTACCGCATCAACATCCGTTGCGTCGCCCTCGACCGTGGCCGATACGACGAGGAGGACACGGGAATCTACGACGCCGATCCCATCCGGCTCAAAGTCGTCATGGGTGACCGCAAGGAAACCTTCGACCTGCCCGATGACCAAGTCGTCACGATCGAACTCGAAGAGTGGCTTGCAAGAGAAACTCGCTTTCGAATGCTGCATCCGACCGACGGACTAAGACTCCTCGGCAATGGGAACTTCAAGTTTCAAAATCGGATCACAGCCTACTATTTCAAAAAGTACGAACCGAAACGCTACGCAGAACTCGTGCCGACGTTTCAGCCGGCTCCCAACGGACGAAAGCGTGGGCCTGATGACTGGCACAACTGGGTGGATCTCTGGATGGGTCCGAGACCACGACTGCTCGGCGCGACTGTGGAAGGGCCCTTCTTCAAGAGCTGGCCTCCGGAGCGTCAAATTCGATTGATCGGTCGCGAACCATCGATCGCCGACACAGAAGCCATTTTGAAACCGATCGCCACCCGCGCTTGGCGACGCGAACTCCGAGACGGTGAACTCGACGACATCATTTCACTTGTTCAAACGCGGGCCCCAGAACTCGGAGCAATCGACGCACTCAAGGAAGGCATTGTCGCACTTCTGGTTTCACCTGAGTTCCTTCTGCTCGGCGGCGAAGATCTCTCACCCGCCGAACGATTCGCATCGAAATTCAGCACCGTTCTGCAAAGCTCCATTCCATCACCAGAATTGCGTGCGGCAGTGGAGCGGGGCGACCTTGATTCTTTCGAGGGTGTTCGTCGCGAACTTCAGCGGAGCCTCAACCAGAACGAGTCCGATTCTTTTCTGCAGGCATTCCCGACGGCCTGGCTGGAACTGAATGACATCAACTTCATGTCGCCCGACCCAGACCATTTCCATCACTATCATCGCAAACTCGTCAGCGAAGACATGGTCCAAGAAGCGTTGACGTTCTTTGAACATGCGGTGAAAGAGAACCTGCCGCTACCCGAGCTGATCACCGCCGATTACAGCTTCATCAACGCCGATCTGGCAAAGGTCTATGGCGTCGAAGGTCCCCAGGGATCGGCTCTCGAAAAGCATGTATTTACGGATGGACGTCGAGGAGGTTTTTTGGGAATGGGCGCATTTCTGACTTCCACGGCGGATAGCCTTTCGACGTCACCCATCCATCGGGCGATTTGTGTGATGGAAAACTTCCTCGGCATCCATCCTGTGCCACCACCTTCAGACGTTGAAATCACCGAACCTGATGTTCGACAAGCCAAAACAATCAAAGAGATTCTCGAAGCCCACCGCTCCGATTCCAATTGTGCCTCCTGCCATCGTCGCATCGATCCGTTTGGATATGCATTTGAAAACTATGGGCCAGACGGGAGTTGGCGAGATCGATACACGACGATCGAGGATGCATCGAACAAGCGCAGGCGACCGAAAGAGCAGGGGATCGCGATCGATTCTGGGGCGACGTTCCTGAGCGGCTACGCTTACAAGGACATCCGTGGATTTCGCGAGTGGATGGGTACCGAAATGAACCAAGAGCGATTCGTCCGCTGCTTCATCTCAAAACTGCTGACGTACGCCAACGGTGCCGAACCACGCCCGTCCGACTTTGCTGAGATCGATCGGATCGTTTCCGTCTCCGCCGAACACGACTATCGAATCGTTGACACCCTGGCCGCAACCATCGACAGCCCGCTCTTCCGAGAGCAGTAAGCTGACTCGAGTCTCCATCAATGTGTTCTTTAGTGCTTTCGTTCGCGCGACGAATCAGTGTGCCTCCCCTGTTACTTACGATCATTTGCGTCTGTACTGTGACGGCTCATGGTCACGAAAAACTGGATGAATTGGAGACTCACTCGAATGACTTGGCGGACGGCGATGCAGAGAAGCGGGAGGCAAATCACTCCTTCCAGCTCTTGACCTCGCTGGTCGAGACATGGCCGCTTCCATGCCGCGAAGGGATGATTTTCCAAGCCGCGCTGGAACACCAATTCATTCACGACGATCCCCGCAAGAAGGACTTGAATGCGCTGCGCTCAAGTCGTCGTGACACCTTGGCGACGATGACGTCGTTGATCCCGACCTACCAAGTTGCCGTTCGAGAAAACGGACTCAAACTGCTGGACTTGCCCAAAACCCATTCGGTGTGCAAGGCGATCCCGACGCTTGTTCTGATTCGATGCATCAATCAAACCGATTCAAGCCACAGTCTTCGGATCGCATCGAACACTGGTAAAAAGCCAACATCCGATTCGGTTGTCGTTCCTCCGAAAACCGAGACTCTTCTGTCCCATACGCTCCACGTCGATCCGCAAAACCAAACGAACGACGACGTTCGCCTACACATCCAGACCGACAGAGAAAGGAATGAACAGCCGCTTTCGATCCCCATTCAAATCGTGGAACCGGCAACGCTTCGACTTCGCTTTGTCGGCAACACTCCAGCGGAGATCGCGGGACGCATCACGGTCCAGTGCAGCGACGGAATCTGCCGCCACGGCGGACACTACGCCAACAAGTCCACCTTTACCGACAAACCGATCATCTACCCTCCGATCGACACCTGGCAAAAGCTTCCATTCTTTTATGCCGATGGATTGGTCGAGATGAAAGTTCCCCCAGGGGACACTCGCGTGACCTTTGAGAAAGGATTTGAGCATCGACGAGAGATTGTCGACGTGACGACAAAGCCCGACGAAACCCTCTCCATCGAACGTGAGTGCAAACGGATCATCGACATGTTCGCACGCGGTTGGGTCTCGGGTGATACCCATGTGCATTGGGTGACCAATGCCTGGAATATCGACGAGCCACTGGAACTACTCGCAATGGCTCAGCGTGCCGAAGACCTGAGGGTCGCCAACAACCTCACACTGCTTCAACGGTACGCGAATCAAGCCTTCGTCAAACCGTCGCAGGCACCGATGGGTCCAATTCTCGAGATGTCGGACTCCCGGTTTCACATGCAGATGGGCGAAGAATATCGAAACGAAGACCTCTACGGACATCTTTGCTTTCTGAATATCGATTGGCTTGTCCAGCCGATCGGCACCGGTTCGATCATTGCCGGCCCCGATTCGCTGGACTATCCGATCAACCGAACCGCGATCGAAGCTTGCCGCGTTCAGGGCGGTATCAGCATCGAAGCTCACGGAACCGGCGGCAATAAAGATGTCCCGGTCAACGTCATCCATCGCTTAACCGACTCGCTCGATCAGATGGAACCCTCGATGTATTACCGCCTGTTGGATTGTGGTTTTCGACTTCCACTGACCAACGGAAGTGATCATCCGGCACGAACCCTCGGAATCGCGCGGTCCTACGTCGAACTGGACGGGGCATTCACCTACGACCGTTGGATCGACGGAATTCGTAAAGGCAGGACATTCACCACGTCGGGACCGCTGATTTTCTTGGAGGTCAATGGCGCGGGCCTTGGCGAAGTCCTCCGCTGCGAGCCGCAACAGGCTCTGCGGATAAAAGCGAAAGTCCTCTCACGAGATCCAATCGGTGCGATTGAGATCATTTCGAATGGAAAGACTCTGTTCTCCGCACACACTCACGACACCCAATTCGATGTCGACATCACCGTACCGACAATCGAAAGCCGTTGGATCGTCGCTCGATGCAGCCATCGCACGGACGGGCGATCCGAATTCGGGTTCGGAAATTTCAACGCGATCACCGGCCCTGGAATTGCACACACGAGCCCGATCTATGTGCAGGTGGACGGCATGCCGCGTTTTGATCCGATGGCTGCCCAATATTGGCAAGGCAGAATGCGAGATCATGCCAATCAGATCCGCGTGAAGGGTCGCTTCGCAACGGAAGCCCATCGCAAAGAAGCCGTCGGATACATCGAGCAGGGAATTGAAATGTTCGAAGCCTTGAAACAGCAGGCACCGCTCGCCCGATCAAAGTCCGAGACGTTCGATCAAGCGAAGCGCCGGCTCGTCAACGTCATTCGGCGTTTCGGACCGGAACGCGACGTGTCCCCGACACTACGAAGGATCGAGAACACAGTATCGTTTGAACAATTGCGTGACGCGGTTGACGCCCTGACGCTATTCACCGCAACGATTTCTCCAGAGACCGGACTGGAACTGGAACCGAAAGTGCAAACGATCGAGTTGAGACAAGACATTCCGACTCGTTTCCTGGTCGAAATTGCAAATCACTCCGCGCTCATCGGTCTACTCCACCTGGAGGCGAGCGACACCGAGTTGGGTGCGTCGGGAAGAACAGAGGGGTTAGACGTTGAAGTGATCGACAGTCCATTCGTGTCCGCGTTCCTCACGGGAACGACTCACGAGTACAAAGTCGTGGAACTTCGGGCAACAGACGGTGACAAGCGAGAAATCGATTTCGTCGCAAACATCGCCGACCGAACCGCAAAGCGTTCCTTGACAGCGAAGACTCACCAAATGATTCATGTACGCCCTCGAAACCGCCGCCCCATGGCTGGCGTCTCGGAGTAGCCCACTGCATTCATCGCTTTGTTGGCTTTGGTAACCCGAAACGTAAAGTGAGGGAATGACGTAGCTCTATAGACGCTCTTTCACGAGATCGCCTCGCTAACGCGTCGGGATTCCATTGAACCCCATGAAAACGAAGAGTCTCTGGTTACTGGAGCGACAGAAGAGGCGCCGCCCCTTGAGTCACCTCTTTCTTCGAATCAACGGCCAGTGGGAGACTGTTCCTTTGGAGAACTCGACTGCGTGACTTCTTCGACATCGACGCTGACTTTAAGCGTGTTCTTGCCGCCGCCCAACACAACGCCACGCATGGGACTGACGTCGTCATAGTCTCGGCCAAGGCAAATGGGAATGTGGTCCGTTCCCGCAAGGCAACCGTTGGTGGGATCGAAACCGAGCCAACCGATGGCGCTGCCGACGAACACCTCCAACCATGCGTGCGATTCATCCGCCCCCACCAAACGTTCGCCACCCTCAGGCGGAACGGTGCGCAAGTAACCGCTCACGTAGCGAGCGGCCAGCCCCATCGACCGCAAGCAGGCGATTTGGACGTGAGCAAAATCCTGGCACACACCAGCCTTGAGTTTGAGAGCCTGATCCGTCGTCGTGTCGACGTTCGTCGCGGTCGCGTCATATTTAAACTCGTCACGAATCCGTCGAGTCAAATCAAACACGGCGTCAACAATGCCGCGTCCCGGCAGCAACGAAATCCGCGCATAGTCTGCAAAGTGACTGGCTGTGGGAATGCGTGGTGATGCGAATCGATACTCGTCCAATAGTGGCTGCGGTTTTGAGTTGGCGGACGTGATCAACTCCCAAGCTGCGGAGGAGACCGTTTCGCTGACGGAACAGGGCGCGACGCTGACCTCGCTTTCGACGCAGACCAACAACGAGCGATGCGCCTGTTCGATCGAAAACGTGTGCACCTGGTTTCCAAAATAGTCGGTGTGCTGCTCCCAACTCGTCGGCGGCGGCGTGATCTCCAAGTCGGACCAATGACAAGTCAACGATCCACGAGAGATCGGCTGCATCCGCAGTTGATTTTGGCAAACCGCGACATTGCTGCTGTAACGATAATCGGTTTGGTGCCGCACCCGGTACCGCACTGGCCCCGCACTCGACTGGGTCATCGATGCACTCCTCTCATCGCCCCGTTCCCGTCAAACGCTGCGTGGTCGTGTGGATCAGGTAGCGGGCACTGATCGCCTCGGAGAGTTTAGGAAGTTCTTGAACCACGAGATCAACCAGGTCCGCGAGTTGTTCGAGCGCCCCCTCGTCGCCTGGTCGACACAATTCGTGGGGATCCGCCACGGTGACGTGGTAGCGAAGCGACACAACAATCCGCTGGATCGCGCCCAAACCGGCACCACCATCGATCCCTGGGAGTTGATCCATCAACGAAGCGATTCTCTCGAGTTGGAATCGCACCGAACGCGGATTGATCTCGTCCGTCACCACGAGATCAACAACCGGGGCGAGTTGAACGAGACTCAGGTAGCGTGAGCGATAGGTCATCAAACTGTCGGTGATCTCCAGCAAGGCCTCGCAAGTCGGACCGGGCTCTTCCGTCGGCGGACAGAGAATTGTCTTGAGCCAGTCACAGGTTTGAGTGGCGCGTTCGATCCGACGTCCCAGTTCAAGGAATTGCCACGCGTGGGTGCGAACAAATCCCTCGTGCGTCACACCTGAAAACGCGAGCAAGTCGACGATCAACGTCCCCGCACGTTCGATGGCCTCACCCGCAGAGAGTGTGCCAGTGGCTCGCCCTGATAAAGCAGGCTGGACCAATTCCTGGTAGGCACGTTGAATGATCCGATAGGCGTCAACCGACAATCGATCGCGAACGGCATTTGCGTTGTGAAGCATCGACTTCATCGTTCGCAAGAGACCGCGTGGTTGTTCCCGGTCCAGCAGTGATGCCGGCAAACTACGTTCAAGATGCGGGAGATTTTCGACGAACGAGGAAACCGCAAACCCCGGTTCGATTTGTCCCATCGAGGCGAGCGCATAAATCAGCCGTCGAACTTCTTCGAAAGACTCCCAGTTGTCTTCGCCCGAAACCCGCTGCAGCGTGATCCTCAGCACGCGTGCGATGCACTCAGCACGCTCCGCGTAGCGCCCGAGCCAAAACAGGTGCTCGGCGACACGGCTCGGCAATTCATCGCCACCGCGACGCAACGTGATCTTTGTCTCATGATCCGCCAAGAGCGAGGCGTGTTGATCGACCGGTTGATCCCCCGTGACCCAACAGTCCTGAGTCATCCGTCCACTGACGGGTGAACGAAGTAGCTCCAACTCGTCTTGGCCGACTCGACACAATGCGCCGGGCAGAACCCGCACCTCGTCTCCCGTCAGCAATTGAAAGTTTCTCAGGACCGCTTTGCGTGAAAGAATCTGACCTTCAGACCACACGGGTGTGGAAGCAAAGTGCAACCGTTCATGAGCAACGAATTGGCCCGGCGTCGTTCGTAATCGCGAAACCAGTTGTTCCTGCTCGGTCGCGGTGAGCAGCGAACCATCGATGGCACGCTCACTGTCGACCGCCATCGCCGAGCCAATCACAAGCGATGACAAGTTTGCAATCACGTGGCTCAGGTGCTGTGGGTCACCGCACCAGTAGGACTTTACCGATTGAAGCGTGAGGTCATCGCCGAAGAAGAATCGATTTGCAGCATCCAAGTAAGGCATCAACCCGGGCGTTTCGGCCAGGACGCTGCCAACGGAATTGACGACTTCGACACCGCGATTGCGCACGCACCGCAGCAACCCGGTGACGCCTTCGGTAGACGAAGACTCCAACTCCAGTGGATCGCATTGACGGTCCGAAACGTGTCGCCAAAGGACCTGTATGGGCTCAAGGCCGCCGAGTGTCTTCAGGTAGAGTCTGCCGCCTCGAACGGCCAAGTCACTTCCTTGGATGAGCGTGACCCCGAGATAACGTGCCAAGTAGGTGTCTTCAAACTCGCGATAGCTACCGCTCGGTGGCGTCAGGATCGCAATCCTCGGATTCTCACGCTGCGTCTCCGCCAAAGACTTGAGATGTTCACGAAGCGCGGCAAAAAAATTCGCCAGACGTTTTGTGTTGCAACCACGAATCGTCTGCGCCAGCACGCGGCTCGTGACGATTCGATTCTCCAGCAGGTAGCCCAAACCACTCGGGGCCCTGGTGCGATCACCCGTGATCCGCCACTGTCCTTTGGCATCACGGACAAGGTCGGTGGCGGTGACATGCAGCTTCTGCCGCTCCGCATCGAGGTCCGTGTAGGACCGATGAAAGCGAGGGTTGGCCCAAATGAGTTCACCTGGAATGACACCCTCACGAATCAGATTCTGAGCCCCAAGCAAGTCGTGCAGCACGGCCTCCAGTAGCCGAGTGCGACGCATCAGCCCCGTTTCGATTCCGTGCCATTCATCGGCGTGGATCAGATAAGGGACCCCGGACAATTGCCACGGACGGTCGATTTGGCCGTCCGGCGATTCGGCATGAACGGTGATGCCGTTCTCACGAACGGTCTGTTCGATCGAAGCCGCATGTTCGCGTAATGTCTCGGCACCAAACGCTTCGAACTGGTCGTTCAAATAACGCCAATGATTTCGAACGAAACCGCCATCGTTGAGGCGTTCGTCGAACGTCCCGACGTCACGTCGAACGGCGCCCCACACCGACTCGGATGCTGCGTCGGATGATTGAAGACTTGTTTGGAGCACCGCTACCGCTTCGAAATGAGAACTCGAACAGAATCCATGTTCGACGTACCGATATCTTACCGACCCGAGTACCGATATCTTACCGAGCCACCTCGGCGAGACGCATTTCGCAGCCGCCACCGTTGAGGTGATAGTGATCAAAGTCAAACATTACCACCAGCGACTGGCCCGGAAACTGAGCCGCGGGAAACACCTCACATCGGTAACGAACCCGGTGGACGTATCGTCGCCCGTGAAAATTGCAAAAGCAACAGTGTCCCACTTCCTCAAAGACCTTTTCGATGATGACGGGCGGATTATCCGGAACGGCTATCCCGGGGTACTCCGCACGGCACTTGGTGACGACATCATTCAAATCCGGGGGGGCGATCCAAACCGAATCGAGCCCCTGATTCGAACAGCCATCGAGCGACTCACCGTAGCGCGGAACAAAGAGTCCGATGGCCACGCAAACCACCGCTGCCGAAGCAAGCAACGTTCGCAATCCGAATCGGAACCGCGGTGCACTCTTGGAAAGGTGCTGCCGATCCGCCGAATCGTTGCCAGACATTTGCTACCCCACACGAGCGAGCGAGAGGACGCGTCGATGCCCAGCAATGTCTTTGATGAACCTTGAGTCGCCGAACTCACTGATCTGTTCGGCCAAATCCTCACAGGCATCCGCGATCATCGGACTCAGTTCCAGGATCAGTCGGCCCCCCACGTGCAGCCGATTGTACGACTCCGCCAGCAGACGCTTAATGATCTCGGTTCCATCCCCTCCAGCGACCAGCGCCGATTTCGGTTCGTGATCGCGAACCGAAACGTCGAGTTCGAGAAACTCGGTTTCGCTGATGTAGGGCGGATTACTGCAAATCAAATCAAACGCCTCAGGCTCCGCAATTTCGGACAACAAATCACTCCGCACGAATTCAATGCGATCCGCGACGTCATGTTGCTCGGCGTTCCAGCGCGCGATCTCGAGAGCCGACTCGGAGATGTCGATTGCGGTCACGTGCGCTTCGGGCAGATGCACGGCGATCGAGACCGCAATCGCGCCCGATCCAGTACCGATATCCGCAATCTGAATCGGGCGATCTTTGACTTCGATGGACTTCACACTGTCGAGTGCTTCGATGACGACGTGCTCTGTCTCGGGTCGGGGAATCAACGTGTGTTCGTTGACACGAAAGCGAAGGGAGTAGAACTCTTTGTATCCGACCAACTGCGCGACCGGCATTCCTTCACCACGCCGGCGGACCATCTCGCGAAAGACCGCGCGTTGTTCCTCCTCGGGCTCTTCCTCAAACGCGGTGTAGAGTTCGATTCGGCTACAGTCCCTGGCGTGGGCGAGCAAGACCTCCGCATCGAGCCTCGGTGAATCGCTCCCCCGTTTCTCGAAGAACTCGGTGGTCCATTGCAACAAACGAAGTACCGTCCACGCGTCTTCATTCTTTTTGGCAGGTTGTTGATTCGCGTTGAGCTCGGACATGAACGAGGTTGTGTGGAAGGTTTCGTTGAGTTCGCCGTGTCGCGGCAAAAGCAGGCGGCAACGGTTCGCGCGACTCGGCCGCGCCGGATCACGAGGCACTCGTCACTCGTGGCATTTGCGGTAGCACCGCCTAGTCGATCATGTCTCCACGCAGCTGATCGCGATCATACTCGATCAAGGCTTCCGTCACGGCTTCGACGCTACCGGTCATGACTTGATCCAGCTTGTAGAGGGTCAAATTAATGCGATGGTCGGTGAGGCGGTTTTGCGGAAAGTTGTAGGTCCGGATTCGCTGACTTCGGTCGCCTGAACCGATCAAGCCTTTTCGTTGCTCGGCCTGTTTCGCGGCCTCTTCCTCGCGTTTCTTTTCATAGATACGCGCCTTGAGAACCCGAATCGCTTTTGCCAAGTTCTTGTGCTGACTCTTTTCGTCTTGGCATGACACCACGATGCCGGTCTCGTGGTGCGTCAGTCGGATCGCGGACTCGGTCTTGTTGACGTGCTGGCCGCCGGGCCCTGACGCACCGAATTTATCGACGCGGTAGTCATCGGATTTAAGATCGATCTCCAGGTCCTCGGGCTCAGGCATCACGGCGACCGTGGCCGCACTGGTGTGAACGCGACCTTGTGCCTCTGTCTCAGGAACCCGCTGAACACGGTGTCCGCCGGATTCATACGCGAGGTCGCGGTAGACGTTTTCACCTTCGAGCGTGAGCGTGATTTCTTTAAACCCTCCCATGTCCGAAGCACTGCTGTCCATGACCTCCACCTTCCAAGACTTCTGCTCCGCATAACGGCGATACATCTCGAACAAGTCACGAGCAAAGAGCGCGGCTTCTTCACCGCCGGTGCCGGCGCGGATTTCCATGATGCAGCGGGTGCGATGGCTGTCTTCGCCGCCGATGGTCATCGACAACAAGTCTTCCCAGACCTTTTCCCGTTCTCCGCGGAGTTCGGCCATCTCCGTTTCCGCCATCTCGCGTTCCTCGGAGTCCTCGGCCGCTTCCGCCATTTCTTTGCAGCCTTGAATCTCGTCGCTCATTCGTTTGAAGTCGCGATACTTGCCCGCCAGCTTGGCGAGACCACCATGCTCGCGAGCGGTCGCGCTCATTCGAGCCCCGTCACCGAGCACCTCGGGATCGGACATGTCTTTTTCGAGTTGCTCGAAGCGGCTGAGCTTTTCTTCCAGCAGTTCTCGGATGTTGCTCATTGGAGATTTGTTTCAGGGAGCTTGTGGGGCAAAAAAAAACGCATGGTCGGAGCGACCATGCGACGTCGTAGCCTGTGATGGGGACCAGCCGGCGGTCTTGGGGTTCGCCAGCGACCAAGCTATTTCTTTTTGCCTTTCTTCTTTTGCAAGCTGCCGTAGGATCCGGCGGCAAACTTCTTTTGGAACTTATCGATTCGACCGGCGGTGTCGACGAACTTCAGTTTCCCCGTGTAGAAGGGGTGGCACTCGCTGCAAATATCGACCTTCATCTCGCCGCCACGAACCGTGCGGGTTTCGAACGAGGTCCCACAACCGCATTTCACGGTCGTCGTCTCGTATTTGGGGTGGATGCCTTCTTTCATGGCAGTTCTCTCAAGTTGGGGGTGGCGGCGACTGGCAGGTGTACAGTTCCGCGAAGCTCAGAAAGATAGGCGACGAGCCCCGGCCCCGACAAGGGCTAATGATCGCGGAATAGGGGATGAATCGCGGTTCGGCACGACTCGTTTCCGGCGACATCGGCTACACCCACGCTGGCGGCCCAATGCCTTTCTGGCGATAGCACAAAAAAAAGGCCGCCGCGGGGATCCACGACGGCCTCAAAGATTCTCTAGCTCAGGCTCGATCAGGCCTTGGGAATCAAGACGGTGTCGATGACGTGGATCACGCCGTTGGAGCTGTTGATGTCGGCCTTAACGACCTTCGCCTTGTTGATCATCACATCTCCGTCCTTGGTCTTGATCATGACTTCGCCGCCTTGGACGGTCTTCGCCTTATCCATGGTGACGACCTTCTTCGACATCACCTTTCCGGCGACGACGTGGTACTTCAGGATGGCGACGAGCTTTTCCTTGTTCTCGGGCTTCAGGAGGCTTTCGACGGTGCCTTCGGGCAGCTTCGCGAAAGCTTCATCGGTCGGTGCGAAAACGGTGAAGGGACCTTCGCCGCTGAGCACCTCAACGAGACCCGCTGCCTTAGCTGCAGCAACGAGCGTGTTGAACTTCTTAGCTGCAACCGCGTTCTCGACAACGGTCTTGTCGCAGGTACCGCAACCGGCGAACGCGTGAGCACTGAACGAAAAGGTAAGTGCTGCCGCCATGGCAACCGCAAACAACTGACGCATTGGGATTTTCTCCGCAAGAATGGGCATGCGTGTCCGGCACGATGTGAGCCGACGACCTATTCGCCGGCAAACGTTCACAGGGTGTCCAAAGACCCGCGTTTCAATTTCTCGCGGCGTATTGTCCTGGCGTGACAAGTGCCCTTTTCGGAAAAGTTTTCAACGCATCGAATCGGCGACGGCGTCGATGATTGCGTTGAGGTCTTTGCTCGGGGAATACCCGATCGCGGCATGAATCCGACTCAAGTCCGGAACACGACGACGAATATCCTCGAAGGACTCGTCGTAGGCGTCGGAATAGGATTGGAACGAAATCCCCGCCTTAGGGTTCACTCGCTCAATCACACGTTCTGCCAGTTCCAGAATCGAAACCGCGACGTCGCTGCCGATGTTGTACACCCGTCCGTAGGTGGACGGAGTCTCCGTGAGCTGGACGACCGCGCCGATGACGTCTTCCACGTGCGCGAAACAGCGGACTTGCTTGCCGTCGTCGTGAACCACCAAATCCTCGCCTCGCAGTGCCGCGTCGACAAAACGCGGTAACACCATTCCATAAGCCCCGGTCTGCCGGGGTCCCACCACGTTAAAGAAGCGCCCCACCACAACGGGCAGATTCCGCTCTTTGAAAAACGCGAGCGCCAAGAATTCATCGATCGCCTTTGAAACCCCATAGCTCCATCGTGGCTTGGTCGTCGCACCGAAAACCAAGTCATCCTCCTCGGACCAAACGGCTTTGGGGTTCTTGCCGTAAACCTCGCTCGTGCTCGCGATGAAACAGGGGATTTGCTTGCCACGATCCGCCATCACGCCGAGCCGATTCAAAATCAACTGGGTCGGATAAACGTTTCGCTCGATCGTCTGGATCGGCTGCTTGGCGATCAACGCCACACCCACCGCGGCAGCGAGGTGATAAACCGCATCGGCGCGTCCGACGGCCTCGGCAACCAACGCCTCGTCTTCGACAGTGCCCTCGATGTATTCGAGTCTTTCGTGCCCTTCGACAGCGTCCAGGTTCCCCCGGCGTCCGGTCGAAAGGTCATCAACAATCAACACCCGATCGCCTCGCTCAAGCAATCGCTGCGTCAAATGCGACCCGATGAAGCCGGCGCCACCGGTGATCAAATTTGTTTTCTCGCCCACGCGTCACCCGCTCGTGATGCACTTGTCAATTGATGTGATTATCCACTCGGAACGTAAGTGTACGTCTACGTCCTCAAGGCGGCGATCGGTTCGATCTCTCCGCAAACAGGTGGAAAACCCGTCGAATACCGGCAAATGAAGGCCCCAAACCACCGTCGGAGGGGAGCCAGAGTCACAACACGACCCGACCGATGCGGACAGTTGGCGAAGTTTGCCGGTTACGCAAAAGGTCCCTCGAACTATCGACTCTGTCGGCTCACCGTTAAAATGAGACCGTCGTTTTGCTCGCCACAACTCCGTGTTTTTTCGACGTTGCCGTGCCATCCACTCATTCACAAAGTCATCCGATTCGGTTGCCGCGGTGGTTGATCGCGTCACTCGT
>JBCBOT010000052.1:0-33623 GCA_039821165.1 Planctomycetota bacterium | reverse complement strand
GCGATCCCGACGAACCCCACGCAGTCGTGAAATTGAATCTGCATGGAGGTCCGCGGACGGAAGTCTGGAGAGCTGTCTCGTTGTCACATCGGCGACGAATTGCAACTCGTGCGAGCGCTATTTTAGGCGGCGCCGAGTTTACTTTGCTGCGGCACCGACGGCTTGCAGCACTTCATCGGGACGGGTGCGTCCACCGTGAGTCTTGCTGACCTTGGCAAACGTGACCGTTCCTTTTCCGTCGAGAACGAAAGTCGACGGATAAGCCGTTTCTCGTGGCGCTTTCCAACGTAATCCGTAGGCGTTCGTGAACTCGTAATCGGGATCGAGCAGCAGCGTGAAGGGTGCTGGCAACTTTCCGCCGCGAAGAAACTGCTTCGCTTTGCCTTCGAGGCCGGAGCCCGGCCCCGGATAGACCATCAACACCTTTGCATTTTGCTTCTTGAATTCGTCGGCTTTTGCAACGAGTGCGCCGACTTGGCGAGAGCAAATTGGACATTGGTATCCCGGGAATCCACGCAGCACGACCAGGACGATGGGGCCGGACCCTTTGAGCTCGGAAAGCTTGACGTCCCCGTTGAGTTCGCCTGCCACGGCCTGAAGGGCGAAGTCTTTCGCTTCATCGCCTTTGCCGAGCATGTCATCCGCCGACGCCGGAGCGACCAAGCAAGAGAGCAGGATCGCGGTTGTGAAAACAAATCGAACGGGCCAACGCGTGTCAGTCATGTAAGGTCTCCGAGTGCAAGGCAATGTGAATGAGTGACAAATGCTCGTTGGGCGACGACATCCGCCGGGAAGATCTCTTATTGCGACTCCAGGAGCCGAGCCTTTTCCATCGCCGTTTCGGCTTTCGTGATGTACTCCTGCTGCTGTGTCCCCGCCCAGGCGCGTTGGTAGGTGACGCTCATCGCGGTGAAGTTGAACGCATCATTCGGCTCGAGTTCACAAGCTTTTTCGCCATGGGCGATGGCTTCGGCGTGTTGGCCGGTTTTGGTGTACACCCTTGCGAGCGCGAGGTGCGCCAGCACGAAGGATTCGTCCTCGGCAACGATCTCCTTCAACCCGTCGATGGCCTCGGTGAATTTCTCGTCATCAATCAGTTTTTCGACTTCGTTATATCGGGAATGTAGATCGCTCATGCTTGTTTCTTGTTGAAGGGTCTTGTCGACAAATCACCCGGATTGATCGGCCAACCATGGGGCAAATGTGGTGTTCCAGAACAGCGCGGCTGGGAACAACGGAAGAGTCCGGCGATGTCAAATGCTCGCACCGCTTGGACCCGTCAACAGCCAAGTGTTGCCGTTGACGAAGTCGAGCGGAAGCACCCCCAACTCGACGACGAGACTCGGCGTGTTTGGGCGTCTCGGCCGTTGGCAGGTTGCCCCGACCGTTGGGCAAATTCAGCCTAAATTGCGGGCTCAAAAGGAGTTTGGTGCGACCGCCGCCTACGAGTCGCATGCGGCGGTCGTCAAAATAGGCAATCTGCGGCTGCTATTCGGGAACTAAGGATTCTCGTGGTCATCCCGATTGCTCCGGGTCGATACAGACCGGCGGACCAACACTCACTCGAGTCTTCAGGATGAGACGCGTCATGGGACTGACAATGCAACGGGCTAATCGAAAGCTTCTCGCGGGCCTCTGTGCTGCGATGTTGGGGCTCTTTGCTCCAGGTATCGCCCGAGCCACCGACTGCGACACCTATGTTCCCACGTGCGGTGGAGGTCTGTGCGACTGCGGTCATTGTGATTCGGCGCCCGCGAAGGCTTGTGGTTGCGGAAAAACCAGCAAGAAACCACTGCGGATAAACCTCAAGAACACCGTCGTCTTCAGGACTCTCGATACCGTCGCCGGCGGGATCGAGCACGTCTTGGGACTGGATTCCTGTGGGACAGCAGGTTGCCGATGCAAGGACGGCGGATGCGATTCGGCTTTCGATTCCGGCTGCGACGGGGGATGCACGACGCTCCCAATGGGCGTTGGACATCCGACGCCGGCACCGATGCAAATGGTTCCACCGGCAGCGACGCCGATGACCACCACCCCGATGACCACCAGGCCGATGGCACCGACGCCCGCACCCTTTTTGGTCCAGCCGCGAACGACCACCCCTCGCAACATGAACCGATCGCTCCCATCGGTCCCACCGCTCGAACTGGACGACGAGCCATCGATGCAGATGACCGAGCCGCGCGTCATTGAAGCAGAGCAAGCGCCGCCGCAACCTGAAACAACCGACGTCGCGCCCCCACTGACGCCGATCCCCCGTGAGCCCGAGCCGCAGCCTGAGACACAGCCACGCCTTCCAAACGCGACCGATTCGATCGGCGGAACCCAGCCAATGGCGGACCCGGGAACGCAACCTGCGATCACCGACCCGGGTTCCAACGTTCCCACCCCTGAGCCGATGCAGCCTCGCGAGATTCAGCCTCGCGAGATTCAGCCGCGCGAAGTTCAGTCTCGCGAGATGCAGCCTCGTGAAACGCAACCCCGCGAAACGCAACCGCGGACACGGCCACGCGAGTCGAACCCCATCGACGATATTTTCAACGAACTCCCACCGACGAATCCGCGTCCTCGCGAGCCACGACCGAACACGCAACCGCGTGAAGGTTCGATTTTTGACATGCTCGACGACCCATTCGACGGCGACTCGGCACGTCTGCGGAAGATCCCCTCGGTCCGTCCGGCGTCTCATGGTTTCCGTTCGAGCCAGCAGCGAACGTATCAGCCGCTCTACCCTCGGGGACGAAGCTCGCAGATGCCGAGTGCCCAACCGATCGGGACCGGATTGCGACCGGCGACGACCGTCGATGAACTTCGTCCGGTGAATCACACCGAGCCCGTTCCGGCTCCGAACCAGAAACGGGTCCTCGCTCCGTACCGAAAGTCGCGTTCGTAGACGGCAAACGCGCTTCGAAAAAACATCGGCGGTGGAAGTCCTCTTGAGCGGGCTTTCACCGCTTTTTCGTTTCCCATTCAACAGGCGGCGGCGTGTTGTAAAATAGACGGCCCGCCACCGTCCCCAGCCCACCCACCTTGGATGGCCCAAGCGATGCAATCACGAACCGGTCGCCGCAGCTTCCTCCGTTCCGCCGGCGTTTCGATTGCGCTGCCCGCTCTCGCGTCGATGCCGCGTCGCGCATCGGCCTCTGCCGCTGAAGCCACTCCGCGTCGAATGGTTTGCATCGGAAACATGCTCGGCTTTTATCCGAAGGCGTTTTGGCCAGGGAGAGACAACGCCAACAAAGACGCTCCGTACCTCTCGACCACGCTGCAGTCGCTTCAGCCGCATGACGGCAACCTGACGGTCATCGGCGGGCTGGACCACGGACTCAAAGGCGGCCACTTTGCGATCCATGGTTTCCTTTCGGGGGTGCACCACAGTGAAGCCAAGGCGATGCCGGACGGCAACATTTCGCTCGATCAGTTCGCCGCCGAATCGGTAAGCGGACAGACGCGGTTTTCATCCTTGACCGTCGGCAGTGACACCGGCATCCACGGCGGATGCCGCATGTCTTGGACCCGTGCTGGTAACCGAGTGCCACCCATTGCGGGCCCGAAGGAACTGTTTGAGAAACTGTTCGTCGGCGTGGCCGAAGCCGACAAGGAAAAAGCGGCCGATCGGTTTCGACTGAAAGAGTCCATTCTCGATGCCGTCACCGGCGATGCACGCGACGTCTCCAAGCGACTCAATGTTCGCGACCAACAGAAACTGGATGAATACTTGACGTCCATTCGCGAAGTCGAATTGCGATTGAGCAACAGCAAACGATGGATCGATATCGCAAAACCCGATGCCCCGTTTGCATCGCCAAAAAACACGAACATGGTCGATGACTTGCCGCTCCTGTACGACTTGATTGCCATCGCGCTCCAAACGGATTCGACTCGAATCGCGACGCTTGAAATCGGCGGTGACTTCGAAGCGCGCGAATTCGGCTATCGCAGCGGCTATCACGGGCTTTCGCATCATGGGCAACGCCCCGACGCCATCGAAGCGTTGATCAAGATCGAGTCCTACCAAGTCGCTCAATTCTCACGATTCTTGACCAAGCTTCGCGAAACCGAATCGGGCGAATCGAACTTGCTCGATCAAACGAGCGTGCTGTTCGGCAGCGGAATGGGTGATGCCAATAAGCACACTAATAGCGAGTTGCCAATCGTGCTCGCGGGCGGAGGCTTTCGCCATGCCGGCGAACTCTGGTTCGACCGCAAAGACCCCCATCGTCCACCACTCACCAACCTCTTTCTCACGATGTTGCAACGATTTGGGATCGAAGCGGATCGGTTTGCGACCAGCACGGGGACGCTGCGCGGTTTGGAGCCCGTCGCATGATTCGCGCCTCAGCGTTGATTTTTTTGCTGGTCGGTCCGACGATCGCGGTTGCCGACGGGCGGACAAAGTTTGTTCGACAATTCTGTGTTGATTGCCACCAAGGTGAGGACCCTGACGGTGATCGAGATTTGGCGTCGTTAAATCTCGAATCCGCCGATCAAGGGACGTTGGTTTTGACGCAGGACGTCATCGATCAACTCACCCTCGGTGCCATGCCACCGGAAGACGCCGAGCAACCGACAGCCGACGAACGCAACGCAGCGATCGCGGAATTGACGGAGGCTCTCGCGCGGCTCCGCCAACAGGTTCAGAGTACGGGCGGGCAGACCGTTTTGCGACGGCTCACACGCGCCGAGTATCGTTCGACCGTCAGCGATCTGTTGGGGCTGGACCTGTCGATGTTTGATCCCACCATTCGATTCCCGCGAGATCAAACGGTCGAGCATCTCGACAACGTCGGCGACACTCTCGTGACATCGGCCTTTCTGCTCGAGCAGTATTTCGATGCCGCCGACGCCGTGGTCGAAAAAGCTCTGTCAAACCGGGAGCGGCCCGAACAACGTTCGTGGCGATTCCAGGGTAATTTTCGCCAACAACCCGAACTCAGTGCGGCACATCGGGACGCGTTCAAGTATCGCTACATGTGTCTCTACGACAGCCCGCTCGCCGACAAGCCCGAAGGCGCCTACGGGCCGCTGGAAGAAATGCATGACGGTGTGCACGCCGATGGAATCTATGAAATTCGCGTTTTGGCTCAGGCACTTCATCGCGACACGCCGTACACAGCGTCTGAGCTTCGACTCAATTTGGATGAGAAGTTTCGCATGGGCATACGGCCCGGCGACGTCCGCGTCGGAAGCATGCACAACGTGCAACCGATTCAGCCGTTGTTGGGCGAAGCCGTCATCGAAGACGGCGATCCACAATGGTACGACTTTCGAGTACCGCTGGATCGGGGACTGTCGCCGCGATTCACGTTCGAAAACGGAATGGATGGGATCCGTCCGCTGCATGTCAGGCTCTTCAAGCGATACCGTGAGACGCTGCCGGAGAAAGTTCAAAACGACAAAGGTATTTTCGATTGTCGAAGGGCGATGCTGCGTTACGGCAAAGTCCCGCAAATCCGAATTCACGAGATCACGATCCGTGGCCCGCTCGTCGAACATTGGCCATCCGATCGGCTCCGCAGTGTGTTGCCCGAAGGAACGTTTGATCCCCATGACGTGCGTCCGCTCGTTTCGCGTTTCGCATCCAATGCCTACCGACGCCCGGTGCGTGAAGCCGAAATCGAGCGGCTGATAACGGTCTATGAAAAGCGTCTACAACAGGGACGTCCGTCGTTTGACGCTTTCAAGGACACTCTCAAAGTCGTGTTGTGCTCGCCATCGTTCCTCTACCTTCAACCCGACTGTGAAGACGGCGGCGACCAGCTCTCGTCGCACGCGCTGGCGAATCGGTTGTCCTACTTTTTGACCGGCTCGATGACTGACCCGGAGCTTCGGTCACGCGCCGACTCTGGGGCGATGGACCGTAAGAGGCTATTGGGACAGACGCGGCGTCTTTTAAATTCAGAGGCATCCGACGTTTTCGTGGGTCGCTTTCTTGACGCGTGGTTAAACCTCCGCGAACTGGGCTCCATGCCGCCAGACCGCGCGGACTTTTGGCCCTTTTACGCCGCCGGTCTTCAGGCGGATATGAAACGTGAGTCGCAGCTGTTTTTTCGAAACCTGATCGACAACAACCTGCCCGTTAGCGAGTGGCTTTCAGCCGACTACTCGTTTCTCAATCGTGACCTGGCAAGGCTGTACGGATGTGAAACGCTCGTGCCCGCCGAAGAGCCGGAACGGTTTCGACGCGTCACGTTTCCCGACAGCCGTCGTGGTGGATTGCTCGGTCAAGCGAGCGTGTTGACCGTCTCGGCGAACGGGATCGAGACTTCGCCGGTGGTCCGAGGTGTGTGGATGCTCGAAAACGTCCTCGGTACCCCACCCGCTCCGCCGCCAGATGATGTCCCTGCGATCGACCCCGACGTGCGTGGCGCGAAATCGGTCCGTGATCTGCTCGAAAAGCACCGAAAGTCTTCGGCTTGCAACGAATGCCATCGGAAGATCGATCCACTCGGGTTTGCGCTCGAAAGCTTTGATCCGATCGGGCGTGCTCGAACCAAGTACCGCGATCGCGTCGCGATTGACACATCGGGGAAGCTTCCCGGCGGAGGCCGCTTCGAGGATGTCGCTGGGCTGAAGGACCTGTTGATCGAAAAGCGGGCGTTCTTCGTGCGTGCGTTCACGAAAAAACTATTCGCTTTCGCACTGGGGCGTCGTGTCGAACCGTCGGACCGTCAAATCATTGACGAAATCCTGCAGGCAGCGGGTGGCGTCGACGCGACGACCCGCGACGTGATCGAACAGTTGGTCCTTTCAGACGCTTTCCGCCGACGGTAGCCGTCAAAATGGGACGGCGAACCGAGAGATTTCCTGTCGTGCGACCGCCGAAAATCGTCGACTTTGTCCGCGGGGCAGTTATCCTCAACGTTGGTGACGATTCCAACGGAGGCTCTCTTGAAACGCCTGCTTGCCTTTACTGTTGCGATTCTTCTTGCGTGGTGTGGGACTGCCAGTGCCGCAATCTCGTTCGGGCTCGCACTCGATGAGAATCCGCCCGCCGAACCGATCGTTACCGACTTCGTCGTCAGCGTCGATCAGACCGTGCGAATCTCGGTGCACCTTCTCGAAACGGGGGCGGACACGCGGATCAGCGCCGATGGCCTCATCTCGGCGGGCTTCCAAGCAAACTTCAACAATGAGTTTGGGTTGGTGACGGGGGCCGAAATCGACATGAGTAACTTCAGCGGGCCGGTCGTGATTGACAACACCGCAGGCAATGTCTCGATGAGTGGCGGCGCGAATTTGTTTAGCGCCACAAGGCCGGGCGAGAATATCGGTTCGACGCGCGTCGGGTTCTTTGATTATCGCTTCGATGCCCCCGGCGTGACCACATTCACATTCGTGGATCCCGATGGGTCACTTTCGAACAACGTGCTCGATGATGCACCTGCATTCACCGACATTGATCCCGAGCTGTTTGCCGTCAGCCAGGTGTTTACGTTCACGGCGATTCCCGAACCGAGCATGGTCGCCGTCTTGCTTTTCGGGAGCGGACTTGCCGTCACACGCCGCCGACGACCGAAACGCAACAAACGCTAGTGTTTCGTTCCAAATCCGTCTTCGGGATGACGCACTCGAGGGCTTGCGCCACGAGCACTAAAACGGTTAGCGGACAGCGAGACGTGCGGTGTCGGGTTGCTGTAGCAGAATGACTTCGTTCTCGCCGCCCTAGTCGGCCACTCTCTCGTCAGCGATGAGTTCGCGTTCAAGCTCGTTAAAGATTTGGTTGACGAGTGCCATCGTCGCGGTGCTCCCGCCTTCGGCATCGGGATGGTAGCGGGCGGCGAATCGCCGACGTAGCGTGCGCAGGCAGGGAATGGCTTGTGTGCGAGTGTTCGCCCATCCTTCGGCTTGCATTCGATGCACTTGTTCGCGGTAGCGTTCGCATTCCACTTCGAAGTGTTTCGCACGCGCATCATTTTCGTTCGCGACGGACTCGTAATGCGCGAGTTGCTGTTTCAGGTCCTTGAGCCAATTCTTCTCTTTGTCGATCCGTAGCTTGAGCAAGTCGCGGAGTAGCGGATTGAGTTGATCAACACTCGTCAGCGCGAATTTGCAATAGTCGACGGAGAGTTCGGAGATGCGTCGCCCGGCGTACTTGCCCCACGGCATCCGTTCGCGATCGAGAATCGCGTATCGATCGTGTCGCTCTTTCATGTTTGGTTTGTCACCGAAGGTCTCAACCGCAAGACTTGCTACAATCGCGGTTGTTCGAGAAGACTTGTGTTTGGCGTTTCAATCTAATTTCTTGCAACATCGTGAGGCTGCCATGCGGCGTTTGTCAGCACTATTCTGCATTGTTGCGTTGAGCTGGACTGGAATCGTCTCGGCCGCCGATTTTCCGCCCGGCCTGCAGACACTTGAAATCGGCGATGCCGCACCCGACTTTACGCTACCTGGGATCGACGGGCGAGATTGGAGTCGCGACGACTTCGACGGCAATCTCCTCATCGTGTATTTCACCTCCAACCATTGTCCGGTGTGTCATGCCCATGATCCCCGATTCATGGATTTGGTCCGCGAGGTGGATTCGAAAGCCGTTTCGGTGGTCGCCATCAATCCAAACTCCGGCGATGGTCTGCGTCCCGACGAGCTTGGCTACTCCAAGTATGACGACAGTTTTGAAGACATGACGCCATACGCGAAAGAGCACGGTTTCACGTTTCCTTACCTCTATGATGGCGAGACTCAGGCGACTGCAAAAAAGTATGGGTGCCTCGCAACACCACACGTGTTCATCTTCGATGGCGAGCGAAAGCTTCGCTACAAAGGACGGCTGGACAACTCGCGCTACCCGGATCCTGCGACGGTCAAGACTCGTGACGCTCGCAACGCGGTGCTGGCACTCCTCGAAGGCGAGCCGGTGAAAGTCCCCGTTACCAGGCCTTTCGGATGCTCGACGAAGTGGCGGGAAAAGATTTCGAAGGTCAAAGAAGATGAGCAGCGTTGGCAATCAGCCGAAGTGTCACTCGACGAGATCGACGGTGAAGGTCTCGCCAAGTTGGTTCGCAATGACACCGAGAAGTACCGGCTGTTTAACGTCTGGTCGACGACCTGCGTCCCCTGTGTCGAAGAGTTTCCGGGTCTGATTCGTGTCTCGCGTCGAATGGGATTGCGCAAATTTGAATTGATCACGGTTAGCACCGATCTTCCCAAGAATCGAGATCGTGTGCGTGCGTTTCTCTCGCACTATCGAGCGGCGCTACCGCATCGATTGGAGGAGTCACTCAAGTCAGAAGGCCGTACATCGAACAACTACCTTTTCACCGACCCTGACGTTGACGCGTTGATTGCCGCTCTTGATCCGAAGTGGGAAGGACCCGAACCACACACTGTTCTCGTTGAACCCGGTGGCAAAGTCGTCTTCCGCCACAACGGCAAAATTGGTGAGACCGAGTTGCTCGAAACGCTACTGGGGATCATGAAAAACACTTACCAGCCGTAGGGGTTCGTGAGAACGAGTTCATGATTCGATTTCGTCTACGTGACTTACTGGCACTGACGCTCGCTGTCGGAGTCGGTCTCATTTGGTATCTGCGGCGAGAACGCGAAATTCCCCCACGTGCACTGCTCGAGGCGCGGGACCGATCACGTGCCCTTGCGAGAACACTCTCGCCTTTCGAAGCCGTTCAGGTTGTTTCCGAGCAAGACCTGGTGCGTGATCTTGGGCTCGATCGATGGCTCCACGTTGATCAATGGATCGGGAGCCCCTTCTCGGCGTTTCGGGGTATCGGGACGATCGTGGAGGCAAGTTGGCTCGAAACACCTGTCGAGTTTTATTGGGAATACGTGGACGAAGGCCCGCAGCGGACGTTTCGTATCACGTGGAACGCCGATTGGGATGCGATCGAAAGCCACGCAAGGCAGAACCAAGCCGAGTTTCAGATTCGTTCGATGTTGACTGGAGTCGCAGGTGTCTTTGTCGTGTGGCTCTATTGGCCAAGCAAACGACGCGCCACCGATGGGACGTTCTCGAACCAATCGGCGCCGTAGGTCCTGTCCATTCATGACATTCCCGCCTTCGACGTCACGCGGCGTTACTCGTCTTCGTCAAATACTGCCGAATTGTCGGCGATCCGCTGAAACGCCTGGGAGGGCCGGTGGGCCGAGAATCGCCTAGCCAAGACGACCGATGAAGAAAGGAGAGATTGAATTCTCCAAGAAAGACCAATACCCGCGAGAGGATTCGAACCTCCAAGGGGCTATGCCCCACAACGACCTCAACGTTGCGCGTCTGCCAGTTCCGCCACGCGGGTGTGGTCACGGCACCTGAACACGACACCAAGATCGTGTGACAAGTTCGTGCCAGCCAGAAGTTTGGGAAAATCATGCGACGGCGTCAACTCCCCGAACTCGGAAGCGATTGGGGCGGCCCTTCTTTCGCTCCCCGAACTCATGCGACCATTTTTTGCGGTGCAACCGTCAGCCGGAGAGCGACTTCCGCCACAACGAGTTTGGCCGCATCGATATCGGCCAAGTGGAGTTGGCCGATGCGACGCATGTCCGTTCGGACCCGCCGCGCCATCCGCCGCGGTAAAAGGTCCAGGGCTTTTTCGGCCGTCGCATTTGGGAGCCCGCACAGCACCAGAAAGGCCTGTTCGGTCGTGACCATCCCGAGCGCCCGACAGAGGTCTCGGGGCGCGAGCGCGATCAGGACGCGGTCGACGCTTTCGGCTTGTCGATCGGCCTCTGTGCCGCCGCTCGGAAGCCGCTCGGTTCGGCGGCCGACTGGGGGCCGAACGACTTTCAGAGATTTCCGGGTGTGCTCGTTGCCGGAACCGACCAAGGCGCTTCTCCGCTCGAACTGACGGAACGTCTCCGACGTGAGTTGCGCGTCGGAAACCGGAAGTGATTCAAGTTGCGAACGGACGTGGTTCGCAACCATCGTCAGAACCTTCGGATCCAGGTCCACCGCCGTTGCACAGAACGAGAGCGCGGCGCTGCGTTTCGAATCGTCGAGATGTTCCAAAAGCAATGAGCCAGTCAACGAGTCAACGGCAGTCAATACCCAGGCAATGGTCTCGGGGGTTTCACGCTGCAGGACCCTCGCCACATTTTCGACGCCGAAAGAGTGCACAAATCCAAATGGCTCCGCGTCGTCAGGCTCATCGGCGGGTGGACGATTTCGTGGAATCGTTCGAGGCTCGATGTTCGGCTCCACCCGACGATGCGCCGTTTCGGGTTTCTTCGAAAGCCGGGCGCGTCCGATCACGATTTCATCGCGTATCTCCGACTCGACTTTTTCAACGACCTGGGTCTCCGCTTGGAGCTGCTCGCGCATCACTGACAGGACTTGATGTTGTTCCGCCGAGTCGACTCCGTCCAGGCAATCCAGTTCGTCAAGAATGCGATGTTTATCTTCTGAACTGAGTTGTCCCAGTAGCGTTCGGTGTGTTCGTTCTGGCAGCGCGCTCAACAAGATCGCGATGTTCCGAATCGAGTCCTCCGAGTCGATCGATTGTGTCTTTGTATCGACTTGTTGCATGTTGTCTTCTCTTAGGCGGCGTCCATCCACCCGTGGACGATCTGTGCCGCAAGCTCCGGGTTGGCTTCCACCAATTCCGCGAGGTCTTCCTTCAGCGAGCTGTCTTCTTGTTGGTGGATCGGCAGGGTCTGTTCCGCCATCGATGTTGTCGATTCCATCACGCGTCGATGTCGCTGTAGTCGCAGTGACATCAGCGCGAGGATGATGGCGGCAAAAAGGACCGCACCAATTCCAACCGTTGCGACCGGGTTCTGTCGCAACTCTTCGAGCCAATTCAGTGTTTCCGACGAAGTGGAAGCGAAGTGCACGTCGCCGGCTTGCAGTTCCGTGTTGGGAAAGGCCCAGACACGGATCGTGAATTCGTTGGCTTCCTCCTCGCCGAGCAGCGGCGTGAGTGCGACGCGAAGATTGGCGCTCGTCTCTTCCACCAACGCTTGCAAGTCGTTTTGGCTCAATTCCGGAACGGCGGACTCGCTGCTCTGATGACGGGTTCCCCATAGATTTCGAAAGTGTTGCTCGCAGACACCGATCGAAACACGGGTCAGCTGGTCGTTTCCGAGCTTGACCGCGACATGCGTTTGGCCGTAGGCGGCTAGCAGTTTCGTGATCCTCTCTTCGAGCTCACGTTCGATATGGAAACGGTGCAAGCTCTCTCCGTCCACGCCGGCAGTCGACTCACGTGCGAGGGTGTCGGTGACGACCACATCGTCGTTGGACATGCCCGCATAAGCTCCGGCCACCATCTCCTGGATCATCAGGATTCGGGCGGTCGGCAATGGCTTGCCGTCGGCCGGTACCACGACCACACTCGCGCTGCGGATGATTTGTTGGCCGAAGCCGCCTGCTTCCTGTTCGTCGTAGTCGACGCTCGCCCAGTCCACATCCGCGAACGCCGTCAGCTTGTTCCCGAGGTCTCGAGCCTTTGCGTATTGGGTGCGCATTCGTCGCACCGAATCGGACTCAAAATAGCCGCCCGTTTCCAACGCTTCTTCGACGGCGCTGTGCAGCGTGTAAGGCAAAGCGGAGGATGTTTGGAGTGCCGCGAGATACTTGTGCCTGGATTCACGCGGAACATAGATCTGCTGTTCTTCACGACGCCAGCCTTGCAATCCAGCGGCACCGAAAGCCATCTCAACTTGATCGAGATCGAACTCTCGCAGTGGGCCGCCGCCGAACAGAGGCTCATCGGAGGGCGAGCCGGTGGTGGTCGAAACGAAATACACCCCCCCGGCGATCAATGTCGCCGCGATCGCGAGCACCCATCCGCGTGGGAGTGCGGAAAACGAATCCAGTTGCTGCTGGAGCTGCTGCGTTCGCTGCCCAAACACTGTTATGCTGCCAAACGCCCGCTGGATTGCTGACGGGGAAAGCGGATGGTGACGGCGACGCCGCCTTGCGGACAACTCTGCCAGTCCAGTGCAGCATCCGCCGCCGCGGCCGCGAACGGCAATCGTCGCTCGCGCGACTCGAGGTCCGTTCCACTATCGGCGATCTCCAAGTCGAGTCCCGAGGCTGTCTCGCAAGCCGTGATGACGAGGTCACCGCCGTCGGACATCGCGGTCAGTGCTTGCCGGCAGAGCGATTGCACCAATTCGGCACACAGCCGCTTTTCACAGGGAATCGGCAAGTCCATATCGACGTCGAGTTCCAAGCAAACGGGGCTTTGGTGCTCGATCAACATCGGTGCCGTGACAGACTCGATCAAGACCGCGAGGTTGCGGCAGGCTTCAGGTTCTATCCATCCGTTGGCCATGGTGGCCTCCAAAATCCGTGCGAAAATCTGCAGATTGGCTCAAGCCAATTGCGACTCGTTCGGCATAGCGGTTTTTCGGGGCCGGACGCAAGACGGATGACTATTCAGGGCGTGGTTGTAACGTTCCTTTGAGCGTGATCACGTTTCCGCCGCGTTGGACTCGCATTTCAAAACGATGGTCTGCGGAGTGGTTGCGGACCCATCGGACCAAGTCATCGGGCACGTTAATCGCGGCGCCGTCGACCCGCTTGATGATATCATTTGGTTGTAAACCGGCCTGTTCTGCCGCGCTGCCCTCGGTGATCGAAACGACGCGAACGCCTGCATTTGCTGACAATTGGACGCCCAAGTAGGCGGTCATTTGTCGCCGTGGTCGGACCGGTGTTCGGTTCGTTTCGAGGTACTCCGGCCGCTCTGCTTGGGTTCCGAGGCGGTACGCAACGGCGCAAACCATCTCGGCCACCCGAGTCATCTCGTCGAAGTCGATTTTGTCGACGTCGTCTGATGGCCTGTGGTAGTCGTTGTGCAGGCCCGTGAAGAAAAAGAGCACCGGGACCCGAGCCCGATAAAACGATTGGTGGTCACTCGGGCCATAGCCGCTCGCGACTTTGAATAGATCAAAACCGAAGTCTTCGTTGGTGGAGTCGAGCAGCGATTCGAGTCCGGTTGCCGAACCGGTCCCGTAAACATTCAGTTCGTTGTCCTTGATCCGACCCACCATATCAAGATTGATCATGGCGGCCGCTTGAGCGAGCGGCTTGATGGGGTCGGTCACATAGCGTGCACTTCCGATCAGCCCGCGTTCTTCGGCGGTGAAAGCAATGAAGTGGATTTCGCGATGCGAGTCGATGGATGCAAGTCGTCGTTTCATCTCGGCCGCGCAAGCGAGCATCATTGCTGTGCCACTCGCGTTGTCATCCGCGCCGTTGTGTACGGCGATCGTTCCCGGTGCGAGAGAGCCAACGCCTCCCATGCCGACGTGATCGTAGTGCGAGCCGACGATCAGCGTTTCCCCAGCCAAGTCACCCTTTCCAGGCAGCACTCCGATGACGTTGTCGCTGACGGCGACACCCGGTTTCATGTCGACCGAAACCGTGGCCTTGGCATTCGAAATCACGACGCTCGCAGGTTGGTAAGTCTCGTCGATCTGCGCTTCCAAGTCTTTGAGCGACTGACCGTTTGCTTTCAGGAGTCGATCGACCACATCTCTCGCGATCGAGCCGACCGGCAACTTCGAGGTTTGCGGCGAAGCGGGGCCGGCGTTGCCGACACCAATGATGCCGCGCGCCGCGATGCGAAGCGCGTCCTGTTCTGAGTCCATCAATCGCTCGGCGACGGCGATCTGCTCCTCGGCAGCCGCACGATTCTTTTTCAGTTCGGGCGGAAGCGTTTGGATCATTCGTTCCAGACGCTGTTTCCGATTCGCTTCGCGGTTGATTCGGTTTTGCACCTCTTGCACCGCCGAACGCGTGCTGCCGGGATCGTTGACGATCAACACGGCTGCGGCACCATGACTGATGGCATTGATCACCTTGGTTGCGAAGAAGGCGTGGCGACTATTTTCGGTTCCATTGAAAGGGCTGTCGGGGTCGTTCGCGCCCGGTTCTTTCCGGAGCACGATCACGGTCGCGCCTTGAGCGTCGATGCCGGCGTAGTCATCGAAACCGAATTCGTTAGCCGTGATGCCGTAACCGACGAAGATCAATGGGCCGGTGGCTTCTCCGCTCTGGATTCCCAGGGCAAGAGGACCGAAACCGTCTTCGAGGGTCGCTTCGATCGTCTCATCACCGAGTTCCACTTTGCAAAAATTACGCTGGGCGTTGCGGGCCTCGCTACCAACGGGTGTCTCCACGGATTGCAACGCACCGCCGTCGACGGCATCGGTCTCGAGGCCGATCGCGTTCATCCGTTTGACGATGTAGTCGGCCGCCACGTGGATCGTCTCGTCGGTGACGCTGCGACCGCGTAGATCGTCCGATGCCAGGAAACCGATATCGGCGCGGAGCGAGTTGGTGATGGCTTGCGGCTCGTTCGCCGCTGGGACGCCTGCGGGCGGAACCTCCGTGGTTGCCTGCCCCACGACGGACTGACACGGTGCAAGCGGGATAAGAAAACCGAACAGAACGGCGATCACGGACGATCGACACGAAGGCAATTTCATGGATGATGTTCGTAACGCGGAGGGGGAGTTACGGTGGGCCTGCTGGAACGGCTGCCCGGCTGGAGGATCCTGCCGCAACATAATCCGAACGGTCGCACGCGAACAGGTATTCGACATGTCCGATGGCACCACCTTACCGCCAACATTCCGCACGCGGTGGCTTTTCATTTTCGTGCTATTCCCGGGAGTAGCCCTCTGGTCGACGAGACTTGCCGCGCAAGATCGCGATGCGACTTCGACGGAGACTCCAAGAATCGTCATCGGCGAAACCGCGCGGCGAATTCATGACTCCGCACCGGTCATCGATGGTCACAACGATTTGCCTTGGGCGCTGCGAATGACGGAGGGCGGGCTCAAAGCGAACGACATCGCGAAACCACAACCTGACTTCCACACCGACATTCCGCGGTTGCGAACCGGAGGCGTGGGGGCTCAATTCTGGTCGGTCTACGTCCCGGCCACGACCATGAACACCGGCAAGGCACTGTTGACCACGCTGGAGCAAATCGAGCTGGTCGAAGAAATGGCTCAGCGCTATCCCGACGTGTTTGAAATTGCGTTGACCACCGAAGACATCGCGCGGATCCGCTCCGAGGGCAAGATCGCTTCGATGATTGGTGTCGAGGGCGGCCATTCGATCGAGAACTCGCTCTCGATACTACGGCAGCTGTATGCCGCGGGCGCCCGCTACATGACGTTGACCCATTCGATTTCGCTTCCCTGGGCCGACTCGTGCACCGGCGAAGTCATCTCGGGTGGACTCTCGCCGTTCGGCGAAGAAGTCGTCCGCGAGATGAACCGACTCGGCATGTTGGTCGACATCTCGCATGTGTCTGCGGATTGCATGCGACAAGTGTTGCAAGTCACCAAAGCGCCGGTGATCTTCTCTCACTCGTCGGCGTATGCGGTCGCCAATCATCCCCGCAACGTTCCCGACGACGTCCTGAAGTTGACAAAGGAGAACGGCGGTGTCGTCATGATCAACTTCTTCAACGACTTCGTGCACCCCGTGGACGCAAAGCGTTCGTCCGCTCGGTACGAGAAACGCGCGGAGCTGAAGAAGAAGTACCCCGACGATTCCGAAGCCGCTGACGCCGAGTTGCGAAAGTGGGAACTCATGCATCCGCGTTCCAAGCGATGCACGATCTACGATGTTTTGGACCATATCGACCACATCGTGAAGATCGCCGGTATCGATCACGTCGGCATGGGCTCCGATTATGACGGCGTCCCGGTGCTTCCCGAGCAACTCGAAGACGTCAGTACCTACCCGCGAATCACTCAAGGCATGCTCGACCGCGGCTATAGCGAATCCGACGTCCGGAAAGTCATGGGGGAGAATGTCTTGCGGGTCATGGCCGACACCGAACGCGTCGCGCGCGAGCTAAAGTGACAATGGATTTCGCCGAGTTTTCCAAGGTCGAGATGCATGTCGGCACGATCACCGCAGCCGAGCCAAACCCGCAAGCTCGTCAGCCAGCCTACATCCTGACGATCGACTTTGGGCCACACGGAACGAAGACTTCTTCTGCTCAAATAACAGAGCACTACTCCGTTGAGTCTCTCATCGGAAGACAGGTCGTCGCCGTCACCAATTTGCCTCCGAAACGCGTTGCCGGCGTCAAATCCGAAGTGCTTGTGTTGGCTTCGGTCGGTGGCGATGGAACCGTGTTGATTCGACCCGACAGCCGTGTCGCCAACGGTTCGCGGATCAGTTGACGGGCTGCCAACGGGCCGAGCGGATGGAAACGTCATCGCTCAAGCGGGAAGAAACGGCTCTCATTTGCGTGTCAACTGAGATCATTTAACCTGTGCATTCGCGACCCTCCGCAATCCTCCCCACTCTCCGGCCCGAAATGAAAGCGCTGCTGCTGACCGAGTACAAGAACCTCGAAGTCACCGAATTTGAGAACCCAACGATCGGACCCAAAGATGTGTTGGTCCGCGTGCAAGCATGCGGCATCTGTGGAAGCGACATCCACGGCTACGACGGTAGCAGTGGACGCCGCATTCCTCCGCTCGTAATGGGTCATGAAGCCGCGGGCATCGTCACCGAAATCGGCGCCGACGTGACTGCGTTCTCGGTAGGCGATCATGTCACGTTTGATTCGACCGTTTCTTGCGGCGACTGTTTTCATTGTCGTCGTGGCGAGATCAATCTTTGCGACAACCGAATGGTGCTCGGTGTTTCGTGTGGTGAGTATCGTCGCCACGGGGCCTTCGCCGAACTCGTCTCCGTACCCGAAAACATCTGCTATCGGCTGCCCGATGAAATGCCTTTCGAGCACGCAGCGTTGATCGAAGCGGTTTCGGTCGCCGTGCACGCTGCGAACCGAACGCCGGTTCAACTTGGAGATACCGCCGTCGTGATCGGTAGCGGCATGATCGGTCTGTTGACAATCCAGGCCATCCGCCTCGCGGGATGCGCGAATGTGATCGCGGTCGATCTCGATCAAGATCGCTTGGACAAGGCACTTGAGTTTGGCGCGACCGCGGTACTCAAGGCCGACGAGGTCGATGTAGCCGAGGAAGTGAAGAAGCTCACGGGGGGACGCGGCGCCGATGTCGCCATCGAAGTCGTGGGAGCGGCCGCAACCATCAACACCGCGATCGACAGCACACGCAAAGGCGGTTCGCTTACCTTGGTCGGCAACCTCGCACCGAATGTCGAAATGCCTCTCCAGAAAATCGTCACCCGCGAACTGGATCTCTACGGTTCCTGTGCTTCCAACGGTGAGTATCCGCAATGCATCGAATTGATGCGGAGCGGCGCGATCAATGTCGCTCCCCTGATCACCGCGAAAGCCAAGCTGGAAGACGGCCCCGAGTGGTTCTCACGTCTCTACGAAGGCGAAAAGGGGGCCATGAAAGTCATCTTGCAGCCCAATCTCTCTGCTTAATTCCCTCCCATTCTCCCCGCCAAGATCCTCAGCTTCATTCGTCATGATTCAAAAAGCAATCACGTGTCTGACCGTTTCGGCGGTTCTATCTTTCGCATCGATCACATCCGCCGTGGAGGTCGAGACGGCGCAGGACATCAAGTTCTTCACGCTCAAGAACGAGTCCGGGATGACCGTGCGTATCACCAACTACGGCGCGATCATTACCTCGATCATGGTGCCCGACCGTGGTGGCAAACTCGGCGACGTCGCGCTCGGTTACGATGACATCTCGAGCTACACCAACGCTGTCGACAAACCGTACTTCGGTGCCATTGTTGGTCGATACGGCAACCGTATCGCCAAGGGCAAGTTCACGATCGACGATGAAACCTACTCGCTCGCCATCAACAACTCGCCGAACTCGCTTCACGGTGGCGTCATCGGATTCGACAAAGTCATTTGGGATGCGAAAGCCGACGAAGAGCAAAACGCCGTCGTCCTTAGCTACCTCGCCAAAGACGGCGAAGAGGGTTATCCGGGCAACCTCAAGTGCCAGGTTACCTACACGCTCACCGACGCGAATGCGATCGAAGTCGACTATCTCGCGACGACGGATAAGGCCACGCCCGTCAATCTGACTCAACACACCTACTTCAACCTAAAAGGTGAAGGCGAGGGCGACATCCTTGGTCACGAGCTGATGATTAACGCTCAACGCTACACACCCGTCGATGAGACTCTCATTCCCACCGGAAAGACACCGGCGGTTCAAGGCACCCCGTTCGACTTCACCACCGCAAAGCCGATTGGCCGTGATATCGGCGCCGAAGATGAGCAACTCAAGTTTGGCGGCGGCTACGACCACAACTGGGTGCTCGACAAAGGTGGCCAAACAGGTGAGATGACACTTGCCGCACGCGTCCACGAACCGACGACCGGACGCGTTTTGGAAGTCATGACGACCGAACCAGGGATTCAGTTTTACTGCGGCAATTTCCTCGACGGTCGGCTCACGGGAAAGTCGGGAAAGAAGTACGTGTACCGAGGCGGCTTCTGCCTCGAAACGCAGCACTATCCCGACAGTCCGAACCAACCAGGTTTCCCGTCGACCATTCTGCAACCCGGCGATGAATATCGAACTCAGACGGTGTTCAAGTTCTCAACCAAGTGATCGGTGCACTGCGGATCAGGTGCACTGCGGATCTGACGAACGTTAGTCCGTCGACAAGCGTTCGGATCAAAATCAAAATCTCATCAAACGACGCGAAGGCTCTTCGCGTCGTTTCTTTTTTTGTCTGCACCGTTTCTTGAATCCACAAGGCTCGCGACTCCGAACTCTCCCTGCAACGCCCGGACACGCTGTTTGTGCGTTGTGCCTTCTGGATTCGAAAGGGGAAGAGAGAAATGAGATACCACACACTTCGTTTTGTCGCCGTGTTCTGTCTTGCAGTGACAACAACATCGATGTCCTATGCGGACAACTTGGTTGAAACGGCAAGCCAAGCAAAGGGTTTTAAGACATTGGTGGCCGCTTTGGGGGCCGCCGAACTGGTCGATGCACTCGGAGGGAAAGGCCCGTTTACCGTTTTCGCGCCGAACGATGAGGCGTTCGCGAAGCTACCCAAGGGGACCGTCGAGAATTTGTTGAAGCCTGAAAACAAAGATCGTTTGATCAGTATTCTCAAGTACCACGTGGTCGCCGGTGCCGTCGAAGCCGAGCAGGCTATTCGGCTGGATTCAGCAACGACCCTCGAAGGGCAACGGATCGCCATTCAAAGCGAACTCGGGCGTTTGTCGGTCAACGAATCCAACGTAATCGCGACCAACATTCGTTGCGACAACGGGGTCATTCACGTGATCGACCAAGTGTTGCTTCCAACCGAAAAAGAACTTTCGACGATTGCGGAAGAAGCTGGCAACTTCAAGACGCTGCTGGCCGCAGCCGACGCTGCGGAGTTGGCCGAAACGCTCGGCAGTCCCGGACCTTTCACCGTTTTCGCACCGACCGATGAAGCGTTCGCGAAGCTCCCCGCCGGAACCGTGGAGTCGCTACTGAAACCCGAAAATAGCGACCAACTCCTCAGCATCTTGACCTATCACGTTGTTCCAGGCCGCGTTTACTCCGACGCCGTGCTTGACGCCGGGTCCGCGAAAACTGTTCAGGGCCAAGCCGTTGAGTTCAAGTTGTCGGCGACGGGCCTGCAAGTCGACGAATCGCAGATCATTGCGGCCGATCTGCAAGCTTCAAACGGTGTGATCCACGTCATCGATCAAGTGCTGATGCCGACGACACTCGACGCCAGCGGCGCAAAGCAACTTCTGGAAGAGACGGTGCGTCGCGGGGCTCAGGCGTTCAACAACGGGGACTTTCACACCTGCGCTGATCTCTACCTGACGAGCTGCAAACGAATTGTCGAACAGGGCCAAACGCTACCCGGCGAAGTCGGTTCTGTCCTGAAGGTGTCGCTGAAACGGGCCAAAGAGATCCGTGACGAACAGGAACGCGCTTGGGTGCTCCGTCACGGAATCGACCTCGCCTACTACGCCCTCGGCCACTGAATCACCGAAACAACACGATCAGGAGAAACGAAGATGATGAAACCACTCTTTCATTCGATCGCCGTCGCAGCAATCTGCTGCTCATCGGTCAACGCCGAGGGGCCGCGTCAGAAGATGGCTCTCGAATTCAATTCGAACGAAATGCCTGTCAATACAGTCACCTCTCAAGCAGACGCGCTCATCCAAATCGCTCTGCTGGTAGACACCAGCGGATCCATGGAAGGGCTTGTCGATCAAGCTCGCTACCAGCTCTGGAACGTTGTCAGCGACTTGACGAAAGCCAAGCGTGGAGCCAACGCGATTCGGCTTGAAATCGGTGTTTACCAATACGGAACCGATCAGGTTTCCAAGTCAAACAACTGTCTTCGGCAAATCGTTGCTTTCACCGAAGACCTGGACGAAGTGTCGAGAGGGCTGTTTTCACTGCACGTCAGCGGTGGCGACGAGTACTGTGGCGCGGCAATTGGTCGTTGTCTCGACGAACTTCAGTGGAGCGAGGACTCTTCGGTCTACAAGGCCGTTTTCATCGCGGGAAATGAATCCTTCGACCAAGGCAAAACAACCGTCGGCGAGGTTCTTCCGACGATCAAGCAAAAGTCCGTGTTCTTGAACACGATCTATTGCGGAACGAAATACGAAGGCCGCGGACAGTGGGATACCGCTGCCAAGATCGCCGGAGGGCTCTCATCGTTCATCGACCACAACCATCGCATGCCAAACGTACCGACGCCCTACGACGGCAAGATGCGGGAATTGAATGAGGAGATGAACGCGACCTTCTTGTGGTACGGAAAAGGAGCGGACAAGGCGGCCGCGAATCAAGGCAAACAGGACAGGAATGCCGAGAAGATGTCCGATCACGCGTTCGCAGCACGCATGTCCGCAAAAATCGGCCACCTCTACCACCACGTCGATCATGATCTCGTCGACGCGATGACGCACGGTCACGCAACTCTCGACAAGATGCCGGAATCCGTGATGCCATCGGTGCTCGCGGAAAAGTCCGCTTCAGAACGTCGCGAATTCATGAGTGAATTGATCGCGCGTCGAAAAGGTGTCCGTCGCAGGATGGCGGAAGTGCTGAGTCTCCGGCAGCGTTTCTTGGAGAACGAACTTATCAAACGAGGAGCCGAAGCCAAAACGGTCTTGGGTGATGCGCTCAGCGACGCGATCAAAGAGCAAGCCGCCACACTCGGTTACACCTTCTCGAGCGAACAAAAAGTGGCCTTGCGCTCGTCACCGTAGACGCCTTCCGTTTCATCGTTCGCGGCGGTTTGAGTCTGCTGCTTTAACGGCTGAGCAACCACGGCGCGAGTTGCGTCGTGGTTTGATTGCGAACCGGCTCCGGCAAAGGGTTTTGATAATCGGGCGGACGCATTGATTTATCGTCTGGCCCGATGTCCGCTTGCAAAAACGGATCATGCACCACCGCGTTAGCCTGTTGGTAATTCATCGGGCCCGGAGGTGCGATGTAGCCATTCTGCACCAACGCCTGACATCCAGTGAACGAGAATAGACCGAAAGCCATCAAGATGACGGAGATGACTCTCAGGGATTTCGTGACAGACATCGGCTCGCTTCCAATCAGCATGAACGCGACTCACTGAGGGTTCGCCCGTGTGAGCGGCAGGACGCTAGCGGCCATTTCCCCAGAGAAGCCCGCGGCTGGCGCCTTGCGGCGCACCAAAACGCGGATCTCGACCTTGTTGCGACATTGAAGGGACAGTGTCGAACTTCGAGGTTTGGCCGCGTGACTGACGTTGTTCGTAGTTGAAACGCCCCGCCTAGCGCAAGAGCAACCTTTAAGAAATCTGCCGGAACTCCTCAATCATTCGGGTCCACTAGATTGATCCAGTCGGAGTAGGTCGGCCGGTCCTTGGTGTCTCGATTGCCTTTTCCGAGCGGTGCTGGTGGGCACTGTTCCAAGAGTTCGTCAAGCAGCCGTCGTGCTTGTTCGCCGGCCTCTCCCGCTTTGCCTCGAGCCAGATCATTCATCTCCTTCAAATCAGCCGGGACCTGGTAGAAGCGACCATCGCGGTACAGTTTGAAATGCTGTGTCCGTGCAAATTGACCCGGCTGTTTGTTCCAATAGGGCTGGTAGTGACAGAGCACCCACTGCCGTGGATGACCGGGTTCGCCTTTCAGTTGGGGCAGGAAGCTTCGACCATCGATTGGATCGCCTTTCCCGAGTTCCTTTCCGGCCGCAGCCGCCAGCGTGGCGTAGAAGTCTGTGAAATCAATCAGGTCTTCAGAAACGACTCCGGCTGGTGCGGTTCCTTTCCAGGAGGCCACAAGTGGGACATGTGTGCCCATGTCTTTCATTCCACCCTTGCCGCCCTTGATCTCCTGCCCGTTCCATCGCGAGGAGATGCCGACATTCGTGCCATTGTCGGCGGTGAATAAGATGATCGTATTCTCGAGCTGATCGAGCGAGCGAACCTTGTCGACGATCCGGCCGACGATCTTGTCCATGTATTGAACCATCGCCACGAAGTTTTTCTTCTTGGCTACTTTGCCCTTTGGGGCCTTGTTGGCCGCCTGTGTACGAGGGGCATCGCCGATCGTGTCGGGCGTGGTGATGAACGGATCATGCACCAGCAGCATCGGGTAGTACACGAAGTACGGCGTGGTTTGGTTGCGGTCGATGAAGTCGCAAACGAAATCACACAACAGGTCAGGCCCGTACTTTCCAAGGTTATCCTCGACACTTTCAAACGCACCATTCCGTTCCAATGGTGGGCTCCAGAATCGCTCGCCTCCACGATCTTTCACCTGCTTTCCCGTCGTGACCTGCCAGAGATACGATTCGTGAAACCCCATCCGAATGGGACGCATAGGATCCTTTGAACCGGGGAAACCATTGTAGAGCCCGTTGAGCTGCCACTTGCCCGCGATTGCCGTCTTGTACCCCGCCGACTGCATCAGGTGGCCGAACGTTTTTTCTTTTGGATTCAGGAATCCAAAGTGCGTGTAGTTGCGGAAGTTGTACTTGCCGGTCATCAGCTTGACGCGAGTCGGCGTGCAAATCGGTGTCGAGTAAGCGTGCGTGAACCGAATTCCGCTCGCTGCGAGTGCATCGATATTCGGTGTCTCGTAGTCTTCTCCGCCGTAGCAGCCAAAGGCCTCCCAACTGACGTCGTCGGCCATGATCAGAATCACGTTGGGGTGATCCAGCGGCTCGCGAGGGGCGGCGGAGAGAGACGCGGCAAGGCAGAGCAGAAAGACAAGCGTTGCGATGGAACGGATCATGGGAGTCACCCTGGAGCGGTCGGTATTGATCAGCAAGATACACGAACACACTCGTGGGTGTGGCGTCCATCGGGCAGCCCGAGAACACCGTTGCCGGCGGCGGACCCGAGAAGCCGCGCTGCTAACGAGAAAGTGTCTGAGTGTCGGTGAATTCGTTCGCCGCACGGCATGGAAAAGCAAGTGGCGTTATCGCCGACGAAATCCGCCTCCCTGTCTTGGCCTCGATCGCGCTAGAGCGATGAAGGGAATGGTCTTCGCCGTTCCCAATCGAATCGGTTTTGGAGGCCGTCATGCTACAGACCTTGCTTTGGTCCCTCGCAATCGTGTGGGGGATTTCGGTGCCAGGGGCGCTCATTCTATTTTTGATTGACTCGCGAAGGCGACCGAGGCGGAATCGGTAGGCTTTCGATTTCGCTCCCGGTTGCGTTTCGGAATGTGCCCGGTCTGGGGGCGTGACCAAACCACCGAGACTGGACTGACTGTCTTACCCTTTGTCACTCAACGCGATCGTCTCACGAATTTCCATGCCCTCAAAGTGCGTGGCTTCGTCGGTGTCAATCTGGAGACGTCGAGCGGGAGATCGAGGAGCGGGAAGTGTTGCGATGACTTTGCCGTCGAATTGGACCACCCATCGAAAAGGTTCTGCATCGATTCGTAGCTCCCGATAAACGGGCTCATCCATGGTCGAATTCTTCCACGGGTCGGTCGGGAACGCCATCAGGGTTGCGTCATCGCTGCCCGAAACGGTCGCGCCGGTGCGTGCGATCGAGATCACAAGGTTTGAATCATTTCCGTCGTCGGCCAAACGAATGGTGAGCGTATTCGCGTCGAGCAAGTTGATGCCGAAACTCAGGACAAAGCAGGAGTAGTTGGGGCACGGGCGTGATGCGGACCCCGATATCTCTAACACGCCGACCCCCTCGTAGTCGAGCTTGGCATCCAGCGAGCCTCCGTTGGAGCTCCAGCCTTCCAGCGAAGTCCCATCGAAAAGTGGTGTCGCGTTACCCGAAAAATCCATTGCCACCGGAGTCAACGCACGCCGTCCAACCGATGGCCAGCCCAATGCAAACGCGAGACTCGTGAGCAAGATCACAACGCCCCCACAAGCCACAATGAGGCGGCGAACCGAGCGAGACGGCAAAGATCCCGGATCGAGTTCCTGCAACGTCTGTGTGATCGCCGGTGTCTCGATGGTTTCGGCGTTTGGTTCTCGATGAGGTCCGATGGCCGAGCTTTCCGAAGGCGAATTCAACAAACGTTGGATTCGTTCAATCAGCTGCTCATATTCCTGAGGCCGATCCTCCGGGTCGCGCGCCATCATTTCGAAGATCAACTCGGAGGACTCTTTCGAAATGTCTGGAACCACTTCGTTCAGCCGTTTCGGGTCGGCGTTCTGCTTTTTAAGCAGGACCTTCATGAGCGATTCGCCCGAGTACATCGGCGCACCGGCCAGCATGTGACACGCGGTTGCTCCCAACGCATAGATGTCCGCGCGATGGTCGACATGAGAATCGCTGGCTTGTTCGGGCGACATGTAGATCGGTGTCCCGACGACGTTGCCCTCAAGCGTCAAACTGGTGTCCTCGGAAGAACGCTCGATCGAAGCGGCCAACCCGAAATCGGCGATTTTCAGCAGCGGCACTCCCTGGGGAAGACTGGAGCCTGGCGGGCGGTCCAGTAAGAACAGGTTTTGTGGTTTAACGTCTCGGTGGACGACGTTGTGCTGTCTTGCGTACAGCAGGCCCGAAACCGTTTGAAGCATCAAATTCCAAGTCAAACGTTCGGACATCGCCCCCTCATTGTTCAACCGCTCCGAGAGCGTACCGCCTTCAAGCAACTCGAGAACCAGGAAGAAGCGGCCGTCACGATCAAAGAACTCAAACGGAGTGACGATATTGGGGTGTTGAAGTTTGGCGATGGTTTGCGCCTCGACGCGGAACCGATCGTGCACGCGCGAAGTGCCGGGGAGTATCGTTTTGATCGCCACGATTCGATCGAGACTTTTCTGGCGGGCGCGATACACGACACCCATCGCTCCACGTCCGAGGAGGTCGACGAATTCGTAGTCGTCGAGGACGTCGTGCGGATGGATCAGCGTCTGTACGATCGATGCCTGAACTGAATCAAGGATCCCCCGGTCGGCCGCGTAATAGTGCCACGATCGGTCCTCGGCTTCTGCCGCCGAAGCCGCTCGCTCGAGAACGTCGCGGGGGATGCCAAATTCGGTCTCTGAGAATTCGAGAAACCAATCGAGCGTGCGTGTCATGACCCCGGACCGTTGACTTGGTCCAGCTTTTCCAAGATCGCTTTGAGCGACGGGCGATCGCTCGCTGTGCGACCGACGTACGCAAACCGGACCTGTCCCTCCGAATCGAGGATGTAGGTAGCGGGCATCGCGAGGTCGCCCTCGATCATCAGTCGCTTGACGGTTGCGAGGTCTTCATCGAGTACAAACGACAGCTGGGTGTTCTCCGTCGATCCGCCCGCTAGCTCGCTGACTTCGTCGACAAACTCGACGGCTTTATCTTTTTCGCCCGGATAAACGACGATCACCTTTGTGTTTCGCTCGGCAAACTTCTCCTGATTGCGAATTAAACGAGCTGTTTGGGCGCTGCAGTACGGGCAGGAGAATCCTGAGTAACCGCGGGTGACGACGAGCAGAACATTCTGTTTGCCTTCGAAGTCTGAGATCATCACCCTGCCGCCATCGTGCTCGATGAACGAGAGGTCGAAGACGTCTTGCTCGGGCTGTGAATTCGTCTCCGCCTGATCCTCAAAAACGACGTCCGGAGAAATGTCCGAAGCGGCCCCGTTTCCGCCGCCCGAATCCGTGCAACCTGCCAGAACACAACTCACCAAAGCGGCGGCACCGAGCACTCGTTGAAGCAAACTCCGGATTTCTGCGGGCTGTCGATTCATCATCTCGGCTTCGTTGTCTCGATGAATGGCCTACGGGGGAGAATTACGACTGGATCGAGCAGGCGCTGACGGACCACGTTCCGTGAATTTCGGCATTTCTTCGACGTGAGCCAACCCCCTACTCCGGTAGCTATAGTCGGCGGAACTTTCGTCGTCGCGAGTATACATTCCCAGATGGCGTCCCGAGTAGATAGTCCGCCTGCGGGGGAAATCACGCCTCCGCCGCGAGATCATTCAGCAGTTGGGCGCCTTTTCGCAGCGTGTCATCCGTCGCCGCGAAGCTGACTCGGAAATGCGAGTCCTTTTCGCTAAAGATATTGCCCGGAATGATCAGTAAGCCACGCTCGATCGCCTTGTGCACGAACGCTTCTCCGCCATTGCTACCGGGAGCCTTGGCGAACAGATAAAAAGCGCCGCCGGGGCGATTGAATTCGAACCGCTCCGAGAGCAGGTCGCAAATCAAGTCGCGTTTCTTTCGGTAGTCTGCAATGTGGTGGCTCAGATCAACCGACGTCGCTTTCAGCGCACCCCACTGCGCGGGTTGGGGCGCACAAACGAATGAATACTGCTGGATCTTGAGCATCGACGCCATTACCTCGCTCGGACCGTGGACATAGCCCACTCGCCATCCGGTCATCGCGTGGCTCTTGCTAAATCCGTCGATCACAATCGTGTCGGGATTGAACCGTGCGGGAGAGACGAATTCGCCGTCGTATTGGAAACGGGAGTAGATTTCATCCGAGACCAGCGCGATCTCTTTTTCTTGAGCCAATTTCGCGACCGCTTCGAGCTGTTCCGCCGACGCCGTGATCCCCGTCGGGTTGGCCGGGCTGTTGAGCAGGATCATCTTGGTTCGCGGTGTGATGGCGGCCGCAATCTTGTCGGGATCAAGCTCAAACGTCGGGTAGGAGTCGATCGGAACCGCAACGCCGCCGCACATTTTGAGCAATGCGGGATACATCACAAAAAACGGATCCAAAAAGATCACTTCATCGCCGGGGTTGACCATCGTCAGCATCGACAACGCGAGTCCACCGCTGGTGCCGCTACAGACAAAGAGGTCGCGGTCCTCGTGACCGTAGGTCGCGTCGATCTCTTGCTTGAGGGCTTCGCGGAGCGGCCCGATTCCCTGGGTCGGCGAATAAGCGTTCTTGCCGTCGCGAATCGCGTCGACCGCCGCGTCCTGAACCAAGTCCGGCACATCAAAGTCCGGTTGGCCGATCGATAGATTGATCGGGTTTTCGAGTTTGGCCGCCAAGTCAAAGACTTTACGGATTCCACTGGAGTCAAAAGTCGTCGTGCGTTCGGCGATCCAAGGGTGCATGCTGTTGCCAGATAGAAGGCTGGGTCAAAAAATAGGCGCGTCCGCGATTTCCCAAGTTTAGACGAGAGGTAACTGGTGGCCGAGGTGATGTCCGTGGAACCGGTGATCCGCTTTTGCGCGGTCATCTCGGCCGATGCAGAGCTTCGCGAGGCGGCCATCGAACGGCTGACGAAAGCGTGGGGCGAGGTTTTTCTTCAGAGCGAGCCGTTGCCATTCGAGGCCGGAGGGTATTATGCGGAGACGATGGGACCGGAGTTGAAGAAAACTCTGATTGCTTTTCACGAACCGGTGGATGGTGCGTCACTCGCCGATTGGAAACTTTGGACCAACAACGTGGAACGCGAGTTCCATGGCACGCGCGCCGGGTTGCTTCGGCCCGTGAACTTGGACCCGGGATACGTCACCCAAGCCAAGCTTGTGCTCGCCACCACCAAAGATCGGGACCATCGGCTGTATCTTCGAGACGGGATCTTTGCCGAGATCACACTCAACTACACCGCGAAGCGTTGGGTCCATCATCGGTGGAGTTACCCCGACTATCGAACCGAAGCCGTCGCCGAGTTCGCGATGAGGTGTCGGAATCGCCTCCGCGAGAGTCTGCAAGCAACCGACGGCATGCGACGCCGCGAAACGTCCTCGTGAAACTTCGAAAGGCCGTTTTTCCCGTGTTTCAGCCTCCTCGTGCCGAGGCATGAGCGTCTGGTCTGAGAGAAGGGTGCGTTTTCGAAATGATGATTGCTTGTTAAGGCTGGTAAACCTTGCGGCATCCAGGGTGAGGCGTCAAGGGATCATGCCGGTTGTTCCGATCCCCATTCTCGTGCCGGGCACTCCGGCTCTCAGTGGAACGGAACCCCGCAACTCCGAGCCACTGAAACGCATTCAGTTCTGCTCACCGGATTCGGGAACCTATGCGACGATCGATCCAACTTCTGCTCCAAGGTTCCTGCCACTCCAATGTCGTGAATGGAACGCGGATGCTCGCAATGGCGTGCACCCTGATTGCCGCAAGTGCGTTTTGCGAGTCTGCCAGTGCGCAGGTGACCGGAGCCCGCGTGACGGACTCCAACCGCGAGACGCCCACCGTCCTGGCGATTCGTCGAGCGAGCCCGTCGGTCGTCAACCTGCACGGACAGAAGACGATTCGCAACACCGCGACCAACTCTGTGGGCGCCGGTGACAACGGAGGGTTCCGTCAGGTCAATGGCATGGGCACGGGAGTGATCATCGATCCCCGCGGATACGTGATCACGAACTACCACGTAGTCGAAGACGTCGACAACATCCGCGTGACGCTGCACGACGGCACCGTGACGTCGGCGACCCTGATCGCCTCGCGACCACGGAACGACTTAGCACTCGTCAAAGTGAATACGAACAAGCCACTGCAGACCATCCCGCGAGGGACAAGTAGTGACTTGATGGTCGGCGAAACGGTGATCGCGATCGGTAACGCCTATGGGTACATCCACACCTGCACGCAAGGCATCGTCAGTGCATTGCATCGCGACGTGCCGGTCAATGACACCCAAGACTATGAAGACCTGATCCAGATCAGCGCCGGGATCAATCCGGGCAACTCGGGTGGACCACTCTTGAACATTGACGGTGAAATCATTGGCGTGAATGTCGCCGTGCGAGTGGGGGCACAACAAATCGCCTTCGCCATTCCGATCGATCAAGTAATCGCTATTGTCACCTCGATGATTGATCAATACAACTCGCAACGGATGTCAACGGGCGTGCGAACCAACGGCGGACCGCGCGAAGGTGATGGAGTCACGATCACACATGTCTCCGCCAGCAGTCCTGCCGCACGGGAGGGATTGAAGCCGGGTGACCGCGTGGTCCGCGTTGGTTCTCAGCCTGTTGATGATCATCTCGACTATGCCCTGGCGATGCTTGAAGCCGAAGCCGGTGAGCGGCTGCCGATCGGCGTGCAACGGGGAAGCAACGAGCTCGAACTCGCCCTTTCGATGACACGCTCGGCACAGTCCGGCGGCGGCGGTTCGGTCGACACCGCTTGGGCCGTGCTCGGTATCCGGGCCAAACCCGTCTCGAACTCCGGAATGAGCCGGCTGAACAATCGAATGCAGACGCCTTACCGTGGCGGACTGTACATCACCTCGGTACGTCCCCGTTCGGCGGCTTCCGAGCAAGGAATCCAAGTCGGCGACATTCTGCTCGGCATTCACGGATGGCAAACCGCTTCCATGGGTGACCTCGCTGGCATTCTCGACCACCCGGAGATGCGGTCGGGTCCGCGAGCCAAGTTCTACATCGTTCGTCAAAACCAAACCCTGTACGGACACTTTCAACTCGCCGCACGCGGCCAAACGGCTACGCGTCGCTAAACAAGCGACCGGCGATTTCATCCGCGGCTTTCCAAGGACGGACCGCCGCGGCGTCGAATCGCTCGTCCCGGAGTAAGCTCACAGCACGCAACATGAGTGCCGAGCTTACTGACCCAGCCGGGACGAGCGAACCGACTCTCTGAGCGTCCCGTAGTATTCGCTATCGCTGACGTCGACCAGACGCGTTCTGTTCTGCCGTTGCCGTCGGAGAGGGATGCGAGCAACACGTGTCGTCCCCTGACGATCGTCGAGGTCTCTGGCGAGTGAACGCGCCTTCTTCCAGCGGTACCGGTCTTCTCTCAAACAGGAGTCGGTCATGGGGATTGAAGGAGACAGGGAGCAAGATCCGGAGCAACGGGAGCTTTCCGTTCTTGACATGCCTTCTACTGAGAAGGCGAGTTCGAATGGCCGGACCGAGGCACAGTCCAATGCTTCGTTTGCCAGGTTTCTCTACACCCAAAACCCGTTCTATCTGATCAGTTGTTTGCTGGTCATTTACGGTTGCCAAAGCCTTGCCATCTCTAGTGGTGATGTGCTCGCCAAGTCGGTGACAATGACCGGCGGCCTGGCCATGTACACGGTCCTCATGTCGTTCGTTTGCATCGCCGTCGTTCGCATCGCAAAGGTCTGGCAAGATGCACGTTCGATTTTCATCGTGGTGCTGATCAGCTTGGCGGCAATGACGACGGGTTTCGATGAGCTTTGCATCAGCAATCGTGAAGCCGCGATGGGCTTTTCCCTCGGCTCAATCGCACTCGTTGTGATCGTGCTTGAGTCGGTCAAGCGATTCACCCGACTACGACTTGGGTTTTGGTACTCGATCGCGCTCTACGCGCATTTCGCCGTCTTGATCGGGATCCCAAATGGCTTGGGCTATGCGGTCGCGTCTCGAAACGATGCGATTGCGAATTGGGGCGCGATGCAATTCAGCATGGCCATCGCGGCGGCACTCTTATTGCTGACCCCAGCGGTCCGTCGCGGCATCGACTCGACCAAGGAAAACGGAACACCTTGGAGCTGGCCGCTGTTTCCGCTCGCTGCGTTTTTCGTGCTCATCGTGCTTGCCGGCATTCGCGCCCACGCTGTTTGGATGTCCTTCGGCTTCTACGGAGTCGCGTCCAACTTTGAGCCGTTTCTGTTGCTTCCGATTGGTGCCGTCGTCCTGTTTCTCATCGCCGAATGCGGTCTCGGCACCGGCAACGAATCAATTCAACGGGCCGCCGTGTTTTCGACACCCGGGTTGTTGCTGTGCGGGTTGTCCAACCATGGGGATACATGGTTGCCCATTCGCGCCGATCTGCAACTGTATCTCGGCTCCTCCTGGACGGCTTGCCTGTCCGTTTGTCTCGTGATGTATGCGTGGCTTTCATTTCGTGGAGTCCGATACGCGCCCCTCGGAATTCCTTCCGCGTTGCTTTTGTTGAGTGGCACGGCGGAGCTTCCTCGCGCCGCCGAAGCCTACGGACTGGAGTCTTGGATGATCGCGGCCGTCGTAAGTGGTTTGGCGCTTGGGGTCACGCTTCGTAACCTGGATTCCGATTGGGCGTGGCTCGCGTTCGCGGCGAGCGTCGCGATGACGTTGGTGATTGTTGGCGAAGACTACGACCAGCAATTCGTTTGGCGGCTCGGCGCGGGGGTGTTCTCGATTCTTTCGATGCTGATACTCGGCGCCGTCTTCGACACGCCACTCGCGACATGGCTTCGACATGGTGCCGCGTCACTCGTCATCATCGGTTCGGCTTTTAGTTGCGTCGAGTCGTTAGCCCGCGATCAAACGTGGCCACTCGGTTCCGCCGCCTTGGTGGCGTGCGTCACATTCGGCTATGCCTCTCTCGTTCGTCGTAGCGGTTGGCTGTTGGTTTCTGCGATCCACACGATCGCGTTCGTATTGCTTCTGGGCTGGTCCTCTCGAGACGCCACGACATGGCGACTTTTCAATTGGCCGATCGCCTCCGGCCTGGCGTGCCTCGGCGTCGGCCTCGCGATCACCACAAGCAAAGCGGGCGTCTACCAGCAATTTCGTGAACGCCGAAGCAATCGACAACCGACCGAACCGAAGCGACGCTTCCGACCGGGATTGTGACGCAGGTAATCGTCTTCCTTGCACCTCCAGTCAGGTCGTCAAACCGACAATGGTCAATAGTTTGTTCCAGTGACTTCCAAGCCAAGCGGTGATCTTGGTGACGTGGCCTTGGAGCTCGCTGAGCTGATCAGCATAACCCGAAGCCTGCTCGGCATACTTGAGTGCCCGTTCAATCGCAGATCCGATCTCATCGTGATCGGGTTCTGGTCGGGATGCTTCGTCCTGAGCATCCTCGATCGCGCGGTCGATCTTTTTCGCGTTGTCCGATCGAAGGTTTTGAAGCAGAGATCGTAGCGCCTCAAGTTCGAGTTTGATCTCAACACTGCTGGGCGAGGGGAGCGTCGTCTGGGTGAACTTGAGTGAAATCACGTTGTTGTTCCCCAGGACCACCGCTCCACCGGTCAAATTGCCCCCGATTGAAATGGAGCGGTTGCTGTTGTCGGGGAGTGCAACAGTAGGCGATTGGTGTTCTGCTACTCGCTGCCGCAATTCCTGGATACGCCTTTCGAGAGTATCGAGATCCACGTCTACCGAAGCGTTGTCCCGTTGCTCTTGCAGATAAGCCAATTTCTCATCGCAAACTTGCGCCGCATTCGCCCGAATCGCCTTCGGACTCTCGTCCGGCTTGACGCTTGTCGCTTTGATGCCCGTAATGCCCCAAACCAATTTGTCGAGCAGCGGTGAGGTGAACCCCTCTCGAAAATCGACCCAGGTGCGATTCGAGAGAAAGAGGGGAAGTTCAGGCTTGGCGGCGGCACCGGGAAGAACGACGGGGATGACGCTGCGGCCTTCGCGAACAGCGTACTGCAGCGCCGCCTGCATCTCTTCGTCCTGCCAGGGGCCGAGACCGTCGTTGC
>JBCBOT010000051.1:0-33944 GCA_039821165.1 Planctomycetota bacterium | reverse complement strand
GAACTGCTGTTGTCGATCGCGGAATCACGCGTGGATGACTATTTCGAAGAAGTCGAACTCATGGAAGAGGCGTAGCCGCTAAACGGTCAGCCAAGTCACGCAGACAAGCCTACTGAGTTGCGTATCCAAACGCGAATACGCACTGACACGACACAGCGTGCAAAGAATACATCACCGATCACAATTCACGATCAGGAATCAAACCATGACACAGCTCAACGTTACCAACATCAACCAGCTCCAAGCCTTGTACCACGCCGACGAGGCGGGTGAAGTCCAGTGGGCATCGAAAGCCGACAAGCAGGCGTTTGACGTCGAAGTCGCTAAGTACCGGTCCGACAACGGAACCTGGAAAACGGACAACTTCAACAAAACGACCATTCCCGCTCCCAAATCGGTGCTGGGCTTTACCAAAGCCGAATTTCAAGCCGCAAGTTCCAACGTCGACTACAGCTTCACACAAATCCTGTCGTTGCTCCACGAAACGGGCGTTCAATTGAAGCAAGCTGGCAAGGAGGCTCGCTCGGCGGATCGCGACGCGCAGGTTGCGTCGATGAAAGCCGAAGCGAGCCAGATCCGAGCGGCCGCGAAAGCGGCATTCACGTCCGCCATGATCTCCGGCGGTATGCAAATCGCCGGCGGGGCCATCAGCATGGGGTCCGCGGGCTACAGCTCCTACAAGGTCGCGCAAGCAGGCAAGCTCACCAAAGGCAACGCTTCGCAACGACAGAAACTGCAAACGCAAAACAAGCAACTCGCGGCAACTCAGGCGCAGACACAAAAGTCAGCTGCGGCCTCCAGCAAAAAGCTGAAGAGCAAAATCAAAGCTTCCAAGGAGCAAATGCAGCAAATCAAGAGCAGCAACGCGAGTCGCAAGCAGAAAGCTGCGGACACGCGTGCCGAAACGAAAAAGCAACAGAAGTTGCTCCGTCGGCAACACAGTGCGGAAACGCGTGCCGCTAGCGACAAAGCATCCGTGCAAAAGCAACGTCAGGCGAATAAGGAACAAATCAACCAACTCGACGCCAATGATGCTCAAGCCGGTCGGCTGATGCAGTATTCGCAAAACGCAACCTACGTTGGCCAAGCCGCATCGCAGATGATCGGCGGTGTGGGCAGCATGATCTCGGCGACGTTCGACCTGCAAGCCGGCGAAGCCCGAGCCCTTGAACGCGAGCAAGCGGCGGTGACCGCCCAAGCCGAGCACACCGTACAGGACTCACAAGAAGTCGTCGATGCGGCGCGCGAGTTCCTGCAAAAAGCGGCTCAAACGTTGCAAGAGATTCAACAGAACGAAGCTCAAGTCGCTAGCAAGATTTGGGCCTAACCTCACGCTGACCGTTGCCTCCCCGCACATCGGGGAGGCAAAAACACCAGAGCTCTCGTCCCGATGAAACTCCACGATTTCATTGCCGCTATCCGCGATGAACTACAACTCGACTCGTTGGAAGCGGATGACGAGGGCGTCTACGGAATCGTCTTTGATGACGGGCTGGATGTCGAAATTATTGCCCTCACTAGCAACGACATCCTTCTGCGGTCGCGCCTCGCAGATTTACCAACGGACGAAGCCGAGCAGGACTCTCTCTGCGATGGACTCTTAAAGCATAATTTGGCCGCGCTTCGTGACCAATGGGCATCGCTTTCGTTGGATTGGGATTCTGGTTGCTTTTGGTTGGCCAGCCGCCATCGCCTCGACCAAGTCGATCTGCGAGGTTTCTTCGAGAGACTCGAAGGCTTTGTGAATTCGGTGGCATGGTGGGAAAAGTATCTCGCCTTCCGGCAGGGTAGCAGTGCCGGGGATTATTCAAGCCGCCAAGGCGCGATGGACAGCTTGTTCGTGAACTTCATTCGTCCATAGGGTCAACGGCACCTCACCATTCGATGTCTGCCAGCAAGCTTTCCAAATACTGCTTCATCGCGGCGACCGTGCTCAGCGTGATCCTTCTCGTCACAACTCTCGTGAAGAGCGACTCCAGTCGACTCGCGGCCCTCGCACACTTGACCATCGGGTTAGTCGTTACCGGACTCTTTCTTCGCAGTCCTTGGTTCCAACGCCAGTAGCCGTCCACTCGACCAAGAACTCTTTCGGCTTCCACGCAGAACCTCTCTGAATCCTTCGAAGAAGAAAGCGGAGTTGGGAACAACATTCCAAATTCCGAATTCGAAATATCAAACTAAGAAGAAGAACCTTTCGTCTGCAGAGGAACGCGAGAACATGGCCCCCTCTTTCAAAACCCTGATGGTTGAATTCGCCAAGCACCTCGAGATCGAAGTGGACGACACCTGGGAGAGTCCCGTCGAAATCGTGATTGAGGACTTTGTATTGACGTTCGCCGAATTCAACCGAACTGAGAAAGAAGAGTTGCTGATGTACGCGTCTCTCGGAGTGGTTCCGGAAGACCGCGAACTGGAAATCTACCGGGGACTCCTCGAAGCCAACGTCCTCTGGTCGGGAACCGCCGACGCGACCCTCGGCGTCAATTCGGCGACGCGTGAAGTCATCATCGCCTACCGCGTTCCGATGGAGGGCCTCACCGGAGAGATCCTGACGTTGACCGCGAGCTACTTTTCGGCCGTCGCGATGTCGTGGTACGCGTTCGTTGCGGGGGAACTGGACGAATCGGAACCGATCGATTTCGAAGCAGAAATGGCTGGCGTGTTGCGGGTGTAACACCGTCTCAATCACACACAAACGAGAACACAGGAATAGAACAATGAGTGGAGACCTCGGCATCTCTCGAATGATGCAAAGCACGATTTCGAATCGCAACGACTCTCTCGAAAACAAGTTGATCCAACAAACGAAAACGGATCGGGCCAACGCCACGGTCATTACCAAACAATTCGCGGGTGCCGGTGTAAAAATCAGGCAGGGGCAGCAGTCCCCAGACCAAGTCGCCAACCACACCAAAAACACGTGGTATCAAAAGGCCGGGGCGGTCGGCCTCGGTTGCATTGGCGCAGTGGTTGGAGGCGTTGCGGGGGCGGTCGCGGGCACTGCGGGAACCGTTCTTTCGACGGTCACGGGGCTTCTTGGTGGTGCTTACCAGGGTGCAAAGGCAGCCTCAAAAGTCGGCAAAAACGGGGTTGGGACATTTTTCGCCGGATTGGGCGGTCTTGTCGCCGGTGCGATTGGAGGTGCTCTTGGCGGCCTCACTTCGGGTGTCCAGCATGGCGTCTCCTTGACCGTGACAGGGTTCCTCGCCCCAATCGCCGCGGGTCTTGATGTCTGTCGAGACGGATTGGTCGAGACCAAAAACCAGATGGAACGGGCGCGAGCTGATCTCGGGAGCCCCAGCGAGAACAGCGTGATGAATACAAAGATCAAGTTCACACTGAAAGCGGGTGACTCATTGGTTCAGGAAGGCACCGTTAAAGACGCCATGTTTGCGTTGCATGAACACCTTGGCGGTGACAAACGCATCGACCGAAACCAAATGATGCAATACATCCACATGGGCGAAAAGATCGCAAAGCAAATCGAATCACAAGGCGACGACTACCAAGGTGGCCCGATCAAGGTCGGAGATCACACCATCAAGCCTAATCTCGAGTCCACTCGTGCGTTGTCCTGGTACATGCAAGCCAAAGGTGTGGCGGATAACAACAAGGCAACCGGCGCGACGCGGCCAATCGCGATGATGGCGAAAGGCTCAATGGTCGTCAAAGACCCAAACGGCAAGCTTTTTAAGTTTCTGAAAAGCTCGAACAACACTTACGGCCGCGCCTCGACACACTTCAACGAACGAAGTGGCAGCGGAAAAGCCAACTTCAAGAATACCGGCCTCGCGGGAATGTTGGCGGGAAAAATCAATAAACAAGGTGCCCAGTATGGGATTGAGGACTATGGCGGAAAGATGCCGTCCGGTGGCGGATGCCTCTTGTTTGACCGCCTCAATCCGTTACCTGGAAAACCGGATGAGCTTTTCATGAAATGGGAGACGAAGGGAATGCCATCGTTCTATGGGAAGGGGACGCACGCGGACGACTCGAGCGGATGGGCGAAGAAGATCATCAACCGACACAAAGCTCAATATCGATGCTTGGGACACTCGTTGAACTTTTTGAAAGGCAGCCACAAAGCCGGTTCACTGGAGGCGCGTCGTGAAACGCTGAAGAAAGGAATCCCTCAAAAGACCTTCGATAAGTTCAATGCGTTGATGGACCAAATGAAGATGGGAAACGCGAGGAACGTTGAGGAAGTCGGTGAAACGGACGCACTCAAGAAGGCCGCCAAAAAGTGGGGATTGTTCGAGATGTCGGTCATGCTCGAACGTCTCGAACAAAAGGTGGAAGGATTCAGCGATCAACAGACCGACGCGTGGCTCTCTCAAATTCGGGATTTGAAAGACGAGGTCGACAGCCTGGAGATGAATCTCGGTGCGGACCTGGACATCCGTCGCAAAGGCGCGGAGATTCAGGCTGAGATGCCCGTCGGCCCGAATCAAGCGGTTTAGCGATCGGCGGGAGCATCACCAAACGAGTGAGTGAGTTTCGTCTCACATTTCAAGTAGCAGTCCGTTGTCCACCGGGTGAGCCGCCGGACAGGGTGAGCCACCGTCAACCAAACGATTTGATCGCGATGAGAGGTAAGCAACCAACGATCGAGCAGTTCATACGGATCGCTACCGAGACGGAGTCAAAGCGTATCATTCTGAGCGGCAAGGGAATCAAAGACGGCTCAAGTCGGTTCATCTGGTCGCTCACGAATGCTCGAACGAATCGGGCATTCCGCAACGCCCTGAGAACCTCATTTGGTGAGGAAATCATGCAAGCGGCCGCCCGAGATTTTCACTTGAATGGCACCGACAACTTGAGTTCCAGAAAGATTCAACTAGTCATCGAGTGGGCGCAAGCCGATCTGCGTGACCAGCAGATCGCCAACAGTAAGGCGGCATCAACGCTTCCTGAAACCGAACGCAACGGCCAACGGATCTTCATCAACCGCAATCCAAGCAATGACATCCAGTCCGTGCTCGAAGCCGCCTTGGCCGCACGGAGGAACGCCCCCAACGGGGTCTCGCGAGGTGGTCGTCATCGCGGCGTCTACGTGAGCAAGGGGCGTGCGAGTCGCACCCGGGCTGGAATCCGCAATCGAGCCAAGAAACAGTTTGAGTTGGTCGTCGAACTGCGCCAACTCGGTCAAACCATGTTCTCAGGCGACGACGAGATGATCGAACAGTTCCTGGACATGGTGGATCGTCACGTCCCGGCAGCACGATTCGTCCCGCGACGGAGAATGACTCAGTCCGACACTCACGATGCGATCGTCACAATTGGGAAAAGGATTGACGAGCTGGAGTTGAATGTCGACGTGTTAGTGCACTTACTGACCATCGCGAAAGCCAATGCTGAGTCACGCAAAACCAACTCCGACGGGAACCAACGTTAACGTGTTGGGATCGTCTCTTTCCGTTGACGAATCGAAAACCAAAGGTCATGAGTTTCCGTCTCAGTGTCTGTGCGACGAAAGTACAGCGTGCGGCCATCTTTCCAGAGAAACAAGGAAAACGCCCCGTAAATGACGTCTCCGGAGGGAAGTGGTTCGTGCGTCGCGAAGGTTCCCGCGGCGCCGGTGCGAGAGCTTATTCTCGGTCCGTCCGCACTATGAAAGATCAACGTGCTGCCGATTTCATCGCCCATCAGTTTCGGCGAGCCCTGCCACTCGGCCGAGTTAAGCCAGGGGCCCAGGTTTTTAGGTGGCGACCAATCGTCCTTCAAAGACTCCCGACGGGCAATCATCATGTCGCACACTTGATGTTTGGGCTCTCTCCCTGAGCAAAACAACAACGTCAGACCATCCGAAGAGAGGGTGGGTTCCAGATCCACGCTGCTGGAGTTGATCGGCGGAGGCAACGGCCTAGGCATCCCCCACTCCTCGCCACTTGACCGCCGCCTTGCCTCATAGAGGTCGTAAACCCCGTCACGGTCGGAGCAAAAGAACAGCGAGAGTCCATCCGCCGTCACAAACGCGGCTTGATCATTGCCCGGCGAGTTGATCGATTCGCCAAGATTTAACGGCGGCCCCCAGTCGTCTTCGACGGTCTCTCGGCGTGAAACGTAGAGGTCGTATCCGCCGCTGCCGTCCGGACGATCCGAATTGAAGTAGAGCTGCAATCCATCGGCCGTGACGAACGGTGCGTCTTCATTGTGCTCGGTGTTGATACCCTCAGAAAGCCGCACCGAATCGTTCCAGCACCACTGCTCCGATACCAAACGTCGCGCAACTTCGGAACGAACGAGCATCGGCTCAACGGACTCGGGAGCTGAACCGGAATCCTTAGCGACCGCGTGCGGCTTGTTCAGAATCGCTTGGAACCGCCGTTGCAAGTAGTGGCGATGATTTCCCAACCGTTGCGGCGATTCGTTGGCCTCGCTAGCGGCAAACATCGAAGCCCCGGGAAACCAAATGGTGATGAAGCCTCCCTCATCGCCCACGGCAATCTTTGATGAATCGGGACTCCACGCGAGCGCGGTAACCCCCGTACCACTCGTTCGGTGCGTGATCGTCTGATGCCATTCGCTCGTCTCCCAAAGACGCAGTGTCCCGTCGGTGCTTCCGCTGGCAAGTCTTGAACCATCGGCGTTCCACGCGACCGCGTTGACCGGATTGCTGTGCCGCAATTCCACATTCAAAAGTTGGCCTGATTCGACTTCCCAAACCCGCACTCGATCGTCGTCGTACCCGATCGCCAGTTTGGAGCCGTCTGGACTCCAGTCCATGGCTCGAGAGATGACCGGGGGAGCAATCATCTCGACCCGAACTTCGGTACCCTCGACGATCACGAGGTGACGGTTTTTCGCGTTGATCAACGCCAGACGATCGGCGACCCTTGGGTGCCAAGCAAAGGCCTCAGGCTCGCACGGAAACTCCGCGAGAACCTCCAGATCTGGAAAGGAATGCACGTAGATGCGGTGACCGTTTTCAGGGAGCATTCGAGCGAACCGCGTGCCATCCGCGTTCCATTTCAGAAACTGAGCGTTCATCTCGGTCTTTTTGACTGCCCCCGATTGAGAGTCCATGAACATCAAACCTCCCCCACCGAAAGCAATGGTCGGAAGAGTGGGGTGCCATGCCGCAAACCAAGCTGGTCCGTGGGTGCCGGTTTTGTGAAGCACCTCGCGATTGACGGGGTCCCATACTCGTCCCATCGATTCGAAACCGGACGCCGCCAAGCGTGCTCCGGTCGGTTCCCAAGACAGACCCGTCACCCGACGTTGCCGTGCAACGATACCGACCTCGGGGTCGAACAGATCAAGACGAGTGTGTTGAGATTGGGTGTCCCAAAGCTGAATCGAATCATTGGAAACACTCGCCGCAAAACGGTTGTCGTTGCTGACTTTCACCACGCTGATCTCACTGGTGTGCTCGACAATCTGCTTGTGGGGTCGACCTTGCCGGATGTCCCAAACGAACACATTGCCGTCGCGACCGCCCGAAATAAATCCTGAACCGTCTCGCATCACATCGATCGCGACTGCCCAGCGAGTGTGTCCGTAGTAGCTGCGCATCAACTCGCCATCGGGCCGGTAAAGATCAATGCGTCCGGAGGGTGTTGTGTGCAGCAAATACGCGACTCGGTGTCCGTCTCGCCAGATAATCGCCGTGCACGGCTTGTTCACACGTGGCGTGAATTCACCAGCATTGATTCGCTCTTGAATCGAATACACGTTGACTTCATGGTTGAACCAAACACCCGACGCGAGGTGCGTCCCGTCCGGGCTGAACTGAAGGGACCGAACAAACGTCGGCGAATCTGGAAGTAGCTCAGGCTGAGACCCTTCGGTGGTCGCGTCCAACAGAATGACCCCCTCACCATCGACCGACCATACGAGCCGGTCACCCGTCGGCGACCAAGCCCCCGTGCCGACGCCCCGACTGTAGGGTCCGAACTCGCGCAGTTGCTGAAACGCGTCGATGTCCCAAATGCGAACGATGCGGTCATAGCCAATGGAGACGAGTTGTGCTTCGTTTGGGTGCCATCGAATCTCAGAAATCGGCACCGGGTGTCCATCGACCTTTCCGACCAGCTTGCCACTCTCGGCGTCCTCGATGCGGATGGTCCACCGCCGTGTTTTGTTGTCCGAAGACAAACTCCATGAGGGAAACGCGATCTTGCTTCCATCCGGACTCCATTCGACCGCTTTTGCGCCATCGGATCTTTCCAGTCGATAGGCCTGGCCACTCACGGCGCCTTCCAAGAAAGACCACTCCCATCCCTGAAGGTCCGCAACTTGTGGATCACCACGCCAACGGTCGAGAATCTCACGGACCCGTAGCACTCCACGAGCTTCCTGAAGCAAAGCACCCGCTCGGTTCATCTCACTAAAATAGAGATTGCGAACATACTTTGCACGTTGCCGATTCGCGTCGCGTTGTGCCAACCTCTGCTGCCTCAGCGCCTCTTCGGCGACCAGACGTTGGTTCTGTGCTTCCAATTCTGCACTTCTGGCCTCTCGACTCGCGGTAACGGCGACTCGGCTCTTGTTGATTGCGATGACTTCGGCGGACTCCGCCCGCGTCACCGCTTGCTCCGCCCGTAACCTTAATTCCGCCTGTCGAAATGCAATGACAGGTCCTGCAATGCCGAGCAACAACAATAAGCTCGCAACACTGACGAGCGAAGCGGCGAGCGCTCGATTTCGGCGTGCCCATCGCAAAGACTGTTCGATCAATGTCGTTCGCCGAGATCGAATGGGTTCATCATTCAGAAAACGAGTCAGTTCGCCAGCCATTTCTTCGGCTGAACTAAATCGTTCAGCGGGCTCTTTTTGAATCGCTTTGAGAATGATCGTTTCGAGGTCACGCGGAATCGACGGATCGATCGAACGAGGATTCCGCGGATCGGTATTGCTGATTAAGTACGTGAGCTTCGCACGATCGGCCGATTCGAACGCGGGTCGCTTCGTCGCCATCTCGTACAGCGTCACACCAAGTGAATAGATGTCGGCGCGCTCATCGCACCGGCCTCTAAAGCGCTCAGGCGACATGTACCTGAGTGTCCCTAAATGATCCCCTGTATTGGTAAGTTGTTCTTCGGCTTCGAGCAATTTTGCCAGCCCAAAATCCGTCACCCAAGTAGATCCATGCTTGTCCAACAAGAGATTTGATGGCTTGACGTCACGATGAACAACGTTTCGGTGATGCGCATACGCCAGAGCTTCTGCGGTCTGTTGGCCAACATGTGCAACACCTCGATAGAACGCACCGTTGTGAGAACCACTTGTGGATGAGACCGGCGTTTGCCGAACGGATGCATTGCTCGAGGAACCGGAGTCGTTCGAGAGGGCCAGGACCCGCGACAGATTCGAAAGTTCGGAGTGTGATGGGGCGTGTCCCGTTTTCAAAAACTCCGCGATGATTTCATCGAGACTACGACCGTCGATGAGTTGCATTGCGTAAAAGAAGTGCCCGTCTTTCTCTCCGACCTCAAAGACCGGAACGATATTGGTGTGGTGCATCTTCGCCGCCGCACGCGCTTCACGCTGGAAACGCACTCTCGCATTTGTGGCGTGAAGCTGTCTCTGTGGAAGCACTTTGAGTGCAACGCGTCGCCCCAGGGAGATCTGTTCGGCTTCATAAACCACGCCCATGCCTCCGCGACCGATTTCGCCAATGATGCGATAGTCGCCGATCTGGTCGGGAACGTCCGAATCAACCTCGAGTTGACGATCCCCGGTGGAAGGACGCAAGTCTTCCATCACGTCCAAAACACCAAGAAGGTCCCGTAACTCTTCCGCCAGGTCCGGATGTCGTTCGCAATACTCCTCGATGCTCGGAGAGTCGCCGAACTGTGCACGTTCGGTGTACTCGTTGACGGCGGCCATCAGCCGAAGTTCATGGTCGCTATCCGAGTTCATGCGATCCGCAGAAAAGTGGAGTTCGGTGGAATGCGTTTTGGCATCTCTTGGAAGGATAGCAGATCGGCTCAATCCGAAGATGGCGCGCAGTGTAGTCGCTTGGAATGCGAATCGCTCCCCACACTAAAAATGACCGACCCAGATCCAAAACAAGGAACACCATGACAGTTGAATTCCGGACCAGCGTGATCGACTATCACCAACACGTGCAGACCATGGAGGAGATTCAGAGCGATGCCGAAGCCAAAGACACCGCGGAACTCGTCGAGCAGGAGTACGTCGACGATCTCGAAATCACCGAGGACGCCCCTCAGGACCTCGGTCTGCTGTCGATGATTGCGGCGAAACTCTTTCAATACGGAAAGGCTTAGCAGGCGGCTTTTTCCGATTCCAAGCGAGTTCCCGAAAAAACGCTCACCTCGCGCAGACCGCTGTTTCAACTCGCGTTTCCACTGTTGAGAGTTTGAATTTCTCCGAAAACGTCACTGGGAACCGAATCCATGTCCGATCCCGCCGCAAACGATCCCGAGCCCGATTCGGAGACTGCAGAAGCCGGATCGGTTACTGAAATGGTGGAGGTAAAAGACCTCGAAATACCAATTCAGTTCGGGCTCGGAAACGTCGACGTGGCGCTCAGTCGACTCGACTCGATCCAAGCTGGCTACGTCTTTGAACTCGGGACTCCGATCGACCAGCCGGTCGTGGTTCGCAGTGGAGGTACTTCAATCGGTCGTGGCTCACTGGTTCAGATCGGTGACCGTCTGGGAGTTCGAATCACGGAGTGGAAGTGATGGAAGTTTCGCTCCCAGAGCCGCTCTACCTCGTCGTCATCCTTCTGTTTCTAGGGCTAGCTCCCTTCGTCGGATTGATGGTGACGTCCTTTATCAAGATCGTTGTCGTTCTCTCACTAATACGCAACGCCTTGGGTGTTCAGAGCATCCCCCCCAACATGGTCATCAATGGTCTGGCCATCATTCTGACCATCCACATCATGAATCCGGTCGCACAGGAGACCTTCGAGATCGTTCGGGCTCAGGAAGTCGACACCGCCGAATTCGAGTCGATCATCGACGCGGTCGAGGATGCCAAGGTTCCACTGAAGACCTTTCTTTTGAAACACACCAGCGAGCGCGAACGAGTCTTTTTCTACAACTCGGCCAAGCGTCTTTGGCCGGAGGAACGCCACTCGTCGCTCTCTGACGATGACATGATGATCTTGGTTCCTGCGTTTACTGTCAGTGAATTGACGAGTGCGTTTCAAATCGGGTTTCTGATCTACCTCCCTTTCATCGCCATCGACATCATCGTGTCAAACATCTTGCTGGCGATGGGCATGATGATGGTCTCCCCGATGACGATCTCGCTTCCCTTCAAGTTGTTGCTGTTCGTTGTGGTAGACGGATGGACGCGACTTATCCATGCCCTGGTGCTGACCTATGTCTGAGGCATTGATTCTGGACTACACGATCAAGGCAGCAGTCTTGATTCTGTTGCTTTCGATGATCCCGATCGTCGTTGCTACCTTTGTCGGTCTATTGGTGAGCCTGCTACAAGCTCTGACCCAAATCCAGGAACAGACACTGGCGTTCGCTATCAAGCTGATCGCAGTTTTTGCGACGTTGATGCTGGCAATGAACTGGATCGGTGCGGAGATCTTCAACTACACCGTCGCCGTCTTCGACGCCATTCCACACGTAGCGAGATGATGGACCTGGAGCCCATTCGCTCGTTCCTGCTTCAGTACGGCGTCTGCATTGTCCGCCTGACGGCGGCTTGCAGCATTGTGCCATTCATGTCCAATCAGATGCTGCCAGGACGACTGAGGAACAGCATCCTTTTTGCGCTCGGCATCACGGTGTATCCGATCGTCGCGCCGACGTTGGACCTGAGTGGTGAAACGAGCGTTGATATTGTTGCGATCATTGTCAAAGAAATCGTCATCGGCATCCTGATCGGCTTCGTTGCCGCCAAAGTCTTCTTCGTCGCGCTTGGGGTCGGTTTCTTCATCGACAATCAGCGTGGAGCTTCGATGGCTTCGGCGATGGATCCCGCGAGTGGAGAGCAAACATCGCCGCTGGGAAATTTCCTCAATCAGGCGGTTATCTGCCTGTTCTACACGAGTGGCGGGTTCCTGGCTTTCATGACGCTGATGTTCGAAAGCTACGTCATTTGGCCTGTCGATGAGTACTTCCCGAGCTTCAACGACGCGTATCCGAGCTTCTTTTTAGGTGTGGTCGATGACCTGATGGCAACGATCGTTTTGTTCGCCGCCCCGGTCGTGATCACGGTCTTTGTCTCCGAATTCGGCTTAGGCCTGATGAATCGTTTTGCACCGCAGATGAATGTCTTCTCGCTTTCGATGCCGGTCAAGAGCTTGGTCGCAATGACGGTACTGATCTTCTATTTACCGTTCTTGATGTACTACTTCGGAGAGAAGTCGCAGCAGTCGCGCGGCTCGCTCGCACTCTTTGAGAGTTTCCTGCAGTGAGTGGCGAAAAGACTGAGCAGCCGACCAGCAAGAAGCTTCGCGATGCCCGCAAGAAAGGGCAGGTCGCGATGAGCAAGGATGTGACTTCAACGGCACTCCTCATCGTTCTGTTCGCTTACTTCGCAATCTTCTGGAACGTGATGCTGGAGCAGACGAAAGAAATGTTCTCCATGCCGGCGTTGTTTTACGACCAACCCTTCCGCCAAGCGCTTCCACAGATGTTGGGCGTGGTCATCACGAAGCTGATTGTGATCTGTGGACCGATCCTCGGGCTGGTGATGGTTGTGGGTGTCTCCGTGAACTACTTCCAGATCGGTGCTCTCTTTGTATTTGAGCCGCTGAAGCCGGAACTGAAGAAGATCAATCCGCTCGACAAGGCGAAGCAGTGGTTCTCGATGAAGAACCTCATCGAGTTCTTGAAATCAATTGTGAAGGTCACGTTCTTGGGCATCCTGATTTTCTTGATGATTCGAGATGCGATTCCGGGGCTGATGAAGCTTCCCCATGGCGGGATCGACAGCGCGGTCAAAGCCCTGGGGTCGCTGATGTTCACCTTGGCCATTTTCACCTCGTTCGCGTACGGACTGATTGCCGCCATCGACTTTGGATTCCAGCGTTGGCAACACACCAAACAGTTGATGATGAGCAAAGACGAGGTGAAACGGGAGTTCAAAGAGAGCGAAGGTGACCCCGTCATCAAGGGAAAACGGAAACAACTCCACCAAGAAATGGCGATGGAAGGGAGCGTGCAGCAAACGAATAAGGCGACCGTTTTAGTAACCAACCCCACGCACCGGGCGATCGCGATCTACTACAAAGAGGGCGAAACAAAGCTACCCGTCATTCTTGCAATGGGGGAGGGTGAACTCGCGAGGCGGATGCGCGAAATGGCGACACGGGAGGGCATTCCGATGATGCGCAACGTGCCGCTTGCAACCGACCTTTTCTTTCACGGTGAGGTGGAACAATACATCCCCGTTGAATTGATCGAACCCGTCGCCGAAGTTCTCCGTTGGGTAAAGTCGCTCGAAACGGACGGTGATTTTGGAGATCGGTAACGAATGACATCGACGTTTCAATCCCGCAGCCGAAACCGATCCGTGCTCTAATCCCGAGTTCATGCGTCGCAACAGTTTTGACAACATCGTGAGAACCACTCCAAGAGACCATCCTATCGAACATGACAGAAACCAAAGTCACCGCCGAGTTGATCGAGCAAGCACGCAACGGCGACCAATCCGCGTTGAATCAGTTGTTGCGGGCCTGCGAGCCGCGGCTTCTGCGGACCGTGGATTTGTATATGGATACGCGTTTGCAACGCGTGGTTTCAGTCGAGCAGATCGTCCAGGACACGTTCGGTGACGCGGCACATCTGATCCGGGAGATCGAGACGACCGACGGCGGATCGTTCTACGTCTGGTTGCGCGGGCTCGCTGCAACAAGACTCTCGCAATTACACCAGGAGCACGTCGGGTCGTCAGAGACTGACGGCATGGACGTCACCCTTCACCGTGGTCGCATGCCACAGACAACATCGTTCGCACTGGCGTCCAAGTTAATCGGCAATATCACCGAACTCGAAAACGAGTCCATTCGGGCAGAGCGAAAGATCAAGCTTCAATCCATCTTGAACACGATGGCCCCGGAGGACCGTGAGGTTCTGGCGATGCGACACTTTGAACAGCTTTCGTTTAAAGAGACTGCCATTGTCATGGGCCTGAGCGAAGCCGAAGTCGGCATGAAATTCCTGAAAGCGCTGCGACGGTTGAAGCAGTTCATGGAACAGATGCCGGGCCTGACCAAAGACGCCAAGTAGATCGAACGCCTCCGGCGGTACAATGATGTCGAACGACGAACGCATTCTCAAGCTTGTCGATGAGTTCCTGCTACGCAGCCAAAACGGCGATGCGCCTTCGATTGATGAATACTGTCAGCAACAGCCGGACCTTGCCGATGAGATTCGAGAACTGTTTCCGACGCTCGTCATCATGGAGGATCTGCAAGTTGATGAATTCGAGCCAGCACCGGTAGAAGAGCATTTGCCCGAGGCGATCGGCGACTACCAAATCATCGCTGAGATCGGTCGGGGTGGAATGGGTGTCGTTTACGAGGCCGAACAGCAATCGCTTGGTCGCCGCGTGGCGTTGAAGGTCCTTCCGGACACTTTCCGAAACAACGAGTCGGCCCGCATTCGATTCCAGCGTGAAGCGCGTGCCGCAGCGAGAATGCACCACACCAACATCGTGCCCGTGTTCGAGGTCGGTGAAGACAGGGAGAGTTTCTTTTACGCAATGCAATTGATCCAAGGACAAGGCTTGGATCAGGTGATCGAAGAATTGAGCCGAGAAGGCTCCGAGGGTGAATCACGACGACTTCACCTCACTCGCACAAGCACAAATGCTCTCTCGCAATCGTCATACAACGTCACCAGCGATTCGAGCAGCAGCATGGTCCGGGCGCGCGTGCCGGAAAGCTCCACCTCTGATAAGTCCGACTTCTATCGTTCGGTCGCCCGAATCGGAATCCAGTCGTCCGATGCACTTAGCTACGCGCACAACCGAGGCGTGATCCACCGTGACATCAAGCCGTCCAATCTGCTGCTGGATCGGGATGGCATCGTCTGGATCACCGATTTCGGATTGGCGAAAACCGAAGACGCCGATGGTCTGACCCACACCGGCGACTACGTCGGAACTCTGCGTTACATGTCGCCGGAACGGTTTCGGGAGTCCTGTGACCCACGGGCCGATGTCTATGCGTTGGGAGTCACGCTCTACGAGTTGCTGCTCCAACGGCCGCTCCATGACGCCGGTGATCGATTGAAGTTGATCTACAAGATCAATGAAGTGCCGCCAGTGATGCCGCGACAGGTCGATCCGGATGTTCCAAGGGACTTGGAAACCATCGTCTTGAAAGCGATCGAGAAGGAGGTTGAGACTCGCTACCAAACCGCAAACGATCTCGCCCAAGACCTCTTGCGGTTCCTGAACGATGAGCCCATCCTCGCAAGACGCGTTTCATCCTTCGAACAGTTGACTCGCTGGTCGCGGCGCAACAGAGGGCTCGCGGCGGCGCTCGCCGGCATCGCTTTCTTGCTGGTTGTTGTCGGATTCGGTGGCGCCGCGATGGGACTGGTTCAGATGCAGTTGCGAGTGCGAACGGACGATGCGCTTCAGACCGCTGAGAACCGCAGGCGCGAAGCAACCGCGGCCCGCGACATTTCTGAGCAGGCTCAAAGAGAAGCAGTTGAGGCCCGACATCAGACCGAGATTGCGCTTTCTGCGATGGGCGAAGCTCGCAGCCAGGAAGCTCGGGCACTTGAAGCGACAGAGCAACAACGCAAACAAAACGTGCGTACGCTTTACTTCTCCCAGATGCGACGGATTAGCGAACTGGTGGACCTGCCCGGAGCCAGACGCACGATTCGGGAGACGGTGAATCGTTGGTCGGACGCCTCGGAGGTGGAGGGACTCAAACGCTGGGAATGGGACTTCGCGCGTGCCGTCTCGCGCCAAGATGGCCTCCTCCTTCCCGACACCGAAGACGCCTTTTCGGCGGATTGGAGTTCCGACGGTGGCACCATCGTCGTCGGGGGCGAAAACAGATTGCGATTCTATGATTCAATCTCGGGAGAACTGAAAGACTCGGCCGCTCGGCACGATGCGGAGATTTCCTGCGTTCGATGCCAGCCGAATGGGAAATTGATCGCCACGACCAGTGATGATGGCCTCGTCACGCTCTGGGACAACGAAACGAAAGAGAAAATCAAAAGCTACGGCCCATTTGACAAATCGGGTTGGATAACCTGCGTTTGGTCCCAAAGCGGGACAAAACTCGCTTCGTTTCAGCACGGTCGCGGACTGTCGGTGATCAACCTCGATGACTTGGACTCGGACCCGCTGCATATCAGAGTGCCCGACAAACGGTTTGAATACCTCAGTTTCAGTCCCGATGAAACGGTGGTCGCGGCAGGAATTTGGTTCGACAACGAAGTCCACATCTATGACCTGCGGACGGGACTGCGAACGCAGGTCTTTCCCGATGAGAATGGCCGCCCCAATGCAACGCGGATTATTTGGGGGAACAACCATGATGTTTCCAAGATCCTTCACACCACCTCGTCCGGCCGAATCGACCTTTACGACGGAGGCTCGCATGAGCGAATCCGCAGTTACTACGGCCACAGTCGTTGGGCGGCACGACTGGACGTCGTTGATGGCGGAAACGTTTTCGCCAGCGGCAGCGTTGACCGGACCGCAAAAATTTGGGACTGGAAAACGGGCCGAATTGTCCGAAGCTTTGCGGAACACAAAAGTCATATTGACTCGGTCAGGCTTAGCCCCGATGGCCGACGCGTCGTTACAACATCGGCGGACGGAGTGAGAGTTTGGAACCGGCAACGGCAAACACGCATCGAGCTGGCGACGTCCGCAGACTCACGTCCGCTCCGCCAGTTCCGTGAACGCCGAGTGGTGTCGACGCGTTGGCATCCTGACGGCAATCTGTTGGCAACCGCGCGGTACGACGGCAAGTGTCGCATCTGGGACGTGACCCGACAAAAACGGATCAAGGAGTTCGATTGTTTGGGATACACGGTTTCATGGAGCCATGATGGCTCTCGATTGGCGATCACCTCCAACACGAATAGCGTCGTTTACCATCTCGATTCGGATCAGACAGACGAGTTGCCTGAGGAGCTTCGGCTTGCTGCCTGGCATGGCCACGAAAATATGCTCGCGGTGCGTGGACCCGGCGTCGTCGCGCCGCTGCGGATTCTCAAGTGGAACGAGGAGGAAACAGGGTTCGAAGATTCAGTTGAGTCCAACGAGACATTTACAATTGACAGTTTTCATTCTGCTTTCTGCTGGAGTCCCAATGACACTCGATTTGCAATCGTGAGTCCATCCGCAAGAGTTCTGATCATCCGGGATGGCGAAATCGAAAAAGAGTTTGCGGGTGGACTTGCCGGCAAAGTCAATCAGCTCGCTTGGAGTCCCGACGGACAGTACATCGCGGCGGCTTGCGATGACGAGACGATCCGCATTTGGGATGTGGACTTGGAAACAAGCGAAGTCGCCGTCTTAGATGGCCACAGCAATCCTGTCACAGCGGTCGACTGGAATCGTGATGGCTCACGCCTCGCATCCGGTAGCACGGACGGGACCATTCGAATGTGGGAAAGCAGTGACTGGAAAGAAACCTTCTTTCAAAAGACGGACTCGTCGGGGATCACGACGCTCGACTGGAGCTCCGATGGAAAACGCCTTGCGGTTGGCGACCTTTCGGGCAACCTGGTTGTTTTCCAAACGGACCTCAAAACGTTTCCTCCCGTCTTGGTTCCGGCGCAAGAGTCACCTCCATCGAAGGAACCGATTGTGGCTCGAGAGATGTCGGTGGCTGCGGAAGTCCTGTTGCCTGGAAAGTGGGAATGGAGGGAAATGGAGCGTCTTCCTGACGGTGTGAACACGGAGTACAACGAGTACGAGCCATTCGTCAGCAATGATGAGTTGACGCTTCTGTTTAGCTCCGATAGGCCGGGTACGCTCGGCGAATATGATCTCTTCGTCAGCGAGCGAACAACGACGAATGACGCTTGGCCTGAGCCGACGCCACTCGCAAGCATCAATACCCAACACGACGAACAGTCGCCGCACCTTTCGACAGATGGGTTGACGCTGTGGTTCCACTCGAATCGTGGAGGAGCCCCGGAAATCTATGTGACGACTCGTGAGTCCCGAAATGCACCCTGGGCCTCCCCGACACGACTGCCTGACCGAATCAACACCGGTAACGTTTCCGCCGAACCAACCATTTCTCAGGATGGCCTCACGATGGTTTTCCTTTCGTCACTCAATCCACACCACGGCATCTTTGATCTATGGATGAGTGTTCGCAATTCCGTCGATGATCCGTGGGGCGAGCCCCTCCACATGAACAAGCAAGTCAATGCAGAAACATGGCAAGGGGCTCCGGAGATCTTTGGCGACGAATTCGGATCGACCCTCGTGTTCCACTCCGCGCGGGGCATCAAGGTCGCCAGCCGCACGAGCCGTAATGAGCCCTTTCTTTGGGCCGAGGCGTTTGATGAGAACAACGAATTGGGCGGCGCTTATTCTCCGTTCGCCCTGAACGACGGCAAGACGCTGTACTTCCGACGCAGCGATCCGACCGATGGCACGTTTGACATCTGGGTGGCGCGGCGTAACGAGAAACCGCTGGTGGTGGAACCGCTCGAATAGATGTTCTTGGAACCACGCCGGTCGACGGCAAGCCTATTTCAGCGACGATCCGGACGGTCGATCTTTGGCGATACCGACATGCCAATCGCGATCTCCTGAGAAGAGATTGCTCAGCCAGTTGCGACTTCTGCGGAGAAGGACATCCGTTCGTGAGCCGAGCTTTTCAGTTTCCAAACCCAAAGGATCCCGATTTCGAAAATCATCGTTGATCTGTGTCACTATCGGTGATGTTTCGTCGATCGAGGATGCCCGCGGGAAACGATAGTTGTCCTTGTAACCAACGCGATAGACGCGACGCAGCCCGCGTGTCATCACGATCGACGCGAAGACGTCCGACTGATAGCTGTTTCGTCGCATCCGTTCGGGAGACCAGGAGACTCTGGCGTAGGTATGAATCTGGTCTCCCTGTCGTTGATAGCGAACATCGCAGGTGTGAATCGAATTCAAGCCCGCGTGCTTGTAATGGGCGAGGACAACACGTCGAGCGATATCCACGGCGAGGGCGATCAACTCTGCGTCATCTTGGCATTCTGCGGGTGGCACGAAGGCATCCGAATCTACACCTTGGGCGTTCTCGATCACGGCTTCCGCCGGAATCATCAATGCGTCGGGAAACGAAATCGAAGAGTGGCCCGCGGTAGGTGCATTCGCTGCCGGACCCGATGAAAAAATGATTTCCTCAGCAGCTTTCACAACGGCCACGTTCGGCTCCAGCGCACTCGGCTCCGGCGTAGATGGCGTCTCTTGCGCGCCAACTTGTTGCGTCACGAACAGCGCGATCGTCATCATCGCCACCGAAAAAGGATGCGGTTTAGCTCGATTGTTCATCATCGCATCGCGTCGTTGTTTAAGCATCACAAGGCCGTGGCGTTCTGTCGTCGATTCGGGAATAGCAACGTTTGGTTTATCGGTCATCTTTCGACCTCGACGAGATCTGTTGAATGGCTGACTCGTCATGCGTGGGAAACTCCAGCATCCCTTGCTCAGCGCGAAATCCGCCCGCCTGCCAGACGGCGGGAACTTGGTGCGTGACTTGCACCACATCGCTGGTGTGCGCGTCGATGCGGTCGGGAGCTGGAACATGGTGAAGTGTTTCGGCGTGGGTTTCGGTGACCCGAGGCCGTTGTCCAACACGGCTCGTCATTTGCGGAGTCGGCAACGGCTGTGCTGGCATGAGTTCCACTCCACCAAAACCTTGCGGCACGAGCCCAGACCCCGCCGTCGGAAGCTCCACAATCGTGGGCGTGAGCAGGACCATACGTTCCAATCGGATCGTCTCGTCGTCCCGATTCTTCACGAGGTTCCCAATCACGGGGAGACGCCCCAGAACGGGGACGCGGCGTTCGACCTTCGTCGTCGACTCTCTCATCAGTCCGGCGATCAAGAGGCTCTGTCCTTCCATCAGGACCGCTTGAGTGTTGATTGTGTTCCGGCTAACAACCGGGATCGAGTCGACCGAGGCCGTCGCGCTGCGGGCGCCGTCTTCCAAACTGATGTTCAATTTGACTTTGCGAGAGATGGGCTCGTACACGATGTGTGGGATGATCCGCATGGTCGTTCCGACCGTGACGTTGAACAGATCGGCTTGCTCGAAACCCGCTACCCGAACGAAGAACTCCTCGGATTCGTTGAGGAAGGCTTCAATGTTGTCGAGTGTCAAGACCGACGGTTTCGAAACGATTCTTGCGTGGCCTTCGGTTTCCAGAGCTTGAAGATTTGCCATGAACTGAGTCACACCATCCGATGACAGGCTGAGCGTGAGGTTGCCGGACGAAGCTCCCGCACCAATTGGAGGTGCGCTGTTCTGAGGCGTATTCAACCGAAATCCGGCCGAAAGCAACTCCCCACCGCGGCGCCACTGGCCTTGAATAGGAGGTCCGAATTCGAAGCCGTGATCGGCATCGACGTCGATGATCGATGCCTCGATTTGGACCATCGCGTGCGGCACGTCCAGCTTTTCAATCGTGAGTCGATGTTCTTCCATCCGCTCCTTTAAGTCACGGATGATGATCGCGTTGCGTCGCCGATCAGCTTGAATGACCGGCTGGATCGTGGCGGCGGCAGCTTGATACTCGGCCTGTTCCTTGTTCATCGTCACGGTATTGATCGCCGCGCGGGCCTGTGCATCAGCTTGTGCGGCTGCGATCTGAGCGCCCACCGCGGCCTGCTCCGCACGGGCCAGTGCTTGGTTACGAGGTCGAATCAACCCCTGCCCGATAAGGCTGTCCAAGTTGCGCGGTGAGCGTTGAATGCTGACACCGAGCGGACCGTCACCACTCGCGTTAATCAACCCGTCCAGAATACTGGCGACGCCCGGCACGGTGACGTCAGTACCACCGACGAAAAAGACTTGATTGTCTGCCCACGCATATTTGAGCAAAAAGACCTCCGTTACGATCTCCAAGTTGGCTTTCTTGCGCGCACGTTCGTCAATCAAAGTGGCAAGCTGGCTGACCACCTCCAAGTGTCTCGGTGGACCAACGATATAGACCAAGCCCGAGTCATCGAGAGTTTTGAGCGGAAAACGGTCAGAGCTCACACCCATCTGAGCGAGCGAAGTGATCAGCTGATTCGGGGTCACGTTCTCCAACGCGAGCACTTCGGAAGCAAGATCACCACTCTTATTGATGTAGATCGCGGTGCCGTCGAAGTACCAGGTTAAACCGTTTGCTTGGGTCACATCTTCGAGAAACGCCTGTGGGGTAACGCCCTCGTATTTGACCGTGATCGGCGATGTGATGACTTCATCGATGATGATCGGCAGCCCCTGATCGGCACCGAATGATCGCAACAGTTCGGCAATCGGGACAGGGTCGACGGTAACACTCGAATACGTCTCCGATTTCCACGGTACTTCGCCGGCCCGACCGCTGGAGTGGGACGCAAACAAGAGCAAGAGGCTGAGAACTGCTGCGTATTTCATGGTTCGTTCTTTGGGTGGCGAAACCCATTCAGCCCCGGGATCCCGATCCGCTGGTCCGACCCTTGGAAGTGTCTCAAGAGTCGAAACTGGCTAGATACGTTTCAACAGGAGGATGCATCGACACCGGGCGACGTGTATTTCCACTTCTCACAAACGATTCGTTAGCTGCGGAAAGACACGTACTATCGAAACAAGCGTCGGAAACCGCATAAGCGGAAGACTCGCTGCCTCCGGGAACAAGTCTGACGGTCTGCGCAGACAAGGGACCCGAAACGCGTAACAACCCGCAAAGGGTTTCTTTTGCGCTCAAAAGCCTTCATTTGAAAACAATCTCATGCCCGGAATCAACTCCGCACAAGCCAGCCCGTCGGCGTTGCCACCGAGTGTCACCGAAGCGGGTCACCAAGCCGCGAACGTGGGAAGCTATGGAGGCCAGACGGTCACGCAGCCTTCGATCGCTTCCCTGGTGCAGGATTCGCTCGAAGAGTTGCCCTCGAACTTAAGTGAAAAAATCTCGAAAAAGCTGGCTGATAGAAAAGCCAAGAAGAAGTCCTCCAGCGAAATAGAGACCCTTCTTCGCAAATATCTCCAGTCCGTCAAAGGGACAGACAAGGCGGAAAAGTTTCACTCGTTGTCACAGTCGCTCAAGCAACTGAGCAAGCCGACGCCGCAACAAATCCGCGACCTCCTGGATGAACATTTCGGCCACCGTGATTCCGACGATGCGAACATCAAAGACTATGAAGCCGCCTTGTTGCTTGCGTTGGAGGAGCATCTTTCCACCGACGGCGGTAGCGAGGCGCTGCTCAACGCGGTGCGTGACGCCAAGTCCGACCTTGGGGAGCGGTTGCAATCGTTTTATCAAGAGGACCTGCGCGCCTACGAAGGCGTTGGCCAAGTCTACGAGAATGTCCTTGGAGCTGATGGTGGCTCTGATTTCATGGAAGCGACTGACGCATTGATCACCCGGCTCGGCAACGACCTCAACGGCCAAGGTAGGGCGATGGACTCGACGCATCTGAATTCGACGCTAGAGAGTCTCTACCACCTTGAGGTCGCGCGCAACACCTTTGAGGCGTTCACGGAACTCGGTCACAAAATGCAATCGATGTTCGGTGTCAGCACCGAGGTCCAGCAATAGCATCACAATTGTCGACGCCATGCGACCGCCCACGAAAAACATGACCATCGCACATCTCCTAATGCGCGATTTCCTGCCGCTCAAGGACCAAAAGTGGATCGACCCGAGCCGTATCTCGGGCATCGTCGATCGACTGCGAATCGATGATATCGAGGGCAAGATTTACTTCCTTCGAGAACTCCATGGCATCGCACGTCGTTTGCCGATCAAGATTTTTGACGACAACGAAAGCAGGCTTCGATTCATTTCTGCGATTCAAGATGCGTTGGATCAAGCCGTCGCAGAAGAAGATGACGAAGAATGAACGTTGCTCAGGAAACGCTTATCGAATTTGCCCGCCACTTGGGATTGGGTGACCTCCGAATGAGCGATGAAGGCGTCGCCAGTCTTTCCTTTGAAGACATGGGCAACCTCTTCGTCGAGTGTGCCGAAGAAGGGGTCCTGGTGTACCTAGCTCGCACGGACGTACGCTTGGAGCCGACTCTCTGTCGCGCCGCTCTCGAAATCTGTCATTGGCGTCACAACCATCCGATGGACATCAACGCTGCTGCTAACGGCGAAAACCAACTCGTCCTGAGCACCAGAATGTCGGAAGCCGAGTTCAGTTTACCTCGCTTGGAGCAGGCGTTGCGTCTGCTTGATGGCCTCCACGATCAAATTCAGGAGGCAGTGAGATGAAATTTGAGATCGAAACCGCGAGGGAAGAAGGACTCGTAGCGGTGGTCGTCAAAGGACGCCTCGATGCAAGCTCGTCACACCGATTCGGTGAGGTGATTTCGCACGCATTGAATGAGCCGACAGCATGGGTGCTGATTGATGCCAGCGAGCTTTCCTACATCAGCAGCGATGGCCTCCGCTACCTCGTGAGCACATCGAAACGAGTCTCACGACAAATAGTCGTCGCCGGCGCCACGCCTCGCGTTCGGGAGGTCTTCAAATTAACGGGACTCGTGAGGTTGATCTCTCTCTGCGATGCCATGGCAGACGCGCATCAGATCATCGCATCCACTCCAAAACCTCAAGCCAGCGCGAGCTTAACCCAAGATGCCTGAGATCCATCGCACGATCAACTTCGATGCCGGGATTGAACGAATCCTGTCGCACACGGATCAATCGGTACCTACGCTTCCGGACTCAGCTAACGTTGCTGCGGGAGCGGGCAAGTATGAACAACAGCTCGACGAAGTCCTCCTACCGCCGTCGCTGGAACAGTCGATCGTCGATTCGTTTCGCCCTGAAATCAAGCACTTTGACTTGCTCAACCCGATCGGCTACGAGACGGCCCTCAGCGAGTGCGAAGAATACCTTACCGAAAACCTTGAACTTGCAAGTGACGACGCGGCCGACCGCCTTCGTGAACTGCGGGACCTTCTTTCAGAAGAGCAAAAACTGCGTTCCTTGTTGCGAACGTACCGACACTTGCTCCACAAAGGCTGAGCAGCGTGGAATTGAACATGGACCCCCGACTCCAAGAATTTTTGTCCCTCCTCGGCTATCTGTACCTACAAAACGGAAAGGCGACGAAGGCCATCATCGTTCTCGAAGGCTTGCGTGTGCTTTCACCGCTTAATGAGACCTCCAACGGCGCGACCGCTTACGCGCATGAGCTGGCGGGAAATCACGCGGAAGCCTTGCACCGAATCCAGAGTCTCTCAGTCGCGGAACGGTCCACGGTTGCGATGCGGCTAGTGGAAAGCCGGGCGTATTGGGGACTTGGACGAAAACAGGAAGCCAGTGATCTGGCGAACGAAGCGTTGATTCAAAACGAGGGCGTACGATGAGCAAGATCGAAGCCTTTATCCATCGACTCACCCGCTACACCGACATCCTCTTGGCAGGGTTGGTGATCGCCATCATCGGGCTGATGATCCTTCCGCTGCCGACCGTCATGGTCGATATGCTGCTGGCGATCAACCTCGGTATCGCGGTCACACTCATGATGATGTCGATGTACATCAACTCGGTGCTCGCGTTCTCAACCTTTCCAACGCTCTTGTTGTTCACCACACTGCTGAGGCTCTCGCTGAACATCACGACCACGAGACTGATTCTTGTGAAGGCCGATGCGGGCGAGGTCATCGAGACCTTCGGGCAATTCGTCGTCGCGGGGAATCTGATCGTCGGCGTGGTGATCTTCTTGATCATTACCATCGTTCAATTCTTGGTCATCGCCAAAGGAAGTGAGCGGGTGGCGGAAGTTGCCGCAAGATTCACCCTCGATGCGATGCCCGGTAAGCAAATGAGCATCGATGCCGACATGCGCGCCGGGGTGATCGATATTGACGAAGCACGCGCCCGCCGATCGGAAGTTGAAAAGGAGAACCAGCTCTATGGTGCAATGGATGGAGCGATGAAATTCGTGAAAGGCGACGCGATCGCAGGCTTGATCGTGACGGCGATCAACATCGTCGGGGGAATCACTGTCGGCGTCCTGCAGCGTGGAATGGAAGTCGGCGACGCGCTCACGAAATATTCGCTACTAACAATCGGCGATGGCTTGGTGTCACAGATTCCGGCGCTGTTAATCGCGATGACCGCGGGAATCATTGTCACACGGGTTTCGACCGATGAATCGGCTGCGCTCGGTGGTGACATCGGGACTCAAATCTTGAATCAGCCCAAGGCCCTCGTCATCGGTGGCGTCATGCTGTTCTTGTTCGCGTTCATTCCGGGATTCCCAAAGCCGCAATTCTTCATCCTTGGAGCGGTGCTCGGAGCCGTCGGATTCACGATGAGCCGTCCGCAAACCGAAGGCAACGATCCGGAAGATCATCCGGTACCGGCAGTCGCGGCCGCGGGAAAGAAACCTTCACCGACCAAACGTGGCAGCGAAACCACCGACGATTTTTCCTTGACCGTTCCGTTGATCTTGGATGTTCCCGCCTGCCTTGAAGATTCAATCGATCCGGCCGTTCTTAACGAGGAGTTGATTCGCGTCCGTCGCGCCCTCTACAACGATTTGGGAGTTCCCTTTCCCGGCATTCAGCTTCGCTACAACGATGGCTTGGACGCCGGGATGTACCGTGTTCTATTGCAAGAGATACCCGTCGTCGTCGGTCAGCTCCGCCCCGGCTCTGTTTTGGCGAGAGAAAACGAAGACAATCTGAACGTTCTCGGTGTCGAATTCGAGAGTGGAAAACAGTTCCTGCCGGACGTTCCTACACTTTGGGTTTCCGAATCGGACTCCGAACGGCTCCGACAAGCGGGCGTGCCCTTTCTTGATACGCCAAAAATCCTCACGCACCACTTGGCCCACGTCCTGAAGAAGTACGCGGGTGACTTTCTCGGTTTGCAAGAAACAAAGTTCTTGCTCGACAACATGGAAGCGAGTCACTCGGAGGTCGTCAAAGAAGTTCAGCGAGTTCTACCGATCCCCAAGATTGCTGAAGTTCTTCAGCGGCTGGTGCAAGAAGAGGTCTCGGTTCGCAATCTCCGCACAATCTTGCAAGCACTCATCGAATGGGGACAAAAAGAAAAGGACAGTGTTTTGTTAGTGGAATACGTTCGTTCGAGTCTCAAACGTTTCATCAGCTACAAGTACAGCGGCGGGCAAAACATATTGGCCGTCTATCTGCTCGATCCCGATGTGGAGGAAACGATCCGCAAGGCGATCCGTCAAACCTCCGGTGGCAGCTTTTTGGCATTGGATCCCGCTACAACAAAACGCTTCGTCGATTCGGTCAAGCGGAATGTGGGGGACCTTACCAAGAGCACTCAAAAGCCGGCGTTGCTCACTTCGATGGATGTCCGTCGTTACATCAAAAAGATTATCGAAATGGAAGTTCCCGAGCTCCCGGTCCTTTCCCACCAAGAGTTGACGGAGGAGATCACGATCCAGCCTCTTGCGAAAGTCTCGCTCGTTTGACGTGACAAAGGGGACTTGCTGTCCCAGTCCGATGCGGTGGAACTAACGCTCGACGCGGCCTTCCGCGCCTCCTTGTTGGACGAGTCGAAGCACTTCTTCACGCGAGACTTGATTGGCATCGCCTTCAATTGAATGCGCCAGGCATCCAGCGGCCGTGGCAAAACGAATCGCTTCGAGCGTGTGCTCGGCGTCGTCGCTGGGTCTAGTGCCCAACCCGAAAACCAACCCCGCCGCGAAGGCATCGCCGATTCCGAGTCGGTCCACCAACGTCCCAATGGCGTAGCCGTCTCTCGGTGGATGGGAACAGAAAAAACGATCCTCCTCGCGGTCCCAGAGGAATCCCGCGTACCGCGAAATCTGATCTTTCGGACTGGCGCGGACGCTCGAGGCGATCCAGCGGACATTCGGCATCATGGTCGAGAGTGCACGGTAAATCGACTCGCTGCCTTCGCTCGAGTTATCGAACAGCGAAGCGTCAACCCCGAGAAACCGAACCGCTTCTTCGGGACCGCAGAAAAGCAAGTCGGCCTGGGATGCGCATCGCGCCAGGTACCTCGCGGCGAGTTCTTCTTTTGCAAGTTCGCGGGACCAATGCCAAAGCTTGGCGCGATAGTTCACATCAAACGCGACACGAACGCCAGACTTGCGGGCCGACTCAAGCGCGACCAAAGCCGACTCGGCGGCGGACGCCGAGACTGCGGGCGTGATGCCCGACAGCACCAACCAATCGGCGTCTTTTAAAATCGTTGCCCAATCCCACGAGTCGCTTGATGCAGACGCGAAAGCCGAGTCGGCACGATCATAAATCACACGCCCCGGACGCTGATTGATGCCGGCTTCATAGAAGTAGAGTCCCAGTCGGGCATCCTTAATACGCAAGATATTGTCCGTGCTGACGCGATGTGCCAACAGTTCGCGGACGCAAGCGTCACCGATCTCATGATCGGGAAGCGCGGTGACATAGGCAGCTCGCCCACCGAAGTTGGCGATCGAAATCGCCACGGAGGCTTCCGCGCCTCCGAACACGGTCTCGAGTCGCCCCGGGATTGCTTGCCGAAATCGCGCCGCACCGGGTGTCGAAACGCGAAGCATGATTTCGCCGAAGGTGACAACGCGGATCATGCAGTGCGTCCATCGTGTGGCAGTCGAGTCTCAGTAATCATCGCCGTTGAGACTTTCTGCAACCGAGGTGAGCCAAGAACGAAGCGTGGGTTTGAGTTTCTCCGCCACATCGTTGCGTTTGTCGATGAGGTTTGTGGTCTCCATCTTGTCGGATGAAAGATCATAGAGCTCCCATTTGGTTTGCCCCTTCTTTCCGACAATCTGATGGAGTTTCCAATCTCCTTCGATCAGTGCCGAGTGCCCTGGGAACTCGGTCGTTGAATACGGCGGACTGGGGAGTTCCGCCGCGCGGAGACTCGCTTCGTTTGGCGGGAGGTCTTTGCCGAGCTTCTGTGCCTCGTAGAGTTCGGTCATCCACGCATCAGATGGTGTGCTGATGCCTTTGATCGGGTAATCCCAAAAGCCCATCGGCTTGGATCGACGTGACGCGTCGCCGTTCACGAGCCCAACAAGGCTAACACCATCGAGTGGTGCTTGTTGTTTGATCTTCGTGCCCGTGATCTCAATCAAGGTCGGATAGATGTCACAAGTGTTACATCGGATATCGGTGGTGCTTGGAGACTTGATCTTTGCGGGCCACTCGAGAATGGCGGGCACGAGCAAGCCGCCGTCATAGACTTTGCCTTTGTTCGCTCTTCCGCCGGTCGAACCGACCTTTGGAAGTCCGCCGTTATCGCTGCAGTACCAAAGAATGGTGTTGTCACGGATACCGCGTTTCTCGAGCCCATTGCGAATCTTGCCGAAAGCGCGATCCATTCCCGTGATCTCGCCCAAAAAGTGCTGGTTGTTCTTGGGCAAATCGTCATAGAGAACTCGATCTTCTTCTGCCGCTCGGTGGGGACTGTGTGGAGAGCCGAACCAAACGACAGCGAGAAAAGGGTCGTCTTGCTTGAGCGAGTCGATCCACTCGAGTGCGGCGTCGGCGGCAACCACTGAGCTTTCACCCTTCGTGGGGACTGCTTTGCCTTGGTCGCTCAGAATGGAATGGTTGTCGTAAAAGTTGGCGGCGCTGAACCAGCGATCGAATCCGTTGCGGCCGGGGTTGGCGGGGCTATCTTTGCGCACCGATCCTAGATGCCACTTGCCAAAGTGACCGGTGGTGTAGCCGACCGTTTTCAAGGCTTCGGCGATCGTTGTCTCCTGGGGTCGCATCGGATAGCCCCACTTGAAGACGCCCATTCGATTCGGATGGCGGCCCGTCATCACGCTGGCCCGCGTTGGTGAACACACCGGGGCAGCTGCGTAGAAACGATCAAACCGCAATCCGGTTGCGGCCGCCTTGTCAAAGTTCGGTGTCTTGACATGCGGGTGGCCGTTGTAAGCCATGTCGCCCCAGCCTTGATCGTCCGCCATCACCAGAATGATGTTCGGCAACGAATCGGCGCAAGCAAACGCAGTACAAAAACAAAGATTCACAAGAATGGTGAGTCGTGCGACCACGAGGTGGCTCCGGGAAAGGGCATCGAATCGCCGCCATCATAGTCGTTCCGCGCGAGTCGAGTGGCACGCTGGTGTATGATCGGCGTCGACTACTGTTTTGTTCCAATTGAACATTAGGGTGACACCGGACGGCTCGCGCCGTACCGACAACAGTTTTCGTGGTAGCGGCGCAAGCATTCCGGTGCGTCAAAACGCAAACTGAATTGGAACGAAGCACTACTTTCCACCCCCAGAAGTTGACCGAGCGATGCGTTACCGAATCACTACGTTGTGTCTGCTGCTTTTCGCGATCGGGCATTCGGCGTCCGCCGAGAAGACAAACTTTCTGTTTGTGATCGCCGATGATTGCACCTTCCGCGACATCGGCTGTTATGGCGGGCAAGCTTACACACCGAACATGGATCGCTTGGCGACGGAAGGCATGCGGATGACCCACTGCTTTCAGTGCGCCCCGATGTGCTCACCCACCCGGCACAACATTTACACCGGCCAGTATCCGGTGAAGACGGGCGCGTACCCGAACCACACCGCCACCTATCGCAACGTCAAGAACGTCACTCATTTCCTCAAACCACTCGGCTATCGAGTCGCGTTGAGCGGCAAGACACACATCGGACCCCGCGATGTGTTTCCGTTTGAATACAGTGGCAAGAAAAATCCCGACATGGATGCGGTCAATAAGTTGTTCGGTGAATGCGCCGAATCGGACACGCCGTTCTGTTTGTTCGCGTGCAGCAATGAACCACACACGCCTTGGAACAAAGGCGACGCGTCACGCTATCCGCCATCGAAAGTCAAGCTGCCACCGTACCTGTTCGACACGCCCGAAGTGCGTGACGGATTCAGTCGATACCTCGCCGAGATAACGTACTACGATTCACAAGTCGGGGAACTGCTCACGTTGCTAGAAAAACATCAACTCGCGGACAACACGTTGGTGATGGTGGTTTCGGAACAAGGGAACTCCCTCCCGTTCGCGAAGTGGACTTGTTACGACAACGGCCTGCAGTCCGCGATGATCGTCCGCTGGCCTGGCAAAGTCGTTCCCGGTTCAACGAGCGACGCGATGGTCGAGTACGTCGACGTGACGCCCACGTTTGTCGAGGTCGCCGGTGGCACGGCTGAAGAGTCTCTGGACGGAAAGAGCTTTGTGAAGGTGCTGACCGGAGAGGCAAAGGAGCACAAGCAGTACGTCTTCGGCGAAATGACGACTCGCGGAATCATCAACGGTAACGAGTGCTACCCGATCCGAAGTGTCCGCTCGCGAAACCGAAAGCTGATCGTGAACTTCCAGCATGATCAGAAATTCACCAACGCTTGCACCCAATCGAAAGAGTTTCAATCGATTCGCGCCGCCGCTGATGCTGGTGATGCTGACGCCCTTCGAGTCGTGCAAAGGTACCAGCAGCGTCCCAAGATCGAATTCTATGACGTCGAGAATGATCCACTCGAAATGACAAATCTGGCCGACGAACCAGGCCATGCCGAGGAGATCGATCGACTGCGCAAGGAGCTTGATCGTTGGATGCTTTCGCAGGGTGACGAAGGTGTCGAAACCGAGATGGTTGCCAATCACCACAAGCGGAACAACAAGAAACGCAAGTGAAAAAGAACGAGGCTCCTGCGACGACTTGACTTCACGATCTCGGGCGAAAACTTTGCATCTGGCTACGGGAGTGGTTATCACTAGGCAGGTGGGGATGGCACGAACGCGTCCTCGATTCATACATCAGCACGGCGATTCAAACAGATGGTGCAGCAAGACGAAGCCGAGTTTCGCGGCGAGTTGGCAAGTTTTCGCGACGAATACGAGAAGCTGAAGAGCGAGATCTCGAAGCGGATCGTCGGCCAAGAAGCCATTGTGGACGGGGTGCTGACGGCGATGATCGCTGGAGGTCACGTGCTGCTCGAAGGCGTCCCGGGACTCGGGAAAACGCTATTGGTGCGAACGCTCAGCGAAGTGCTCGAAGCCCCGTTCAGTCGGATTCAATTCACTCCCGACCTGATGCCGGCGGACTTGATCGGCACCAACATTTTGGTCGAGACCGACGACGGTAAAAAGGAATTCCAGTTCCAGCGCGGCCCGCTGTTCGCCAACGTCGTTCTGGCTGACGAAATCAACCGTGCGACGCCGAAGACCCAATCCGCATTGCTCGAAGCGATGCAGGAACACAGCGTCACGGTTGCAGGAACGACGCACCAGTTGGAAGGAATCTTCTTCGTCTTGGCGACACAAAACCCATTGGAAATGGAGGGCACCTACCCATTGCCCGAAGCCCAATTGGACCGTTTCGTGATGAAGCTCATGGTGCCATTTCCGACGACGGAAGAAATGGAAACCATCATGGACCGCACCACGGCGGGCGCCATGCCGCCGCCGGATCGTGTCATCACGGGCGAGCGAGTGGTTCAGATGCGTGATCTCTCGCGTCAGATACCGATCGCTGATGAGATCCGTCGCTACGCGATCTTGCTCATCATGGGCACGCACCCCGATCACGAAGCGGCGACTCCGATGGTTCGCCAATTCGTTCGCTACGGCAGCAGCCCGCGTGGTGCCCAAGCGTTGATTTTGTGTGCCAAAATCAAAGCGATCCTCGACGGTCGTTTCCATGTTTGCAAGGACGACCTCCGCGCAGTTGCGCACGCGGTGCTGCGTCACCGTGTGATGCTGAATTTTGAAGGCCAGGCCGAGGGCATCCAAGTCGACTCGATCATCGATGACTTGCTCGAAAAAGTTGGGCAGGAGGCAATGGTGGCGGGCTAATCGCGGATGACCTTCGTCGCCGTCAGACCCTGCCCACACCTCGCCGCCCGCCAGCCCATGTTCGATTCTGACTTTTTAAAACAACTCGAGTATCTTTCGCTGCTCAGCAAGCGAATGTTCCAGGGACAACTTCTGGCACAACGCCGCACCATGCAGACGGGTGGCGGGATCGAGTTTGCCGACCACCGTGAGTACATTCACGGTGACGACTTGCGCTATTTGGATTGGAACGTTTATGCGCGGCATGGTGATCTGTTGCTCAAACGGTTCCAAGAAGAAGAGGACTTGCACGTTTATCTGTTGATCGATGCATCACAGAGCATGGAAGTCGAGCGGGATAACAACGACCCGGCACCGAAATGGAAACTGGCTTGCCAGATTTCAGCCGCGCTTGCGTACATCGCTTTGGCGGACCTCGATCGTGTGGCAATCTACGCCTACGCCGATGGGATCAAAGCGGCGATGCCGTTGGTGCGTGGCAAAGACCAAGTCCTGAGCATTCTCCGTTTCCTCGAAGGCGTGCAATGCAGCGGCGAAAAGACCGACCTGCAGCGAAGCGTCGGGGAATTTATCACGCGAGCACCGCGTACAGGTCTCGCCATCGTGGTCAGCGACTTGTTCGATCAAGACGGCTTTCGTGAGGGCGTGGACCGATTGCGGTACGCCAAGTTTGAGCCGCACGTGATCCAGTTGCACACGCCGGCCGAAGCCGATCCGAATCTGCTCGGTGACGTACAGCTCGTCGACTGTGAGACCGGCACGGAAAAGAAGGTGACGGTCACGGAGCGAAAGCTTCGCCAGTACAAAGAGCTTTTTGCGAAGTTCCTGAGCGATGTCGAAACCTATTGTCGACAGTACGGTTTGACACACACGAGGACGTCGACGGACATCCCGTTTGACGCCGTGCTGTTGAAAATGATGCGCACCGCGGCGGTGGGGTAATCCATGTCACTCGCTTCACCGGACAAACTGATTTGGCTCTTGGCGGCACTGCCCGTCATCGTTTTCTACATCTTGAAAACAAGACTGCGACGGCGGCCCGTCTCAACGCTCCTGTTCTGGGATCAAATCTTCGAGCAGAAGCGACAACGTTCGCTTTGGCAAAACCTCCGCCATTGGCTCTCGTTGCTACTGCAGTTGGCGTTTGTTTTATTGATCGGGTTTGCACTCGCGGATCCGCTTTGGAAGTCGCAGACCGAAACGGGGCAAGACTTGATCCTGGTGGTCGACAACTCGGCCAGCATGAGCGCGCTCGATGACGCGGGACAATCACGGCTCTCCCGTGCGATCGAGAAAGCAAACGATGTTGCGGGCACGCTACGCAATGGTGACAACATCGCATTGGTGTCCGCCGGCACGAGCGTCAAAGTACTCGTGGGGATGTCTGATTTTGCGCCGACCGTCCAGGAAGCACTCGCGACGATCGAACCGACCGATGGCCCGACCAAAATCGAAGAAGCGATCGCCGCAGCGCGGAGACTGGCTGCCGAGGATGACAAGCGCCGGATCGTCGTTTTCAGTGATGGATGTGTCGGCGACCGCGACAACCCGGTCCGTGGCGACGACCTGACTTGGGTGCGCGTCGGCCAATCGCAAGACAATCTCGCGATCACGACCTTTCAAGTGCGGCGTTCGACCGTGGATCCGATCGGCTATTCGCTGTTGATCGAAGTCCACAACTTTGGCGAGGAAGACGCCGAGACTCGGCTGACGCTGATGCTGGATGAGTCGCTGATGGATGTCGTGCCGATTTCGGTCGCAGCCGGTGAGTCCTTTCGCACCCAAATCGACGGGACGTCACAAGCCGGCGGCGTTCTAGTCGGCGAGATCGATGTCGAAGATGCGCTCGCCGTCGACAACTCGGCCCGTGCGGTGCTGCCGGAACGACCGGAGATCCCCGTGCGACTGGTCGTCGGGGAAGACACCGAACCGTATTACCTCGAGCGGATTCTCGAGTCACTTCCACTGGTCCGCGTTCTCGAGCCCGAGTCGGACGAGAAAGCGATGCTAACCGTGATTTCGGGAACCGTCCCCGAAACGATTCCGGATGGCCCGGTCCTGATCGCCGACATCCCGGAATCCGGTCCGAGCGTCG
>JBCBOT010000050.1:0-34012 GCA_039821165.1 Planctomycetota bacterium | reverse complement strand
AGCAAGAGATTCATGAAACGAACAGACTTCCTCCGTCTCTGCTTCGCCGCCAGCGTTACACCCGCTCTCGGAACGGCTTCGGCCGCTGAATCTTCGGATTCGCGGAAGTTGGTGCTGATCGCTGGGCCACCGAGTCATCCGCCGCTGATGCACGAGTTTCGCGCCGGAACCATGTTGCTCGAAAAGAGGTTGCAGTCCATTCCTGGTTTGAGTGTGGAGCGACACGAGATGGGCTGGGTCAAGGATGAAGCTACGTTTGCAGATGCCGACGCAGTGGTTTGCTTCTCCGATGGAAACGGCAGGCACCCCGTACTGGCCGGCGAGGGGCGCCTCGCAACGATGGAGGGACTCGCGGCACGCGGTGTCGGATTCGGTTGCATGCACTTTGCGGTCGAGGTTCCAAAGGACACCGCGGGTTCGCAATTCCGCAAAATGATCGGCGGGTGCTATGAACACGAGTGGTCCTGCAACCCGATCTGGGATGCCCGCTTTGAGAACCTGCCCGAACATCCGATCACCCGCGGCGTCGAGCCGTTTTCAATCAAGGACGAGTGGTATTTCAACATGCGTTTCACAGAGGGCTTTGACGCCGGCGGGCCTCGTGAAGTGGATGGTGTTCGATTCACGCCCGTGCTCGTCGCCACACCGACCGATGAGACTCGCGATGGCCCCTACGTTTACCCGAGAGGACCTTATCCACACATCAAGGAAGCCAAGGGTCGAAAGGAAGTCGTCATGTGGGCCGTTGAACGACCCGATGGCGGACGTGGTTTCGGTTTCACCGGCGGACACTTTCATAAGAATTGGCAAGGCGATTCCTTTCGCAAGGTCATTCTCAATGCACTCTGCTGGGTTGCCAAAGTCGACGTGCCAGCGAGCGGTGTCGAGTCGGCTCCTGTTGATGATCAGGAGATCCTGCTGAACCTGGACGACAAAGGACAACGCAAAAAGAAGAAGGCCAACGGTTAGCGATCGCGACCTGGTCAACGTGTGTCAGATCGCAAGCAAGTCATGGAACCGAAGCAACAATCGCTTTGCGAGGCACTCGACCATCAGATTTCGACACCGAGTGAAGCGACTGTCGAATCGATTCGCGAGCGTCCGAAGGGATTTGCTGTGCTCGGTGCCGGTGGCAAAATGGGTTTCCATCTTTGTCTGATGTTGCGCAAGTCCTTAAAGATGCTTGGGCGTTCCGACACGGTTTATGCCGTGTCGCGGTTTTCATCCGTTCGGGGACGACAGGAGTTCGACGCGATCGGTTGCGAGACGATCGTCGCCGACCTCAGTGACCCTGACCAAGTTCGGCACGTGCCTCGGGTGCCAAACGTGTTCTTCATGGCGGGTGTCAAGTTTGGTACGGGGAATGACCCGGATCTGCTGCAACGAATGAACGTGGCCATGCCTCGATTGGTCGCGGAGCACGCCCGGGAGGCGGAGATCGTTGCGTTTTCGACGGGATGCGTCTATTCGTTTGTTGCTCCCGAGAGCGGCGGCTCAACGGAAGCGGATGAAACGAAACCGATCGGGCAATACGCAAACTCGTGCAGGGGACGCGAGCAGGCTTTTTTCCACGCCGGCCGAGAGTTCGGAACACGCTCCGCTCTGATACGTCTGAATTATTCAATCGACTGTCGATACGGGGTGCTTGTCGATCTCGCCCAAAAGGTCGCTGGCGGTCATGACGTGGACGTCACGATGGGCTACGTCAACGTCATTTGGCAAGGCGATGCACTCCAATACATTGTTCAGTCGCTTTCACACGCGTCGGCACCCCCGTTTGTCCTAAACGTCACCGGCAGCGAAACGCTATCGGTTCGCGAGTTAGCGTTGCAACTCGGCAAACGCTTCGGAAAAACCGTGAACTTCGTTGGGGAAGAAGCCTCGACGGCTTGGTTGAACAATGCGGAAAAGTCACACGCGATGTTCGGAAGCCCACCGACGACAATCGACACGATGCTGGATCGGGTCGTTGACTGGATTCAAAAAGGCGGCCCGTTGATGGGAAAACCAACACACTTCGAAACGCGCGATGGCAGTTACTGATCCTGGTTGGCGCGTGCGGCTGGATGAGGGCCCCGTGATCCCCGCGTTGCCGCTGACGCTTCACTCAGACGGGCGCTGGTCGGAGCATCATCAACGGGCACTGGTGAGGTACTACGTCGATGCGGGAGCCGGTGGTCTCGCCGTTGGCGTTCATTCGACGCAATTCGAAATTCGTGATCCCGCACATGGATTGTTCGAGCCAATCCTGAGACTCTCGGTCGATGTCTCGCGACGGTTCGCCCCCGAGGACTTTGTGCTGATTGCCGGCATTTGCGGTCAAGCAATTCAGGCTCGGCGTGAGGCGGAACTCGCGCGCGAGCTCGGCTACCACGCTGGTCTGCTGAGTGTGGCGGCGTTGGGAGAGGCGAGTGAGGAGCAGACGCTCGCCCATGTGGCCGACGTTGCGACGGTGATGCCGATCATCGGATTCTATCTGCAGCCCGCCGTGGGCGGCCGCGTCCTCTCCTACGGTTTCTGGCGTCGTTTTTGTGAGATAGACAATGTTGTGGCGATCAAAATCGCTCCGTTCGATCGATACTTCACTTGGGACGTCGTTCGCGCTGTGATCGAGTCTGGCCGCGACGACATTGCGCTTTACACCGGCAACGACGACAACATCATTGGTGATCTTTTGACCGAGTACCAATGGATCGGCAAGTCACGTCGAATTGTCGGCGGCCTATTGGGGCAATGGGGCGTCTGGACTCGTTGTGCCGTTCAGCTCTTGGAGGAGATCAAAATAACGCGCGAAGCGGACCACTTGGCCGCGAGTTGGCTCACACGAAATGCGACGCTGACCGATGCGAACGGCGTCATCTTTGATGCAGCCAATGGCTTTCGCGGTTGCATCCCCGGAATCCTCGAGGTCCTTCGCCGACAAGGACTCGCACCTTCCAATCGCTGTCTGGATCCCGACCTCATCCTATCACCCGGTCAATCAAAAGAGTTGGACCGCATCCAATTCGCCTACCCAGAACTCCTCGACGACGATTTCATTAAGCCAAGACTCGAAGCTTGGCTTAGTGATTCGGATGAGGCTCCTTGAAAATGGGGCGTGCCGGTCGGGGCCCGGTATCGCTTTGCCCCACCACTCACCAACTTGGTTGCCCGACTTCGACCGATCAAAAAAGACCCCGCGAGATCACGCGGTCTTCATCTTCTCTGTTTGGATGTGATAGCGAAACAAGTTGACGCTTTCCGATCAGTTGCGTGATTTCTTCGCCCTCGTTGCTTTGTGAAGCCAACCGGTTGATCACTTGCAGTGCGTCGATGGGAGAGATGGTTCCGTCACCGTTGGTGTCAAAAAAGCGGATCACACGCCCACTTGGTTGCGCGTTTGCGCCGCGCGAGACTTCATTAATCACTTGCAAGGCGTCGATCGCCGAAACGATGCCGTCGTTGTTCACATCCCAGCGGGAGAGTTTGTTCTGTAGCGCTCCCGTTTCCCCGGGGCGAGAGCCTGCAAGGTCGGTGCGCACGTAGATCTGGGGTTGCCCCTCCACAAGCTCCGTCCACGAAACGGTGCCCGGAACCCCGGAGATCCAGAAGTCGCGGATCACGCCGCCGGTCTCACTGATTCCAAATCCGCTTGCGTCGCCGCGGCGGAGTTCCGAAACAGCGCCATCCGCCGCCGCCCCTTGCATGACAAAGATCGAGCCGAGGCCGCTGAGATCATCATGGACGCTTTCGTCACGCCAAGCCAACTGTGTGACCGTGTTGCCCGAAACCAGCCAGGGTCGACTCGCGTACCCGATCGATTTGGACAGCGAGTCGCCATCGATCTCCGAATCGCTGTCGAAGTCCGATTCCATCGACACCCAACCCGTGTCCGGGACCTGACCAAAAGTACGATGCCAACCCACGATCTGGTTCGAGCGTGCATCGGAATCCTGGTACGCGACTTGGATGTTGTAGGTCGTCTCGAACGGGCCGGTTGTTTCGACCAAGCTGATGCCGACCGTCGGTTGAGCAAGTGCACTGCCGCTGAACGAATCCAACTCCTGTGCATTGACCGTCCGAACTCGCGTCGCAGTTTCCGGAGGACTCGATCCGCTGCAAGGCAATTCATATTCTTCAAGAAACGACGTCAGGTAGAACGGATCGATGAAGTCCGTCCCATCTTCAGTCCGCGAAGTCACGACCGCAACTGTTTCATCCAAGTGTTCTTCGGGTGACGCCATCACCGCTATGTCAAACTGCCGAATGGAGTGCTCGGTGAGTGTCGCATCGGGGCCGTGAGTCCAGCCGAAGACGTCACATTGGTTCAGTCCAACACTCCCCAATTGCATCGTCTGCTTCCCGGAGGGGGCTTCTTCGATCCAACCGACGAGAAACTGATCGAACCCGAATGGCTCGATTTGTGCGTGGTCGGCGAGAGCCCCAAACGAGTACGCATCGCGGAGCCACAGCGAACCGTTGATCAAGTCGTAGATCGCAGTGCGAATCGTCGACTCTTCGCCGTCGATCTCCGTCCAGGCCACCGCGAGCAGATTGCCCGAACGCGTTATCGCGGGTCGGCGTGATTCCGTTTCGTCATTGCTAACTCCGCCGCCGGAAGCGCTGCCGTCAAGCTCTCTCCAGGTTCCGTTGCCAGCCTCATGGAACGCAACATAGATTTCGCTGTCGTTGCCACGGAAATCGGTCCAAGCCACAAACACGTATTCGTCATCACTGTAGCTCGACTGCTCCTGTCCTCCGACTTGTGAAACACCACCGTGAGATGCAGACCCACTCAATGGTTGCCAGTCGCCGGCACGCTCGGGCCCCGTGCCAAGCTCTGGCAGTGTGGTCGATGAGTCACTTTGGTCACTGCCCGGCCCGAGTACTTGATTGATCCCCGGTCCCGCGTCAAAGGTCTCGCCATCGGTGGATTCGACCAGAATGAAGTCGTCGCCGGGCCCTCCCAGGAGTTCATCCGCACCGCCGCCGCCGAATAGCTGATCGTTGCCCGAATCGCCCTGGAGTTGATCCTCACCGCCGCCGCCTTCGAGGTAGTCGTCGCCGATCCCACCACGCAGTTCGTCGTGCTCCGATTGTCCACTGAGTCGATCGTTTCCGCGACCACCGATGAGAGTGTCGCGGCCATCGAATCCTTTCAGAATATCGTCGCCGCCGTCACCGCGCAGTTCGTCATCACCGAGGTAGCCCAGAATCAAGTCGTCATCGGGGCCACCGCGCAGTGTGTCGTCGTCTTCCCCGCCGCGGATGGTGTCGTATCCGTCACCGCCATCCACGGTGTCTTGGCCACTGTCACCGAAGATCAGGTCGTTTCCTCGATCGCCGTACAGTTCGTCGTCGCCCTCATTGCCTTCGATCGTGTCATCGCCAGAGCCGCCATGAATCTCGTCGTCATCGAATCCTCCTTGAAGAAGATCGTCTCCAGAACCGCCGCGGATGACATCGTTGCCGACTTGCCCAGAGACGAAATCGTTGCCTGAGTCGGCGTGAATCACATCGTCATCGTTTTCAACGACGCCGGGTGGCGGTGGAAACAGATAGCCGTAGATCGAATCATCGCCAGTGCCACCGTAGATCGTGTCGTCGCCCTCTCCACCAAAGAGTTCATCGTCGTCGGACCCGCCATACAGTTCGTCGTTCGCGTTTTCACCATGGAGTTCGTCAAACCCGTTTTCACCATCCAGGACATCGCGTCCATTGCCGCCGTGGAGAGTGTCTTGGTCATCGCCGCCGAATAGGAAATCGTTTCCGGAGTTTCCGTCAATCGTGTCGTCACCCGATTCGCCGAAGATGCGATCGCTGAGTGCTCCACCAAAGATCGTGTCGTCGCCGTCGCCGCCCACAAGATAGTCTTCGCCGTCATCGCCCTCGATCTCGTCGTTGTCATCACCGCCTTGAATGGTGTCATCGTCATCACCGCCATCCAGCACGTCGTCGCCTTCACCGCCGTCGATGAAATCTGAGCCTGGACCGCCAACGATGTCATCGCCACCCCCGTCACCGCGGAGGACGTCGTTACCGCCGAGGCCGTCGATCGTGTCCTCGTCACCACCACCCGAGATGACGTCTCGCTCGGAGCCTCCGGTGATCTCGTCATCACCACCTCCGCCATAGACGATGTTTTCCCCGCCACCGGTCGTGATCACATCATCGCCATCACGACCGTCGATCCAATCGTCGCCGGGACCGCCATTGATGAAGTCCACATTGACTCCACCGACCAACGTGTTCTGACCAATGCCGCCGTCCAACTCGGTCACAACGTTGATCGATGTCGCCATCACGATCGTGTCGTCACCCGACCCAGCCGCAGCGACGATTTTCGTCACTTCATCGCCGGGGATCGAGTGCTCGTAACCGAACGCTTCGATGAGATAGTCGGTGCCATCAAACGAAACAAAGTAGTTCTCATCCACGATGTTTTGCAGCACGGAACGTTCGTGTCCGCGATCTCCAACAAGCAACGTCAGGACGCCGTCATTCAACTCGGCCAAAGTCGCTGAATCACCGCGTAATCGGAGGGCTCGGCAACTCACTTGCTCGTTGAAATCAGCCAGTCTCTCCGTCGCGAACGGGTACTCTTGGTTGATCATTCCGACGGTGTAGAACGCCTCCACGACGACATCGATTTGCCCATCGATCGTCAAGCAGACTTCGTCATCACTGAAGAGCTCTTCGCCACGAAATCGTCCGTCGTTGTCATGATCCACGAGATCGAATTCGATGATTCCTTCGATACCGCCTCCGACCCCCGCCTCCAAGCCGAATGTATCGACGCCAAACTCATCCAAGTCTGCGACGTCAGCTAAGTCGATGCCCGCCGAGGCTTGCAGTTTGACATCCGCGGTGATCGTGAGCTCGGCTGTGTCTTCGCCCGTTCCATCCGCTTCCGCACGATCGCTGATGTAAAACCCATCGGCAAAGTCCGAGACCCTGCCGGTGGTCAAAAACTTCGAAGCTCCGTGCGTGTCATATCCGACCGCGAGATGCGAATCGACGTTGACGCTTCCCTGAAGCCCCGCGTTGAGCAACTTAAAGAAGGTGACGCCCAAGTTGATCGGAATGTTCAGGTCAATATTCGGAAGCGTCCACGCGATGATCGCTGGTTCGTTGATTCCCAGCAACCAACCAAAGACCGAGACAGGGTCCTCCCAGATCGGAAACTCGATTCGGCCGTCGTCCTCCGCTTCCTCCATCGCCGTATTCATTTCATCGACAACGCTGATGAACTCTTTGGCGACGCCAGACTCCGACAGGGTTTCTTTGACGTTTCCTTCGGGAAGTGCCTGCGCCGCAAGATTGATGACCGAGTCGACATCGCGAGCATCAAAGGTCCCCGAAGCTAGGTTTCCGAAGCTCAAATCACCCAGCTTGATGAATCCGTCCCCCGTGGAGTCGATCGCTTCGCGAAGGTTATTCACTTGAACCGCGATCTTGGTCATCGTGATCCACCGTTGCAACTGCTGAGCAAGCGTGGAGTTGGGCATCGAAATCAAGTCATAGAGATCGACCGTTTGCTCCGCTAAGTCCAGGACCGTGAACTCCGGAACGAGTTCCGAAATCAACGGAACGGGAGTTTCAAGAACCTCAAACACTGGCTCCAGCTCTTCGAAGATCGAGTCGATGGGCGACAAGACCTCACTGACAACCCCGCCTAGCAGCGAACCCAGGCGAATTCCGGCGTTTTCAAACCGCACGTCAGGCGCATAGTCGCTCGTGCCATCACCCCCGGTGAGGTTGCTTCCATCGAACTGCCAGTTGATCACGAGATCCGTCTGAATCGCGGGCAACCATTGACTTCCCTTGCCATTGATCAATGTTGAAACGACTTCAAACCGAAGGTCGCGGTCGGTTTCGCTTCCGGTACCTCCCGTCACTCCCGTGAGCGGTGATGAAGAGTCGATGACGTTGTCAAGCAACGCTTCCACAACTTCTTTCGGTGTCAAACGATCGTCACCGCTCGGCTCCGTGAGATCGATCCCAAAATCCGCCACGAAGATCGGGGCATCGCTGACCTTTGTGACGTCGACTTCCAAGAATCCGAGCCGACCTTGTAAGTCCGGTTCGTCGCTATGGTTCTCCAGATCGATCGCGATCGAAGCGTGTAGTCGTTCGGAATCGGTTTCCAGGAAAACGCCGAGTTCTCGATTCATTCCCAACGTGAATTGGAAATCGTATTCGCTTTCGACCAAGAGCGTGGTATTCAACTCAGCGCCTAACCGCGGCAAGCCAAGATCCGTGTCGAGCGTCACCGATTCGCTAAGCAACAGCCCCTGGAAATTGAACCGCATGAGCACTTCATCCGGTGTTTCCGAGAGCAATTCAAAGACGCCTTCCTCGCCGATGACGCATGGATCGGGGCCACCGAAAGCACTCTCGATAGCGCATTCAAGATCCGTAAGATCAAAGCTCGTTGGATTCGACCAGGCGTCGCGGATCGATTCGGCGATGTCACGAATAAAGTTTGCCGGCCCGACCAGGGCGTCGCCGATGATCGGAAACGAAAGACCGAAAATGCCCGCGTCCGCGCGGCGTGCCAACTCATCCAATAGCTCGGCGGTGGCGTCCGGCAGAATGTCCAAACTCTCAGGCACGTCGACTTTATCAATCAGGTTCGCAAAATCCGGAGACGAGATGAGTTGCGTCGTCTCATCCGGCGTGTCCAAATCATGAACGCACAAATGAAATGGTTCGTTGAGCGGCGTTGGGGCACCTTCGACATGGACGGCGAAATGGACATCGAGTTCGCCCTTGGACACAACCGTTGCGGCCTCAAGAGCCTGTACCGCATCACTTGCATCGAGCGGGACGGGTTCGCCACGAACGGGGGAGACCGTGATGCTGACCGGCGCGGCGGGATTTGGCTGGCCGGTATCACTTGCGATGATGATCTGTCCGTCAGCCAGTTCCACTTCGAGCGCCCCGAGTGATCCTGTTATCGAGGTATTGCCATCCGAATTGACGAACAGGTCGGTGCCGAACTGCGAGGTTTCCAGGATGGTGGTCGTTACGTTCTCTGGATCATCGGCCGCGAGTTCCACGACGATGGACAGTTGCTGCGTGAGTTCCGCTACCAAATCGGTCGAAGCGCCGATCAAATCACCGACGCCGTCAAGAAGCTGGTTCTCCGTCTGCTGAGAGAGTTTCACGATGTCGATCACAACGTCGGTGAGGACGTCTACCGTCTCTCCAACCACATCAAGCGTGAATTCCAACCCGTTTGTTCCCGCGCCGACAACCAAGTCCGTGGTGGTTTGGATCGTCTGCCCGACGATGTCTGTGGCGTCGACGTCGGTGACATAGTTGTCGAACCACGCGTCGAGCTGTTGGATCGTGCGAATAGACGAATCAGCCGTGGCGTCAATCGCATCATCGAGTTCGTCCACCAAGGCTTCGACAATTCGATCACCGACGGTTGTGATCTTTTCCCCGACTTGCCCCAGTTTGAGCGCGGTATCACTTAATTCGTCGGTCACGGCTTCAGAAAGTGTGGCAACGCGATGGGCGGATCGTCCGAGCGCGTCCGCGATTTGTCCGACCGAGGTCCCCGCGTACTGATCGAGTGGCGATACCAGGATTTTGGAGAGTCGAGCATCGTCGATCGGTTCACCGACTTCGGTGCGGATCCGAAGCAGCGCGGCTTCGTTTATCTCGACCAAATCGTTCGGTACCGAGAGACCCGTGAAACGAAGGTCGGTCACGTTGGATGTCTCGACGCCTTCCGGTAAAAGTGCATCGCTGTCGCCAAGGCCGGCGTACAGTTGAGTCAGCGTCGACGCGGAACCGGCATTGGTGGGATTCGCAATCGAAGCTTGCATCAAAGGCGCTCCGACGAAACCGCCGTCGTCAAAGTCGAAGCCGATCGCGCCGTAGCGAGCACTCCCCGTGAAACGCGGCGCGTTGTTTAACAATTGCCACGTCAAACTGAAGTTGTCGATCGCAAACGTTTCACTGACCGGAGCTTCCTCCAGTCCATCCGGGACGGGAGGATCAAGATCAATCACAAAGTCCATCGTGACCCGGCCATTGGTATTGATGACCGCGACTTGATCGGTCACCAAATCGGCGAGGCCATAGGGGGCGGCATCGACCGAGAATTCGGGGATCTCGAGAGTGCCTTCGGTCGCATCGGTGACCAGAAACCGGCTGATCGGCAGACTCACGGTCCGGTTGGTGGAGTCAAAACTCCAATCGGTCCCGAGTCGACTTGCCAACTGATCGAACGTCTCAAACGTTGGAATCGCGGAGTCCGTATCGACGATGGCTGAAAGCGATTGATCCCACCAGGACTGTCCGAGATCGATCGTGTCGTTCATCTGGAGTGATGAAACGAAGGGAACATCGATTTCGAAAACCGAATCGTCTTGGAAGAGGGAGATCCAATCCGCTGCCAAGGTGAATCCCGTCACGATCTCTTCGGCCGTCACGCTCGAAAAGGATTGCAGGTCCTCAAAGTCAGAGACTTCCACGTTCCACTCGTCGTTGCCGACGGCATCTCCGGTGAGCGTGATGGTTGGTTGGATTGCGGGGTCCCAGCCAACGATTTCTATCGAGGGGGTGATCACAATATTGTACTCGTTCTCGCCGAGTTCGGTGTCGAACGCGGCTTCAGCTTGCGAGGTTGCCTCATCGATCGAAATCTCTCCGTTCTTGTCGATATCGACGGGCTGACCCTCGAGACCAAAGCCGAAGTCCATCGTCCAAACGGTCTCGGGAGAGTCGAGGAGACCGATTCGCAAGGGATGGGTGAGTGGATTCGAACCCGTCAGGTCGATGGAGAATGTCGTTTCACGAAAAGTCGGTTGCGACTCAAGTGGTTTCACTTCGATCGTGGTGCGAACCGTCATTTCTCCCTGCAGATTCAATCCACCAAGTACACTGACTCGTATTCCCTGCGGCTCGAGAGCGTCCTCGAGATCCAACGTGTCGGCATCCACGATCCACTCATGGGTCCAGACCAAATCCAGTTGAAGTGTTCCTTCGATATTCGTTCCGAAGTCGGCTGAGACTCCATCGATGCTCGTCAACTGTTTGAGCCAAAATGCTGTGTCGCCGGGGTCGTCTAGGTCGTTGGCCCAGTGCTCAAGGGGATCGACGAGTAGCGCGTCGACGACTTGAGATGGCACAGACGTTTCGAGCGTGAGTGGCGATCCGTCTCGTTCCAAACCGCGAATCGGCAGGCCAAACGACTGCGACTGGTCGAAGCGACTCGCCATCGCCGAAAGTCCGGCGAGCCCGTCCAGTACCGCGGTGGCTTGGGGCTCGGTGAGCTTGGTGTTTTCAAGATCACCTGCGAGGTGAAGACGCTTTTCGAGTGTCTCCATTCGGAAGGCACGAGGCGTCTTCACCAAGTTGCGACGACGTTTCATTTTCACGCTCGATGTTTGAAGTGGACGGCACAGCAGCTTGAGGCGTCGCGTTATCGCGCGTTCTGCTTGGCTAAGACGTTTCCAACCGAGACGGCATACACATCCGTCTCACCGCCGGACTCGTACTCGACCCAAACGCGGCCGATCCGAGGATCCACTTTCCGGACGACTCCGCTGCTTTGCCAGGTACTTCGATTGAAGGAAACGGCTTGGCCTTTTGTCAGTTCCGCGGCGAGCGACACGAGCTGGACGTCCTCCTTTGCGAATCGGCCCAGATTGCTCATGAAGTACTGGACCAGCACATCCTTTTGTGTCACGCCGATCACGGTACCGAATCGTCGGCCGTGTCTTCCTGGGATCGTGACACGAGCACCGATGCACCACCCGCTGGTGATCCGTCGAAAGCTACCGGCGCCCAGTTTGACTTCTTGATCGTCAACGCTTCCGTCGCGGGACACATAGCCATCCAAATACCGAACGGTGGGTTCGGCTGCAGTTCCACCGACCACGATGGCACGCTCGATTTTTCCGCCCGGTTTCCGCCACGTCAGAACAATGTCACCGGGGCTTGCCTGCGCATCCGGATCCATGGGGATCACCAACGCGTTAGGGACCTCTTCGATCGTTCCCAGGTCTCGGACTTTTGATGTTTTCTCGCCGGGTTCGTCGAGGGTCGCGTAGGAGAGAATCACGCTGACATCAGCGGGTGCCTTTTCGGCCAGACTCGCGACGTCTCTTGGATCCGCCGCCAAGACGGCCGTCCCCTGCGGTACGTTGGGCATCGTGGCGGGGAACGAGGTGATTGTCTTCGCGGTCTCTTTGGCATCCGCCGAAAACGGCAGGGCGACTAAAATGGCCGTCAATGCGGTCGGTATCGGTCTCCACATGATCAGCATCTCCGTTGGAGCGGGAAAGTTTTGGGCTTGCCCGACACGATGCCGTCCAGCCGCCGTTAGGACGGAAAAAAAAGAAAAACAATCGGTGTCCGATTCGCCACGCGACGGCATCTTGGTTGAAACGGGCTGAAACCCGATGACGGTGCGGCCAAACGATCGCGAGGTCGAATGAAGACAGACGAGTCGAACGGCGAAACTTCCGAACAGGCGATAGATGACACGTCTCAGGAATCCGACCTGGGAACGGTCAGTCTTTTGCTGCGCCGAGCGAAACGTGGCTGCCATGATTCGCGTGAACGACTGCTCCGGCGTTTTCGCGGGTATTTGATCCAACTTGCTCGTGAGAAACGGGGCAAGCAACTCGAGGCCAAGATCGGCGTCTCCGATATCGTCCAGCAGTCGTTGCTGCAGGCGAATCGTGGACTCGACGACTTTCGCGGGGAGCGTGAATCCCAGTGGAAAGCCTGGCTCAAAATGCTGTTGATCAATGAGGTGCGGCAATCGGCCCGATACTTTTCTCGGGAGCGTCGAGACATCTTTCGCGAGCGTTCGCTCACTTCATCCCGAGAAGAATCTCCCTTCGAAGCCGCCCTCGATTCCGGTCAAGAGTCGCCCGAGGAACGCGCGATTCGGCAAGAACAACTCGACCAACTTGCAACCGCTCTGGGGCGTCTTTCCAAAGACTATCGCACCGTCATTGAGCTTCGTTCGCTACAACGCATGCCGATGGCCAAAGTCGCCGAACGCATGCAACGAAGCGTGGATGCAACGGCCAAGCTGTGGTACCGCGCAATCCATCGCTTGAAGTCGGAGATGAACCATGAATAGCCCAGGAACGTCGCGGCCTTCCGATGGAGACTCTGAGGCCAGGTTGTCCGTCCTGCTGGATCGGATCGATGAGATCGAGCACTCGGGTGTCATTGATTCTCGCGTGGACGAATTGGATGCGGAACTGGAAGAGTTGACGCCCGATCAACTCGAAGAATTAGTCGAGAGCAAATATTGCCTCGGCTTGCTCGATGAATGGACCAAGTCCGGAAAAGCACTTGGACAGACTGGTCTCGTTGAAAACTTCGACGGTCAGGACAAGAGCGGCGAATCGATCGGACAGATCGGCAACTACCTGCTCCGTCGCCAAATCGGCGCCGGCGGATTTGCCCATGTTTACGTCGCGTTCGATACGCGTTTGGAACGTGACGTCGCCATCAAAGTTTTGGACAAACGCTTCAGCGACGACATCGATGTGATTCGACGCTTCGAGCGTGAGGGGCACGCCGCGGCCACCTTGGCCCATCCTTCGATCGTCCCGATCTTTGAAGCGGGCCGAGTTGAGGAAACCACCTTCATTGCGATGCAGCTATGCGGGGGCGGCGACCTGAAATCGTATCTTGATTCGCTTCCGGATCGCATCTGCGTTCAGGAGGCCGTCAGTTGCATTGCCGCGATTTCCGATGCGATGGCGCTCGCGCATTCCAAGTCAATCGTGCACCGCGATCTCAAGCCTGCGAATATTTTGCTCGCGCAAACTCCGAGTGCGGAAGAGCCGATTGCGACTCAGTTGCGTGTCAGCGATTTCGGGCTCGTCAAAGAGACTCGTTTCGACCCAGACCTGACGTCGGATGCGAGCCATGAGTCCGCCATCGGAACACCGGCATACATGTCACCCGAGCAGACGCGCGGCGATGCCGTGACACCTGCAAGCGACGTCTTTTCAATCGGCGTCATGCTGTATGAACTACTGACGGGCATCAATCCGCACCGGCAGGATTCACGCAGCAAAACATTTTCGGCGATTCAAACGGATCGTCCCACGCCGCCGAGTCGGCATCGACGCGGGCTCGATAAAAACCTGGATGCGATCGTGCTGAAGTGCATCGAAAAATCCGTGTCGGATCGATACCCCGATGCCATGGCCTTGGCCGAAGATCTTCAAAGCTGGCGACAGGGCCGTCCAGTCAAGGCCCGCCGCTCGAGCAACTATGAAGCCTGCGTCCGTTGGTGCCGACGCAATCCGAGAACGGCAACGTCGAGTTTCCTGGTCGCCTCATCGCTGGTGTTGGCGTTCGGATTCGCCACGTGGAAGTGGCGCGCCGAGCGGCACCACAGACGGCAGGTGGAGCATTTCAATGTCGAGATGCAACGGTCGCAGGCCGCCGCCGCCGAATCCGCGCGGCAAACGGAATCCTTGGTGCGCACCATGTTGAGTTCGATCGCCGGCATGGATCCCTCGCGCGGCGGAGACGCGCGGATGGACGCGACGCAAATGATTCGTTTCACTGCCGATCAAATCGAGCGGGAGTTTCCAAAGCACGATCCGCTCCGCTTCCGAATGCTGTGCTCCATCGCAAACGCGGCGTTCGGACTTGGTCGCTACGAGGAGGCTGCCGACTATTGGGAGCGAGCACACACGACGGCGACTGCGATTTGGGGGGACCAAGAGTTAGAAGCCGTGCGTTGTTTGGCGAAACAAGCGGACGCATTGGAGTGCTCGGGTGAGGACCTTGCCGCGTTGCATCTGCGGCAGAAAGTTCTCACGAACTACAAGGATCGCTTCGGCGACAATTCACCGGAGCTTTTGCAGGCGTTGACCGACGCCGAAGTGTTGCAATTTGAGCTCGGGCAATCGGCGATCCTCAACGCGTCGGACGGTTTCGATGTCAGTGCCGCTGCCATCGAACTGTGTCAAAAACAGGTCGCACTCTTGGAAGAACAGTTCGGGCCAAAGCACGAGACGCTTCTGGCTCCACTGCAGCGGCTGGCGCGACTGTATCTGCTCCTTGGCGATCGAAAGAAGGCGGCGGAACAGATGCGGATCGCCAAAGACATTGCTGATTCGACCTACGGCGACGGGGACCCACGCACATGGCAGGTCAACGTGACGACGGCGATGATTATCCGTCGACGCAACGCTGCCACGGGGTTGGAACTCATCGAACACACCCGGGAGTTAGCCCTACAGCGCTATGACGTCCATCACCCGATGATGCTTCGTATTGACCTTGCCAAATCGGTCTGCTTGTTCAATGCCGGTCAACATGCCGAGGCGATTGAGTGGTTGACCGAAACGCAATCGAGAGCAATCGACCGCTACGGGTATCAATTGCCGGAATCGATTTCGATCACCCTTCAACTCGCGTCTCAGTTGCGCGCGACTGGCAGGGCCGGCGAGGCGATTATGGTGGTCCAATCGGCGCTCGACAGCCTCGGGGATCAAGTCGGACAGCGACATCGTTCCCGTCTTAGTTTGGAGCACGAATTGGGCATCGCGTGTCGGATCGCGGGGAGACTGGACGAGGCGATCGATCTGCTCGAACGCCAAGCCAAGCGCGCGATGCAAGAGTTTCGCCCCGGGCATCCACTGCGTCAGCTTCGGTTTCTCTCGTTGTCTCGGGCACTCATGGATGACGACCAGTTTCTCCGCGCGAGCGAATGGTTGCAGACTTGGCTCGAAGAAGCGGACCCGAACGCGGATCAATCCCAGGGTCGGTTTCGATCGGTGTATTGTTCCCTCGCCTATTGTTTCATCCGCCAGGAGCGACACGACGAAGCGGCCTCATTGATTGACATGATGCGGCTATTGAACGCATCCCGTGGGCCGACGGCATGGATCATCGAGGGCTTGAACGGCTGCTCTCTCGTTCGCAGCGGCCAACCGGTTGAAGGAACACGCGTTCTAGAAAACGCATACCGACGTCTGCGACGCAGTCGTGAGAATCTATTGCCGCACGAACTCGCACTGCGAATCTTGCTTGCGAAAGAACTTTTGGATCAGTACGAGCAGACGAACCAAACCGACCGCGCCGCAGACCTACGAACCGAGATCGATCGACTCTGTTCATCGCCTCCAAGCGAGACGGAACGAGAATCTGATTCAGATCCCAGCCGCGAAGGTGTGTCATTTTTTCGAGGTAACGGTTAACGACTCGTTGTTTTTCTTTACTCCGTCCCACCGCTCAAAGCCTGTACCGCAAGCCGCAGATGCGCGTTTGTTGGCCGCGGGGCTCCTCGATCTAAACTGAGGTTCCAAACCGGCTGCGGAATTGGAAGAAGTCCAGAATGTTGACGTTGCCGTCGCCGTTGAAGTCGAATCGTTCGTCGAGTTCTGAATTCCAAACGCGTTGCGGAACTGGAAGAAATCGATGATGTTCACTGTACGGTCACCATTGATGTCGCCGAAAAGCCGGAAGAAGGCGTCGGTCGCATTGCCCCCTGCCAATCCGTCGCCGTCTCCATCGAGCAAGAGTTCAGCACCAACGAGTTGACGTACCGAATGCAGCCGATCGATCTCAGCTCGTCCTTTAACCGAGATGTGGTTCGAAACGAGGAGGACAGCGACGAAGATTCATTCGTCGGCAAACGACAGCTTGTCGTGGATGGGTATGGCGGAGAGCAAACGCACGGGCTTCCCGTCAACAGGGTCATTGGTCCACACCGCTTGGCTGACTACAGCGAGCCGAACGCCGTTCAGTTGAGCCAGGAATTAGATTCAGCCCGCATCGAAGTTCCCGGCGGGTTCTATTCCGGCTTGCGAGTCCTTCTTGCCAACGCCCCACAGGCATATTGTCGAGGCAACTTCTGGTTGAACGTGACGTTGGAATACGCTGACGGCTCAATGAGCGAGTGCAAAGTGCATTGCCCGCGATTCAAAGCGAATGGCGACTCTCCCTTCGCGGAACACGGCTCACCGTCAACCAACATGATTCGTAAAGAGGTCCGCGAAGACGGAGCCTTGGTGCGATCCAAGGAAACCGCGTTGTCTGATGTTCAGATCCCGGTCGACGCTAGTCGAAAACTGCGTGCCGTCGTGATTCAAGCCGACAAGTCTGCCTTGCCCAACCAAAACTTGCGAGTCAACCTCTTGGCCCTGACAGGGGTGATACCGATGTAGAATGGGACTCGGAGCGGATTTGAACCTCCACCTCTTAGCGAGGCCATCAGGACACCGTGGCATCCTTGAATCAAGGTAGTGGGGGCAAACGCGATCGGCGACATAATCGGCATCTGCTTGTCCGGCCGTCAGGCGGCAGTCTGGCTGTTGTAGGTGGATGGGGTATATTTCGTTCGGGGGGGGCTGTGGCCGGCTGGGTAGAATTTCCCTCCCGCGGACAGAATTGGCCTTCGCGGTAAAGTCGAGTGGCCAACAAAGCTGATCCCTCGAATGTCGCAATCCCTGTTTTTCATGGGATTTTTGCGAAGCCAACCGCATTTCCGATGGTTCGATCGGTGCGGATCGGTCTGAAATAGAATTGCAGAGAAGGTGATGAAGAGCGTAACCGTATTTGGCTGTGTCCTAGGCTGCCTTGCCCTTTTGGGCACGGGCGTTTCACAGCTAGCAGGCACCAGTGAGAATCCTGGCAACTACGTCCTCTACGAGGCCAAACTCGCCGACCTGCCCATCGTCGTCACCGAACGCGGCAATCTCGAGAGCCAAGTCGAGACCACCATCACGTGCCGCGTCGAGAATATCGGTGATCGCAGCAGTAGCGGGACACAAATCATTTACATCGTGCCGAACGGAAGCGCGGTTGAAAAGGATCAACTCCTGGTCGAGTTCGATTCCGCAACGATTCGTGATCGCCTGGATCAACAGACGCTCTCTTACCAGAAAGCGATGTCATCTCGCAGTCAAGCGATCGCGAAGTATGACAATCAAATTTTGCAGAACCAAACGGCGTTGGCTGAGGCGAAGCTGAAAAAAGAACTCGCCCAAATCGAACTGCAAATGTACAAGGACGAGGACGACGGAACCGCAAAGCTGGCCAAGGAGGAAATCGACAGAAAGGTCGACGAGGCGAAGAACACCGCGAATGAAGCCCGGGCAACGCTTGAACTCGCAGAAGTTGAACGCGACGGGATGAAAGAGCTGTTCAAACTCGGCTATCGCGGAAAGAGCGACTTGGAACAGAGTCGACTCAAATACCTTCAAGCCGAAGATCGGCTGGCTTCCGCGTTGAACCAGATCAAAACGTTTCGCGGTAATCGGAGGAAACTGGATCGGTTCGAACGCCTGATGGAGGAGAAACGTCTTCAGGGCGCCGTCGACACGGCTGATCGGAACATCCAACAAGTTGAAAATGACAACGCGTCCATGCTCGAGCAAGCATCGGCTGCCAAGAACGAAGCGATCAACACCGAAAAAAAGGAGAAAGAGCGGCTCGACCGAATGGCGGCCCAACTCGTCAATTGCAAGATCTACGCGCCGCACGGCGGGATGGTCGTCTACAAACGTGAGCGTCGCGGGGGGACCGAGATCATGGAAGGAGCCATGGTGCGAGAACGCCAAGACATTCTCACACTTCCTGATCTGACCAAAATGAAGGTCAAGACGCAGGTGCACGAAGCGGTTTTGGATCAAGTCCGTCCAGGCCTCCTCGCGTCGGTGCGAGTGGATGCGTTTCCCGACAAAGTCTATCGAGGCATTGTCGAGAGCGTCGGAGTCGTTCCCTCTTCAAACGGAAGTTGGTTTAGTTCGGGATCGGTAAAAACCTACGACACCGAAGTCAAGATTCTCGACGAGGTCGAGAGCCTCAAGCCAGGGATGACCGCCGTCGTCAACATTCACGTAGACAAGATTGAAAGCGTTCTCGCCGTCCCGGTTCAGGCGATTATTCAAGCGGATGGTGAGACGCTCTGCTATGTCTCGTCACCGGAAGGCGTGACGCGCAGGGAGATCGTCATCGGAAGGTCCAACGATAAGTTCGTGCACGTTCGCGAAGGACTCTCCGTCGGTGACAAGGTCGTTTTGAATGCGATGGACATCTACGACCAAGAAAACGATCAGCCGAAAGAAATCTCATCCCAGGCCGGTGTTCCCGAAATGCCAGAATCGCTTGTACAAGCTGATCTTGAAACTGATTCAAGCGGAAAGAACGCCGCGAGCCAAGAGCGCGACGGACGGCCCGCAAGTTCCGCGAACGGTAAAGGCCGGTCGCAGAACCAATGATGTGGATCGAAACGGTTCAGATCGGAATCAAGAATCTTCTCAATCACAAACTCCGCAGCCTGCTGACGATGCTCGGAGTGATTCTTGGAACGGGATCCGTCATCGCCATGTTGGCGATCGGCGAGGGTTCTAAGCGCGAGGCACTCGAGCAAATTCGCAAGCTCGGTGCAAACAACATCATCGTTCGGAGCGTGAAGCCTGGCCAGGGAGGCGCGAGCGACGAAAGCAGCACCACCCAGAACACGAGCAACGTGCTCGAGTACGGCCTGAAGTATCAAGACTTCGAAAGGCTCAAAGCAACCATCCCGACGCTGATCAATGCGGTCCCCATTTCGCTGATCACGCAGCCGGCATCCAACGAGGAACACGTCCTACCCAATGCCCGCATCCTGGGTGTCACGTCCGATTACCTGCGGATCAAGAACGCTCGCTTGAGACATGGGCGATTCATCACCTCACCCGATGAGCGCAACACGGCCAACGTCGCTGTCCTTGGTGCCGGCGCCGCCCAAAGGCTATTTCGATTCAAGGACCCGATGGGCCAACCCGTTTTGCTCGGAGAAGATGTCTATCGAGTGATCGGTGTACTCGCGAGCCAGGGGAGCGGTAACGCAACGCCTGGTGCCGTCGGACAACAAGACCTCAACGACGATATCTACATTCCGATCTCGTGTGCGCGAAAACGCTTTGGGGAGATCCAGCAGATTAGCAGTGCGGGGAGTCGCAGTTTCGAGCGAACGCAACTCAATGAAATCACCCTTCAGATTGCGGACCCCAACATGGTCAGCCAAACTGCGGGTATGGTTCGGGTGCTGCTCGAACAGTCGCATCCCGCGAAAGATGACTTCCGACTGATTATTCCCCTCGAGTTGCTTCGACGCGCCGAAGAGGAAAAGCGAATTTGGAATCTCGTTCTCGGTAGTATCGCGGGGATCTCGCTGCTCGTTGGCGGTATCGGCATCATGAACATCATGTTGGCGAGCGTTACCGAACGGACGCGTGAGATCGGCATCCGTCGAGCGCTCGGCGCGAAGCGACGCGACATCACGTTCCAGTTCCTCGTGGAAACGGTGATCCTCTCGGCTGCCGGAGGCACGATGGGCGTGATCCTCGGAATCACCATCCCTTGGATCGTTAGCCACTTTGCCAGCATCGAAACGGTGGTGCAGTGGTGGTCGGTGCTGATCGCTTTTACGATCTCGGTAGGTATTGGGGTGGTGTTTGGACTCTACCCGGCGCGCAGGGCCGCCCTGATGAACCCGATCGAGGCTCTTCGTCACGAATAGGCGAAAATGATCAAATCTCTGCTCCCGCCGTTTTGCTTACTTCTCGCGCTCGCACTCGCGATAACCGGGTTCTCCATCCTCGCGTTTGGCGGACCCGAAGCGAGTGTCTCGCTCCACGCCGCGCGGGCCGAGGGCGATGAGCGGGTCTCAAAGCCGATGGAAGCGAATCTCAAGCAGCGACAAACGAAGCGGATGGTGACGATTGTAGGGCTGTTCGCCGGCAGCGCCGCGATGACGGCGGTTGCTTTCGCCAGCATGGGTGAAAGTCGCCAGTAGCCTGTCTCCGTCGTTGTGGATGTTACAGCCGGACCCACGGCGTGCGTGTTGTGCCGCGTGTGACGCTTCGTTTGAATCAATCAATACAAGCGAACCGATCGTTTGAATGGGTGTTTGCCATCATCCCGTTTGTACGAATTCGGATTCGAGCAGGGAAGCTCTCGATGCGTCAGTGGCTGCGATTTTCAACGGCTCTACTCTGCCTCTCCGCGCTTGGTGCGATGGGTTGCACCCGCAACCATTATCGCTTGCGAGCCGACAAGGATGCGTACGCGCGCATCCTCGAGAAATCGGCGTGTAAGCCTTGGGCCGTCCCCGGTGACTACAGCGTCTATCCCAAGCCGCACTCACGTCTTTACGATCCAACGTGCGTCAACGACCCCTGTCTTCCCGATCCAGCGCCACAGCTCTACGCGTACGAATTGCCACCACTGCCCCAGCGTGATGATGGCCGATTCTTTCCGAATCAGGAGGCCGCTGAGGAAGGCGTTGCACCGCAGCTTCTACCCGCGCCCGATGCCGCTCCATCGGAGTTGCGATCGCCCAACACAACTTCCGTCGAGCAGGCTCGATTCGTCCAAAGCAACTCTGCCGCACCGAGCGATGCCGCTTTGTTCGAGACACTGCTGCAAGAGGATCCAACGGTTTCGGCTGACGACGCCGACGAAGGTGCTCGCGCCGCTGAGGACAAGGATGAAGCGGACAACTCCAAAGAAACCGAGGAAACAACCGACCCCGACTCCGAAGTCCAAGCTCGCTTGGTGCCGTTGCCCAAATCCTATTGGGAATCGATCCCGCCGGAGTGCCTCTCCCGAATGTTCGCCTTCAAAAGCGTTCGAGAGGAGTATGAACGAAGCTACGGAGTGCCGCCTCGGGCAGCACAGCTCGACAATTCGCCCGAGCTTTCCTTGGAAGACATCATCGACTTAACGCTGCTCAACAGCCGCGACTTGCAGACCCAGAAGGAACAGCTCTTTCGGGTCGCGCTGGTGCTCACACTGCAACGTTTTGAGTTTCAGTTGCGTCCCTCGATTGGAAACAACGGCTCCGCCCTCGACTATGCACACAGTCGAAACGGCGGGATCACAGAAAACACCCTCTTGGTTCCGACCACGGCTCAACTGGAACGCATGACGTACGCGGGAGCGGACGTCATCGGTCGGTTCGCCAATCGCGTCTTGCTGACATTCAACGGCCCCTCGGGCTTCGATGCCAATGTCAGTTCGGACCTGCTCTTCAGTTTTTCGCAGAGCCTTCTCCAGCGTGACATCCGGCTCGAGGCCCTGACGCAGGCCGAACGAAATGTGGTCTACGCGGCTCGAGACTTCACGCGTTTCCGAAAAGTACTCTTCGTCCGACAGGCCACGGATTACTACAGTCTCATCCGTCAGTTCCGACAAATCGAGATTCAGTGCCAGAACTATTTCACGCTCGCTCGCGAGTTCAATCAACGTTCCATTGAAATCAAGTACGGCATGGCTGCCCGTACACAACTGGACCAGGTGGAGCAGCAGGTCATCAATGGTCGGCAGAGCATTTTGTCGTCCTGCACCAACTTGGAGAACTCGCTCGATAGTCTCAAAATCGAGATGGGTTTGCCAACCGAACAGTCTCTCAATCTAGACTTGACCGAACTCAATCTCCTCACGCTCCGGGACGAGCTCGCGGTCACCGCGGAACTGATTGAACGAACACGAATCCGAATCGATCGGGAAATTCAATCCGAGACTCGGTCCGCATTTGTAATCATCGGAGGCGTGGCTCAGCTTGCCGAACAGATGATCAACTCTCTCGCGATTCGAAAGCAGTTGGGAGACCAAACGCTCGACTCGGGGCCACTTGAGAATCGCATCCTTGATCTCCGAATCGAAGCCGCCGACATCGACATCGCCGAAGACATGGACGTCCTACGGCAAGAACTTCAGGATGAAGAACCGGACTCGACAAAACTCGTTCAACGCCGAAGGGATGTCTGCCAAGAATTGCTCCGCAAGGTGCTTTGGCAGATTCGACGACTGGAAGCGTCCAGCGACGAAGAGCTGCCGATTACCGATTGGGCCGATCGATACGATGCGCTGAGTCAACGACTCACCGATCTCGAGAATAACTTCATCAACATCATCTTCCGGGAACAAGCGGTCGACTCGGACGACAACCCCGACGACCTCACGGCCGCGGAAAATGCGCTCATTGGAGACGCCGAGTCTCTGCAAGTGGACCTGGAAACGCTCACCAGCGAGCTCGATCGCAAATTAGGCCGATCCGCAGCCACCGAACAAAACGAGTTTACCGATCGAGCGATCGAATTTGCACAGGAACTGATCGCGACCATCGAACGTTTTCGAACCGGTCTCGCCGGCGGATTGGTGCCCATCGAAATCGAGATGGACGACGCGATGATGACCGCGCTGGTGCAACGCTTTGACTTGATGAATCAGCGTGGCTTCTTGGCGGACGACTGGCGGCAGATCAAGTACGCGGGCGACGACCTTCGATCCATCTTGAATTTGAACGCTTCACAGTCGATTCGAACGCGGGGTGGAGAGAATAGACCGTTCGACTTTACGTTCGATGAAAGCCAAACCTCACTCGCGCTCTCCTTCGACCTGCCGCTTAACCGCCGCGCCCAGCGAAACGGTTTTCGCAATTCGCTATTTAGTTATCAGCAAACACTTCGCAGCGTGATGGCGTTGGAAGACAACATCAAACTCTCCATCCGACGTGACCTGCGGGAACTCAAGCTCAACGGGCAACAATACGACAACGACGTCGCCGGGGCGGCTCTCGCTTCCGAACGGGTCACCGGTACCGAACTCGAAGTCCGCGGCGGATTTGCGACCTCTCGTGACTTTCTGGAGTCTCAGCAAGCTTACGTTCAAGCGATCAGTGGCGTTGCATCGGGCCACATCAATTACATCGTCGGACGTTTGCAGTTGTTCCTCGATCTGGAGTCGCTCACCGTCGGAGACAATGGCTTCTGGGACGAACTGTACGACGAAGAACATCAACCCACACCGATGTTCCAGATCCCCGGGTACGCTCGACCCGCCTACGGATGCCTTCATCCTCGGCTCAAATACTCGGACAAGATTCGTCGCATGGAGTGCGTTCCTACCGGTGCTTCGATGATTCATGATCCCGAAAGAAACCGCGTCCGCGCAGAGTCACAGCGGACACCGGATGCAGTAGACGAGGGTATGATTGAGGAGCAACTGTTATTCAACGCGCCGTAAGCAACCTCGCACCGTGGCTCAAGCAAAGACTACCGTCAAATATCGTCGCGGTCGCCGACTGCTCTTTCGATTCGGTGCCATTGCGTTCGGACTCGGAGTCCTACTCGTCGTTGAGGCGTCGCTGAGAATTCTCGGCGTCGGCGAATCTCCGACGGACCCGATGGTCGGGTTTAGCGAAATACGTCCGCTGTTCGTGAAGAATGGTGCCGGCGATCAATACGAAATCCCCGAGTCGCGGCGCACGTTCTTCCAAAAGGATTCCTTCGCCACCAAGAAGGGCGACGCTGAATTCCGCATCTTCTGTCTGGGTGGTTCAACCGTTCAAGGGAGACCGTACTCGATCGAAACCTCGTTCACCACATGGCTCGAGCTTTCGCTTCAAGCCGTTGATGCGAGTCGTGATTGGCAAGTCGTTAATTGTGGTGGAGTCTCCTATGCCAGCTACCGCTTGGTCCCGATTCTCAAAGAAGTGCTGCGACACGAACCCGACTTGATCCTCGTTTACACCGGGCACAACGAGTTCTTGGAAGGAAGGAGTTACGCACACCTCAAGCAACGCCCACTATGGATGCGCCGAACCCACGATACCGTTTCGCAACTCCGTTTGTACGGGCTCATGAGGTCCTTGCTGGACGACGATGCGCCGAAGAAAATCAATCTCCCCGCCGAAGTCGATGCGTTGCTGGATTACAAAGGTGGCTTAGCCAAATACCACCGCGATGAATCATGGCGTCAGGGAGTGATCGAGGAGTTTGAACTCAACCTGAGAACCATGGTTGAACTGGCCGAAGCGGCGGGCACCGAGTTGATCCTTCTCAATCCCGTTTCCAACCTGCGGGACACGCCCCCGTTCAAAGTGGAACCGCCGTCCAAATTGAGCGATGAAGAGCGTCGTGCGTTGGAACAAAGCTGGCAAGCGGCAAAGGAAGCTCCGTGGGATCAACTCGATGCGAAACTTTCCGCGGTCGAAGCCGTTCTTGAAATGGATAGCGGACACGCCGAAGCTCATTTTCTTTCTGCAAAAGTACACGAAGAACGCGGAGCCTTTGACGCAGCCAAGACCGCCTACTTGGAATCCAAGGACGCCGACGTTTGCCCACTCCGGATGCTCGAATCGATGCACGAGCGTCTGTTTCAGGTGGCCGCACAGACGCAAACCGATTTCGTTGACGTGCGGGCGATGTTTGAAGCCGAAGCCGAGCGAGGGATTCCCGGCGAGACTCAGCTCATCGACCATGTTCATCCGCGCATCGAATGGCATCAGCGAATCGCGGACCTTCTCCTTCAAAGACTGGTTGAGATGGAGATCACGGACCATTCAACGGGCTGGGAGGATCGACGAAACCGGCTCTACGCATCGAATTTCGAATCCTTGCCTGAAAATTACTTTCCCGAAAGCGTCGCGCGCCTTCGGGGACTTCAGCTTTGGACTCAAGGGCGAGTCGAACGGCTCAAACTCTCCGACACGACAAGCAGCGCCACGAACGATCAACGCTGAAATTCCGGTAGCCACGGCGCGAGAGAGAGCGTTTAAACTCCTCGGTGGTTCTGATCGAAAGCGCCCACGTTGATCTTGCTGCTACGACGCTCCCGCGTATCTTCCTCCAATCGTTTCAATGCCCAGTGCCAACGTCGCATCATCACGCCACCCTTGCTCTGCTGCTACTTACGTTCTTCGCTACCCAAAAAACGTGCCATGGCCAGATTGAAACGTTGCCGAAGCTCGAGAATCGCCAGCTACCGAAAGGGGACTGGCTGATCGCACCGACTGGCTTTCGCGCGGGAGTTTTCCGTACTGCTTCGCCCAATGAAATCGCCCTCGACAATGGATTGATTCGCCGCACGTTTCGAACGGCCCCCAATGGGGCGACCGTCGCTTTCGACAATCTGCAAACGGGCGTCTCAATGTTGCGTGGCGTCAAACCCGAAGCCATGCTGACCATCGACGGAAAACCGATGGCAGTGGGAGGGCTGACCGGGCAGCCGAACTATGCATACTTGCTGCCCGAGTGGCTCGATGAGATGCAGTCCGACGAATCCGCAATGCAGTTTGAGGGGTTCACCGTTGGCAAACCCGTCGCGCGATTTGAATGGAAGCGCGTGCGACATCATGCGTCCGGCGCTGAGTGGCCGCCGAAGGGTGTTTCACTGCGAATGGACTACCGCTTGCCAACAGTCGATTCAGCGTTGCCAATCGATCAAGCTCGCGTGACGCTTTGGACCGATGACTTTCGCGCACCAAACCCGGCATGGAACGTCACTCGATCGCAAAGGCACTCTCGAACAAGTTTTGAAAACGAAGGGAAACCCGGTGAGATCTACACGCTGTCCGCTCATCACTGCTTCGCAGAGCGAACGGTCCCGCCGGAGACCGAAGCCATCGAAGTCGTCATCGATCCCGGCACCGACCTCGGCGTAAGCTGGGGGCCGGGACTGGCGTTGGTCTTCGAGAACCGAGTACTCCGAGTTTCCTTGCGTTCCGGTGATCGTGGCGACCACGGGCATTTTGAACTGCGCGACAACGGGGCCGAAAAACTGGCGACGATTCCAGCTTGGTCCTCCAAGGATGGAGGGTTGGATGTGTCCACGCCGTATCGCATTCACGCGGAACGCGTCGGAAATCGGATCGTCTGGTCCGTCGCTCAAGACGCGACGAAGACTGATCTTCGTGTGTTGTTTGAAACGCGAGTCCGCAAGGATGCTCGCCTGCAACACATTCGGGTCGGCAAGATGGATCGTTCGGGAGCCGGATCCGATGACCTTCAGTATCCCGGTGAACCTGGCCGCTGCCGGATCGTGAAGGTCGGAGTGTACGGCGCGAAGAAACCGGCTCCCAAACGCCTGAAAAAGCCAGCGGATCGAGGCGGCGTTGCAATGAGCGTTCACTACGAGCTCTACGACGGCTTGCCCGTGCTCTGCAAGTGGATCCGCGTTCACAATCAAACCGATCGGCCGATTACCGTCGATCGAATGACCGCGGAAATGCTCGCCCTCGTGGAACACTCGAGCTTCGTTGAAACGCGCGACGCCTTTACGTTACCTCACCCCGATTTGCTACACGTGGAAACCGACTTTGCGTTCGGAGGCATGACGCATCAGAACGCCAATCGACATGTGGTTCATTGGTGTTCTGATCCGCAGTACACCTCCCAGGTGAACTACAAACGAGAAACGCCGTGCCTACTGACGGTGGAACCAACTTATGGCCCCGCTCAAACCGTGCCACCAGGCGAAACGTTTGAAAGTTTCCGAACCTTCGAACTGGTCCACGACTCCACCGACCGCGAACGCCGTGGGCTCGCGCTAAGAAGGATGTATCGTGTGATCGCCCCATGGGTCACCGAAAACCCTTTGATGCATCATTTGCTCAACTCGAATCCACAGCAGGTCAAACAAGCAATTGATCAAGCAGCCGAGGTCGGTTTTGAAATGATCATCCTCTCCTTTGGCAGCGGCTTCAACATGGACAATGAAGGTCCTGAATACCTTGCTACATGGCGTGAGGTGGCTGACTACGCGCACGCCAAAGGAATCGAGATCGGGTCCTATTCGCTGTTGTCCAGCCGCAGTGCGCCGGCGGGAAACATGATTGTCTCACCGCCGGGGCAATGTCCCACGCACGGTCGATGCCCCGCACTGACAAGCCAATGGGGACAGGATTATTTCGAGCGGCTGTATCGCTTTTACGAGACCACTGGTTTTGATCTGCTTGAACACGACGGTTCCTACCCCGGCGACGTGGATGTCACGGCGCGACCTCCGTTGCAGAAAGGCGAACAGGATTCCCGTTGGGCTCAGTGGCGGGTGATCACAGACTACTACAAGTGGTGTCGCCAGCACGGTGTCTTCCTCAACGTACCCGATTACTACTTTCTCAGCGGCGCGAACAAAACCGGCATGGGATACCGAGAGGTCAACTGGTCGTTGCCACGCGCCATGCAGGTGATTCACACACGGCAAAACATCTTTGACGGCACGTGGACGAAAACACCGAGCATGGGATGGATGTTTGTTCCACTCGCCCAGTATCACGGCGGTGGCGAGGCGGCGACCGTCGAACCGCTCGATGAGCACCGCGACCATTTTCGTCGAATGATCGACTGCAACTTGGCTCTGGGAGTTCAAGCCTGTTATCGAGGGCCACGACTGTTCGACACCGGTCGAACCAAAGCACTCGTCAACTGGTTCAAGCAGTACCGTGATATCTTGGAGAGCGACCTCATCCACGGCCGTCGCGCCGACGGGCGTGATGTCGACTGGATGCTCCACGTCAATCCTTCGCTGAAACGCAAAGGCATGCTGATCGTCTTCAACCCGCTGGAGACGCCCGCAACCAGGACACTTTCGGCCAACTTGTATTACACCGGCCTGTCCGACCGCGCGACGGTCACTGGCCCGAACGGAGAAACCCAGGACATCACACTGAACCGGGACTACACGGCTGAGATCCATGTGCAAGTTCCGGCACAGGGCATGAGCTGGTATCTAATCGAGTAGCGTCGACATTTGTTGGCAAGGCGATGCGCTTCAGTACGTCATTCAGTCACTGCCTCACGTCGCGGCACCGCCCCTGATCTTGAACGTCACCGGTAGCGAAACACATTCGGTCGGCGAGTTGGCGCTGGCACTCGGAAAACGCTTCGGAAAAGAAGTGAAACTTGTCGGCGAAGAAGCCCCCACCGCGTGGCTCAACAATGCCTCAAAATCACATTCGAAGTTTGGGACGCCACCCACGGGCATCGAGGATATGCTCGACCGAATCGTCGACTGGTTCAAGCGCGGCGGTTTGTTGATGGGACGACCCACACACTTTGAAACGTGCGATGGCAACTACTAACCCGACTTGGCGGGCGAGTCTTGCCGATGGACTCGTTCTCCCCGCGCTGCCGCTCATGCTTCACACGGACGGTCGTTGGTCCCAGCGGCACCAACGGGCGCTGCTGCGGGAGCGGGCGGCATCGCTGTCGGCGCTCACTCGACGCAATTCGAAATCCGAGACCCAACGCACGGCCTGGTCGAACCGCTACTGAATCAGTCGATCGATGTCGCGCGTCGGTACGCGGCGGCGGACTTCGTCCTCATCGCCGGAATCTGCGGAAGGTCAGCTCAGGCGACGCTTGAGGCAGAACTCGCGAAAATCTGGGATACCACGCAGGCTTGCTGAGCGTCGCGGCGTTGGGGCAACTAAGCGAAGAAGAGACGCTGGCTCACATCTCGGAAATCGCAAGAGTGCTCCCGATCGTTGGTTTCTATCTACAACCCGCCGTCGGTGGCCGCGTTTTTCATATCGCTTTTGGCGTCAGTTTTGCGAGATTGAAAACGTCGTTGCGATCAAGATCGCGCCCTTTAATCGTTGCCTGACTTGGGACGTTGTTCGCGCCGTCAGCAGGTCGCAAATGATGTTGTCATCGTTCCCCGTATACAACGCGATGTCTTCGCGGCCCAATTCGATTGCGTATTTCATTTTCCGGAACACCCGTTTCCATCGGGATTGTGATCAAGCTTACTGGAGATCCAGAGCGAAGAACGAAGCACGCTGCTGAATAGGATTTGTTGATCGCCTCGTCCCTCGTTGGCTCCCAACTCGCTCGGCTAAATGGGTAGACTCTTCCAGAGCGTCCGCCACATTGGAACCTACTTGAGCGAACAAGAATGAAAGACACGGAGATCGTGCTCCATGCACTGAAGCTGGGTTCGGGCGATGCCTGCGACGAGTTTCTCGCTCACGAGTGCCGAAACCACCCCGATCAATTGGCCAGGGTGCTGGCGATCATCGCTCGGGTGACGTCCGAATCCAAGAATCGCGACCCGCTGAGTGAGGCAGATCTTCGCGAGTTGATTTCGTCACTTGTCTCCGAACCGAACTTGCTGGACCCGACACGCGCCATCGATACGACAGGTCCTGCGGTAACCGAAGCCGGTGAATCGGACGTGAGCCCCGACACCGATGATTTTGAGACCACCCTCACACCCAACTCCGCGGCTCCCTACCAAGGCACAACCATCGCCGGGCGTTTCCTCTTGCGGGAAAAGCTGGGGGAAGGCGGGATGGGCGAAGTTTGGGTCGCCAAACAGATCGCCCCCGTCAAACGAAATGTCGCGCTCAAGCTGATCAAACGCGGCATGGATTCGCGAGCCGTGTTACAGCGATTCGAGCAGGAACGGCAAGCATTGGCGATGATGGACCACCCCAACATCGCTAGCGTGCTCGATGGTGGGGTCACCGATTCGGGACAATCCTTCTTTGTGATGGAACTGGTCAACGGTCTTCCGCTGACAACGTTTGCAGACAAAAACAAACTCACCACCAACGAACGGATCGAACTTTTTGTCGCGATTTGCAACGCAGTGCAACACGCACATCAAAAAGGCATCGTCCATCGCGATCTTAAACCGGCGAACATCATTGTGTCGATGATCGACGGGCGACCGATCCCCAAGGTAATCGATTTCGGCGTCGCAAAAGCGACCGGTGGGAGGCTTACCGAAGAGACCGTCGAGACCCAATTCGGCATGGTGATCGGGACGCTCGAGTACATGGCTCCTGAGCAAGCCAGTGGCAGCACTGATATCGACACTCGCGCCGATATCTACTCGCTCGGCGTCGTCCTCTATGAGTTGTTGACCGGACTACGTCCCATCGATCAAAGGAAACTCAAAAAAGCCGGGCTCGGCGAGATGATACGCATCATCAAGGAGGAGGAACCGTCCAAGCCAAGTACGCGGCTTTCTACCGACGAAGCGCTTCCATCCCTTGCCGCTGTTAGAAAAATCGAGCCCAAGAAATTGACCGCGCTACTCCGCGGTGAGTTGGATTGGGTTGTGATGCGTTGTTTAGAGAAGAGCCGTGAACGAAGGTATGAAACTGCCAACGGTCTGGCACGTGACCTTCAGCGTTTTCTGAACGGTCAAGCCGTTGAGGCACGCCCCGCATCGCTAGCCTATCGCGCTTCAAAGTTCCTCAACCGCAACCGCGGCGCCGTCGTTGCTTCGGGATTGGTCCTTTCGACGCTCCTTGTCGGCGTTGCAGGGACTTCATGGGGATGGGTCGAGTCTCGTCGACAGGCCCAACTGGCGCAGCTCGAAGCGGCAACGCAATCGGAGATCAATGCGTTCTTGCGAGACGACCTGCTTGCCCAGGCAAGTGTATACACCCAGAGCAACTCGCTCTTCGAGCCCGACCCCGACCTGACGGTACAAAAAGCACTGGAGCGCGCATCGCGGCGTATCGGAGAACGATTCGGTGATCGCCCTTTGGTGGCCGCCGCCATTCACCAAACGATCGGAGTTGGCTTTAGCGAACTTGGAGATCAAAACAGCGCCATGAAGCACCTCGAACAAGCGTACAAAACGTATCGCGATCATTTCGGCCCCGAACACCGCAAGACCTACCGTGCGCAATACAGCGCAGGCTACGCGATGATGAAACGCAATCAGTTGGAAGACGCTGCGAAGCATCTCGCGGAGTCACTGCACCACTGCCAATCCGATCGAGGCTCGCTTCATCGTGAGGCACTGCTTTATAAGAGGGCGCTCGCGAACTGCTACGCAAAACAAGGGGTGGACGGCGAAGAAGGGAAGATCAAGCTGGCCCATGAGATGTATTCTGACATCTTGAATGCACAACGCGAACTGTTCGCTGACCAACCCGTCGACATCGGAGTCACGCTGTTTAGCCAAGCCCTCTGCTATCGCTCGGAGAGTCAACTCAAGGATGATCCGAAACTAATGGATATCGCGGAATCACTCTTGACCGAAGCCTTACAGGTAATCCGTCATTTGCAAAATACCCGGCCGGAGCGAATCGATTACCAATACACCCTCGGTCTGATTGCGTTTGAGAAGTTGGATTTCGAGCGCGCCTTTGAACTCCACGTAGAAGTGTTGGAAAGTTGCGAGCGGACCTTCGGTGAAAACGACCCAACAACAATTCGTGCGATGGACTCTCTGGCCAACCTTTACAGCCACCGAAACCGAACGGAGGACGCCGAAAAGTTGTACTTGAAGTCCCTGCAACTGCGCCAGGAGATGTATGGCAATGACCATCAGAAGACGGAGCACGCGGTCTTTGCCCTGGGTCAATTCTATTTTAACCAGGGGAAGATGCGTGAAGCGGAACCCTATTACCGAGAACGCTACGACCGTGCGTTGCGGACGGATGGTGGAGACTCCGTCAACGTGCATCTCGCCGGCAGGGATCTCGCGATGATCCAGGTGGACCTTGGGAAATTTGACGAGGCTGAAAAATTGCTGTCCGATTCACTTTCAGGATTGGAAAAACAACTCGACGATGACGATCCTATCGTCTTGCTGACTCGTTCATATCAGGCAGACGTTCTCGTTCATCTCAAACGCTACGACGAAGCGTTGGGCATCTTGCAGGCCGGTGTTGAGGGGATTCGCGCACAAGAAAAACCGCAACCAATTGAACTCGCTTCCGCGCTGGGAGCCTTGGGGGAATGTCAGATGGGGCTGGAAACATTTGTCGATGCCGAGAAGTCATTCCGGGAAGCGACCTCATTGTTCACGAAGTTCATCCCTCAAGCCTGGCCCAGGTTTGTTTACCAGTCTCGAACGGGGGCTGCCTTGATCGGACAACAACGATACGACGAGGCCGAACCGATGCTCCAAGAGGCGTACAACGGAATCGAAGAACGTCGCCAGTCGTGCCCCCCGCCGCTGTACCGTCAATGCATTCGGACGATGGTGCAACTCTACGAACTGATGGGGCGACCCGAGCAAGTGAAACGCTACCGTGGAAAGCTGGATGCTCCGTGACAGGTCGCCAACCAGTCAAACCGAAGTCGTTTTTCAATCCGAGAACAATAGTATCGCCGACTACGAAACGCGTCTATCGAATACTGAGTCACTTACGAAACAGGAACGCGGCTTCGTCAAAAGCTGGGATCGAGAGCGAAGTGCATTCGAGCGGCCCACAACCAGCATGCCGGCAGCAGCCGGTGAACCGACCTGTGTGCGGGCCCAAAAATCGGGCCTTCGCTTCAAGAGACGGGGTTTCGAAAACCCCGTGTTTTGCAGTGCGGATGAGAGGATTTGAACCTCCACCCTCTTAGCGAGGACTAGAACCTGAATCTAGCGCGTCTGCCAGTTCCGCCACATCCGCTTGGTTCTCTTGAGATGCGAAGTTGACCGCGTGGGTTCACTCCGCGGGAGACGCGTAGCCTAGCGAAATGGCGACGGAGTGCAAAGAGGAGTGGGCGGAAAGTTGGCGTGTTGGGTGCGACAACGCGCTAGGGAAAGAAGTATCGGACCCAGTTGCGCACGTTCTGGCCGGGGACATAGGCCTTCGGCTGACCCCAGAGCCCTTGGCCGACTTGGACCTGATAGTTTTCCTGCCCCAACGTGAATAGCGACCGTGCGGGGGCGGCGCCTCGGTTTGCGAACGGGGCCGTCGGCGCGACGACGGTGGTCGGTGGCAATGCGGCCGCCGGTGCATACTCCGCCGGAACCCCGGCGAACGGACTCGTCACTGGTCCGCCCGTGGTGACCGGTCCGCCGTAGCCAGTGGGGACAACCGGTGTGCCGCAACCATATCCCATCGCTGCCGTGTACGTGCTTGGACCGCTGATCAAGCGACAGTTATTGACGGTCGAAAACGCGTTCGTGTTGAGCTGTGGTTGCGGGATCGGCGTCAGGTCCGAGGGTGACGCAATGCCGGGCCCTGTCGAAGGCGGGGCGACCGGTAGGGACCTGGGTGTCGTCGTCGCGGGTGGTGGTGTTGCATCGGCCGTCGGGAACGGTCGGTTTGTCGGAATCGATGCGCCAGGTGTCTCGGGCGGCAACCCGATCGCACCGCCCGTTGCACCGCCGCCAGGCAACGGCGGCGCTTCGAATTCGCTTTGCATCATCGCCGTGTGAACGACGCCACGGTCTTTCTGAAGCGGTTGCCAAAACGCGGTCTCATTGCGGGCGGTCGCGGGCCGGACCGAAGGACGCGATGGAACGGCACTGCGCCCGCTTTGTGGTTGCTGAAAACGATCGACCGAAC
>JBCBOT010000049.1:0-34299 GCA_039821165.1 Planctomycetota bacterium | reverse complement strand
GCCGAGTTCTTCGCCGCCCCGGTAGGACCGGGACTCCCATTTGCGCACAACCTCATCGGGCTAAACGTCCTATCCCCGAACGGCACCAAAGGATTGTGTGAGAAAGACAAACAGGATCAGGAGAAGGTGGGGCCGCATGTCGCTTCATTGAACGTGGGGCGGGGGATCGGCAAGTGCACAAGTCTAATCGGAGATCCGAAAAGTGGGACTCTGCCGGGGATCACTCGTCGCTTTCGTTCAAGAACTTTTTGACCTGCTGCTCATATTCCCACTGAATCGTCCCTTTTCGGAAAGACTCGCCCTCCTCGAGATCGTCCTTTAGGTTTTCAAGCAATTCGACGTGGTTGGACCGGATTTTTTCGCGACGTTCTTCGCGCTGGAATCGGTTGAGCTCCTTCGTCGCATACGGCCGCGAAGCGTAAGATTCTTCACGCATTGCCTCGAAGAGTTGGTCGTCCAGATCCTTGGCGTAGTCGAGATACTCCTCGGAAGTGAGCCGAGCCTCGTACTCGAGTTGAACTCCCTGGGCCGTGGGTGCGTCGGAGAGTTCACCAAGTGCGCCGGAGCGGAATGGCTTGGTGAACGACCACACCATCAAGCCGCCCGAAAACAGGAACGAGCCGACGATCGCAATCGTCGCCGCGGTGGAGCGGGGCTGGTCCGATTGTCGACGGCCTCGTCCGGCGGAGCGTCGCTCGCCTTGAGGTTTTTTCGCGTCGGTCGGACGTGTGGAGCTAGACATTGAATTGTCCCCGTGCGGGTGAGATTACTCGGTGATGATGGTGGGGAGGTTGTTGGCGATTTCCTCAAAGATACGCACGAGGTCTTCGCCGGTCGCGGCGTGGTAGTGCTTACCACCCCCGATGGTTGCGACACTTTGCATCGTGCCTTGATTCGCGCCCTCGCCGAACGTCACGGTGTGAATCGTTAGCAGGTTGTTGGCGACCATGTCGCGGGCGATATCCTCCGCCCATGGAGACCGGTTTTCGTTGCCGTCGGTCATCACCACCATCGTCTTGGCGGCGAATGGACGGGCACGGTTATCGATCAACGCTTGAATGCCGGATTGCATCCCAGAACCAATTCCGGTGCTTCCACCGGTGTTCAGACCATCGACGGTGGTTCGAACGACGTCGTGGTTCTTCTCCAACCAAGTATCGAGTGTCGCGCTGCTCGCGTAGCTCGCAACGGAGACCTGCTCTTCCTGACTGGTCGAATCGAGTACGTTCAAGAATGCGTTGACGGCTTGGACCAGGTCCTGCCACGGCTGCGTCGGAGCAACACCCTTGTTGAAGTAGTTCGTGTACATGTACTGCTGGTACGTGATCGAGTCGTAACCACTTTCGTAGTAATAGTAGTAGCGGCCACGGTGACGGTAGCGTCCCAAAACACCTTGGTTGTAGGCCCAACTGATGGCGCTGCTGGAGAATGGATCCTCGTTGTAGTTCCACTCGAAATCGATGTCGTCCATCGAGCCTGAACGGTCCAAAATGAGCGAGATGTCACGGTCAACTTGCATCGCAACCGAGTCGTACTGCGTCTCAAATCGATTCGTGTTGAGCAAGCCGGGGATGATGAAGGGGACATCGCCGCTCAGCGAGCCGTCGTTTCGACGACCCCAGACACGCAGTGCACTAGCGACGGTGCCGTTTCGGACCTGCTGGGTCGGAATCTTGACGAAGTGATACCGGCTTTCGCTGCCGTAGTACTGCTGCGTGCTGCCGAACTCGATTTCTCCGTCGCCGTCACCACCGCGTAGTCTCAGCGGCTCTCCGTTGACGTTGTTCATCGCCGCCGTGGCGACGGCGGCATCTTGGGCCGCGTCGACGGTTTGGATTTCACTAAACGCCCGTCCGCCGGCTCTTGCCGCAGCGTCGGTAGCGATCGCCAGTTCGGTCCTCGTCAACTGCATCTGGGCAGCGTTGATTGCGAAGGCGGCGAGGATTGCCATCACGGGCAAGACGATCGCGGTCATCGCCATCACGGTGCCGCGACGCTGCGTCGCCGTTGGTCCGGAACGAAACCGGAGAGGGCTCATGGTCATGGATTCACTCACGGAAGAGACACGGAAAAGGAAGAGATTGGTATCGTTCACTGCTCGAAGAAACCGTCGTAGCGTTCGGAGTAGACGCGAGCGACAGTTTGAATTTCGGTGTTCGGCAAGAACTTTGGTGCGAAGAGGGCCACGTCATCGAAGTCGACGGTGACGGTCACGATCACGTCATCCGAATCGGAGCCGAGGGCACTCACATCGACGGTGTAACCGCTGTCGATCATCATGTTCATGACTTCGTCAGCAGCTTGGACGGCTTCGGCTTCGGTGGCCCCGGGGACCATCGCGTGTCGCGCCGCAAAGTAGGCGGCGTCCTGCGCAAGGTTTCGCACCATGTTCATCCGCGCGAATTCCATGCAGGTGAAGATCATCACGAAGAAGATGTTGGCGCAGATCGCAAACTCGACCGCAGTCGCTCCACGCCGTTGTTTCTTGCGAACGCGTCGAGTTCGATTTCGCTTTGCTTGAATGGATTTCATAACGATCACCTAGTTGTCCAGGTTTTGGTATTCCTTGCGCAGGGTGACTTGGGCAGACAACTCGGTGTTGCCCCAGAAGACCGATGGAATCAAGAGGTTGCCCGACACCGGAACCGTGACCGTGGTGGTCACGTTCTCAAGGGTCGCCGCGTCGTTGAAATTCGGTGAGCTGAAGGAACAAGGATTCCCTTCAAAATTAATGTTCCGCTCATTCAGAAATTCAACGACTCGCGCTTGAACATCCGCGTTCGTGCGGCCGCGACCCACGCCACGCCGCGCACCTTCGTAGGCCGCAAGCGTGACGGACTCTTTCAAGAACATCATCGAGCAAATGTCGATCGTTCCGATTGTCAGCGCGAGGAGCGCAGGAAGGGCGAACGCAAATTCGATCGTTGCGACGCCCCGACGTCGCGAGCGCTTGCCGCGACGGAATCGACGAGATGAATGCGTGGAAAGGAACATGGCACTACTGAGCTATTGGTACTTTGCAATTTCTTCCCCCCTTCCCTTGGGAAAGCTAGCTCAGAAAGACAACGCAAGTCCGGCATCCAAATCGACCGACGCCGAAAAACCTGCGTAGAGAGACGGTCGTGACGATTAACGCACCACCCTTAGGGCGGTTTTACTCCACGACGCCGGGTGAGAAAGTCCGGTTGTGCCGATCAGAGAACGTCAGTCCGTCCAAGCTCTTTAAGTCGCGCGACCGCTTCACGAACACGCTCTTCGGCCGCCTTGGGGGCAACGAGCGTTGCGTCCTTCGTCTGCACCACGATCAAATCTTCGACACCGATGGTCACGATCGTGTGGTCGGGTGAGCCAAAAATGATGGAGCCTTGGGTGTCGATTCCGACGTGCTCGCCCACCACGGTGTTCCCGCTTTCGTCAGGCTCGTGAAGACGGCTGAGTGATTGCCAGCTGCCGACATCGTCCCAGGAGAATGGCGCTTCGATCACGACCACGTTCGGGTAGGATTCCATCACCGCGTAGTCGATCGAAGTTCCGTTGATCGCGCAGAACTCTCGCTCGAGGACGGACGGATAGTCCTCCGTGCCGATCGACTCGGCGATCGCGACAATTCGTTCATGCATTTCGGGTTGGCGGGACTGGATCGCATCTAAAATGGTTCGAGCGCTCCAAAGGAAGATGCCGCCGTTCCAATAGAAATCGCCTGAGGCGACGTATTCCGCCGCCGTCTTGGCGTCGGGCTTTTCCCGGAATTGGCTGACTTCAAATGCCGAGACCTCGGTTCCGCCTGGCAGCGAAGCTCCTCGCTGGATGTAACCAAAAGACTCCGCCGGATAGGACGGCTTGATGCCGAACGTGACGATCCGCGAGGGGTCTTGGACGACGAGGTCATGCCCCGCTGAGATCGCGGCGCAGAATTGTTCGGGGGTCGAGATCACGTGATCGGACGGCATCACCGCCATGATCGCGTCGGGGTCTTCATGCAGCACCAGCGCGGCAGCCAATCCGACACAAGGTGCCGTGTCTCGTTTCGCTGGCTCGCCCACGAGATTCTTCGCTGGAACCTGAGGCAATTGGGCAGCGATCGGCTCGACCAATGCTTGGTTGGTCACGATCAATTGGCGTTCCGCAGGCACCAAACCCGAAAGTCGGTGACTGGTCGCCTGAATCATCGATTGGTCGCCCGAGAGCGACAAAAGTTGCTTCGGATGAAGTGTGCGACTGGCGGGCCAGAAGCGAGTCCCACTCCCCCCGGCCATGATGACGGCGTGCAGCATGATGCATCCTGTCTGAGCTAATGGTTTTCGGCGTTGCCTACGGCGACTTCGCCCAGAAATCGAGAACACGGACCTGCTTCAGGACGGGCTTCAGCACGTCCACAAAAGCCATGTGGTCGGGGTGCTTCAGATAGACATCGCGACCCTTCTCACTGTCAAACGTGACGAGGAAACAATGTGTGAAACCGGCGTCGTGTGATTCCGGACTGTTGTTGGTGCCCCATTCGAAAGCCTTGATCTCATCGATCGACTCGGGCAATGCCGCGAATGCCTTCTCAACTTTTTCAACGTCCGCCTTTGCCGCGTCGTCCTTGAACGCAAAGAAGACCACGTGCTGGAGTGCACGATCCACCTTGGGTTGTTCTGAATCGCCCCAGTAATCGATTACAAAGACAGATTTCAGGTGCGGACGGAGCGCGGCTCCGAAAGCCTTGTGGGCGGGATGCGGTAGATAGCTGTCGCGGCCCGCTTCGTCTGCGAAGGTAAGCAGGAAACAATGCGTGAAGCCGCCATCGAGTCCTTCCGGGCTGTTGTTCACCCCGTATTGAAAGTCAATGATCGCATCAATCTTCGCGGGTAGCTCCGCGAATGCTTTGACCACCCCATCAATCTCTTTCTCACTTGAGCTCTCTTTGAACGAAAAGAAAACTGCGTGACGTAGAAGACCCGTTTTCACAGTCGACGTTTCCTCAGGCTCGGCGGCCACGCCGTGAGCGACAAAGACCAGCGAAACCGCGAGTGCAAAAGCAAAGCAACGGCGTGTCATGACGAGCCTCATCAGGGGTAGGAGGTTGGTTTCCTGCGGGCGAGCACAGGGTTTATGTCACCGGGTGGGTCGTGGCAAAGCGACGAGCGTACTCAGCCAACGAGCAATTCGGAATGGTCAGTGCGGCTTTCCAGCTTCCTGCAGCGCTTTTTGTTGAGCCAGGAGGTTCTTTCGGTACCTGCCCTGGACCACGTCGACAACGATCAAGACGAACAAGACAAAGTAGAACGTCGATTTATTCATCGCCGTGACTTCGTATCCAAACAGATAGATGTGTGCAAGGTGACCGCCCTCGCTCACAAGCATCACACCGACGATGAACAGAATGAACAGTCCGAGGACCTCGTACATTCGGTTCTTTTTGAGGAAGTCGGCGACGCGATCCGCCAACCAAATCATCAGTATCCCGCTCAGGATAATCGCGGTCGCCATGATGGCGAAACTCTTCGTCAGGGCCATCGCGCTGAGAATCGAGTCAAACGAAAAGACGAGATTCATCACCACAATCAGACCAACCGCCTTGCCCACCGAACTCTTGGCTTTGTCGTCTCCGTCGTGGTCGACCTCGTGAATCGCGAGTAGGTGATAAATCTCTTTGACAGCTGTCCAAAGGATGAAGGCTCCGCCGACGATCACGATCAAACTGTGCCCCGAGACCTTCATCGCGACAGGTGTGCTCTCAAAGTTGAAGAAGGGATCTTCGAGCAGCTTGATCAGGTTTACGACCACGAACAAAAGGATGATTCGAAAGACAATCGCTAACCCGATTCCGGTTTTTCGCACCATCGATTGCTTGTCTTCTTCGACCCTTTTGCTCTCGATAGAGATGTACAGCAGATTGTCGAAGCCCAGCACCGCTTGCAGCAAAATCAGCATCCCGAGCGTGAGGAGCCCGCCAATCGAGAACAGTCCCGCCTCGGATGCCGCGTCGGTTTCGGAGCCGTCGGCCTTTTCAGCCAAGAGTCCGAAAGACAAGTCCCCGCAACACTGAATGCCGTCGAGGAGGAGGTTGGCCGAACAAAGAATATCGAGGTCAAACATTGCGGCCTACTTCAAGAACGCGTACTTCGGGCACTGAGCTGCGTGTCAGGGGGCGGATGATCGCATCCCTCCCAGCGGCAAGATTATGATGCCAAGCCTAAACAAGTCTCAACCCCGGCGAACACCGGCCCCTGGAGTTCAAGCGATGAGCCGATTCCTGTCCACGATGCTGTTTCTGCTCGCGAGTGCTGCGGCGATCGGAGCTGATCCGAATCCGCTAGATAAACAGTACTACGAGGTCCGAACGTATCAGCTATCCGATTCAGCCGATGAATCTGCCCTCGATGACTATCTCAAAAAGGCACTGCTGCCGGCGCTGAAACGCATCGGTGTCGGTCCCGTCGGTGTTTTTGGTCCTGCTGAGTCGGATGAGAACGATCAATCGATGCTCGTTCTTGTCATCCCGGCCAAAGACGCGAATCAACTTGCCGAAATACCGGCCTCTCTCAGGTCGGATTCCGAATATGTGGACCTGGCTCGCAAGTACATGGATCGCAGCGGAGAAGAGGCTCTCTTCAAACGAATTCGCAGCGAATTGCTCATCGCCATGGATTGTATGCCGAGGGCCGAAGTGCCCGTCGGGACGCTGGAGAATGAGGATCGTGTCTACGAGTTGCGGCTGTACGAAAGTGCGACCGAGAAGCTCGGCGACCTAAAAGTGGACATGTTCAACAACGGTGAAGTTCCGATCTTTCTTGATTGCGGAATCCAACCGATCTTTCTTGGGCAGTGTGTCCTCGGGCCGCAGGCTCCCAGTCTTACTTACCTGACGGTTTACCCCAGCGAAGAAGCGCGACTCGAGGCTTGGAAAAAGTTTCGTGTCCACCCGAAATGGCAGGTATTAAAGAAGGTCGCCAAATACAAAGGAACGGTCAGTAAGATCGACAAGTACGTTCTGCGGCCGAAACCTTACTCGGAGATGTAGCGATCAGGAATCGCTTCCGCCCCGAAGGGTGTCCGAAGGAATGTTCGTCAGCTGGAACGCATTCTTCATGATGACCGCGTCGGCGTTCCGGATCGTTGCGGAGAACTCAAACACGTTCGCGACGCGCTCGTCCAATCGGACCGTCGTCCGTAGCTCGTCGCCGGGCCGAGCAAACCCGCGATAGCGAGCTTGCTTGACTTTGACGAGGACACCCAACGCGTATTCGTTGAAGAACGGATCGTGGGTATTGAAGGTCTCCATCGGGTTGTAACGGGCCGCGATCAGGATGCCCGCGGACTGGGTGCTCATTTCCTGCATCATGGCACCGGGAAGAATGGGGGCGCCCGGGAAGTGGCCTTTGAGAAAGAACATCGAGTCCTGCACGACGGTGCGAGTCACAATGGTGCTTTCCTCGATGGACTCGATCGACTCCACCATCAGGTAAGGTGCGCGGTGGTGGAGATAGTCTTCGACTCGATCAAATTGGTGTTGGTAGAACGTCATCGGTTTTAAAACGAACAACCCGACCCCGGTTGGTCCGGCGTCGGGTTGGGATTGAAGTTTGAAACTGGGGTTCAGGCGACCGCTTTCGCCTTGGCGGCTTCTTCGCGTTCCTTCCTTTCCGCAGCGTTTCGATAGTCGACCACGTCCCAGACCAAACCGAGAGCGCGGAAGAGTCGAATGGCTTGCCAGGTGATGTCGAATTCCCACCACTTGTGTCCGTGGACAGCCATTCTCGGATGGGCGTGGTGATTATTGTGCCACCCTTCGCCATAAGCCACGATCGCGACGAACCAGTTGTTCCGGCTGTCGTCCGTCGTCGTGTAATTTCGGTAGCCCCACATGTGCGACATGCTGTTGACCAACCAAGTGGAGTGCAGCACGCCGACGAGACGCACGAACAGACCCCAGACCAAGAACGACACGCCGAGTTCGGCGCCACCGATCCACCAGCCGATGCCGAGCAGAAGTGCGCCTGAGATGAAGTGGATGGGCATGAAGAGATACGTCATGCGATGCATGCCCTTCAGCTTGTAAAGGTCGGGAGCCCAACGCTTCATGTATGCCTCACGCTCGCCGTTGTGCGTGTGGAATGCGAGCCAGAGCATGTGGCTCCACCATGCACCCTCACGTGGCGAGTGCGGGTCTCCCTCTTGGTCACTGTGCTTGTGGTGCTTGCGGTGGTCTGCAACCCAGTCCATTGGCGGCCCTTCGCCAGCCAAGCAGCCGATACCGGCGAGTAGATATTTGAACCAGGTGTATGTCTTCATCCCGGTGTGGGTCAGCAGTCGGTGATAACCGAGGCAAATGCCGAGGCTTCCGGCCATCCAGTGCAGCACCAGCATCACTGCCAAGCCGGCCCAAGTGAATGTAAATGGTGCAACGCAAATCACCACCAAGTGGGCGGTCGCAAGCCAAGCGATTGCCCACCAAGAAAGGTTCCCGAGCCGTTTATGGGTCGCCGGATGCTCGCCCGCTTTGGCTTTCTCGTTGACCTGATTCGAGTCTTCGTGAGCCGACTCTTTTTGCAAGCGTTGCGATTTCTTACGCGGCGCGTCCGCCAGTACGTTCGCCATTCCACGGTTCCCTATTCAATTGCCTTCAAACAAACACCGGTTCGTCACTGAACACGCGAAGTTTATGGATATTCCGTTGTGTGTCTGTCTCAATCAGGGCCGTTCGGTGTAACGGCGATGTAAAAAGTTTGCGGCTCGACGCCCAAGTGCGACAAAACGTTCCGCGCAAGGGCAGCCGCAAACTCGACGCAGACGCGTTGACCGGGAGCACGCAACGGCGGATTCGACTGAACTCTCGGAAAAAGCGTTTTCGGACACGATCAACCGTTCGTTCCGCCGATCGTTGGTGTACCGGTGAGAATTGGCCGTTTGGCGGATTCGACGCGGTCGAAGGGGAGGTTTGGTCTCCGCATGTGGGAGTGCCGGTATCACCGTCACCTTGGTTCAAACGAGAAAGGCCGAGTTCGCTCCTGATGGCGGGAACTCGGCTTTTTCATTTCGTTTTACCAAACGGATTTTCGTATCCCGGTGTGTCTCCCAGGCAGATCCCCATCGCACGCGCCGTTTGAACGGCCGAGCCATTTGGGTCGACGGTTCGAATCTGGTGAACCGCGTCGGCGATCGGGACATCGCGGATTTCTGGGGGGTGGCTGCATACCATTTGGCCGAATTTGCCTTCCACGATCAAACGGACGGCGTGGGCCCCGTATTGGGAGGACAACACGCGATCAAACGTGGTTGGGCCACCGCCTCGTTGCAGGTGTCCCAGTACCACACAGCGGACGTCTTGATCGATCATTGAATCCAGCCGTTCGGTGACGACTTGCCCGATCCCGCCAAGTTTGACCTGTTTGTTTTCGGAGCCTTCGGCATTGGTCACAAGATCGCCCGACGGAAGGTGTGCACCTTCTGCCACCACGACCAGTGTGAACTCTTTGCCCAGTCCGCGGCGTTCCTCGATCTTGGCCACGATGTTTTCAAAGGTCCAAGCTATCTCGGGAAGCAGCACCACATCGGCACCTCCCGCGATCGCGCCATGCAGTGCAATCCAGCCTGTGTGCCGACCCATCACCTCAAGTACCATCACTCGACGATGGCTCTCCGCCGTGGTGTGCAAGCGATCGAGAGCGTCAGAACAACAAAGCACGGCGCTGTTGAAGCCGAACGTGTAGGCGGTGCACGCGAGGTCGTTATCGATGGTTTTAGGGACGCCGACGACCGGTATTCCCGCTTCATGAAACTGGAGTGCCGTCGACAACGAACCGTCGCCTCCGACAACGATCAGGCCCTCGAGCTTCAACCGGTCGACGGTTTGCGCCACCGACTGGACCAACGCGGGATCAATTTCTGCGCGTCCGCTCACGCCAACTCGAGCACCGAAACGTCCCTTATTGGTTGAGCCCAACATGGTGCCGCCCGTTACCAGAATGCCCGCGGTGTTGCGGGGGCTGAGGACTTGGTAACGAATCGGATCCACCAGACCCTCAAACCCCTCACGAAACCCGACGACGTCGTAGCCTAACCAGAATGCCGTTTTCGTGGTCGCGCGCAGGACAGCGTTGAGTCCGGGACAATCTCCTCCGGATGTCAGAATCCCGATTCGCGGCTTGTCGCCGAGACGCTCGCTTCCATAGAGATGGACCTCACCGTTCTCCACAATTTCCACTGACATGATGCCTCCGCGTGATCGCCCCGCCTCGAAAGATTCGATGGCGATGGTGTAGGGTGTGGCGGCTGTGCGATCAACCGCCAATGATTCCACTGAAGTCTTGTGCCGGGTACCTCTGGGCCGCACCAAACACACTCGTTGCAATCGGTCTGGGGGTCCTGCTCGGCGGACGCTTCCGTCAAGTCCAGGGGGCAATCGAGGTCCATGGCCCGGCAATTGCGTGGGTACTCAAGAACTTTCCCGTGCCTGCGGCGGCGATGACGATGGGGCACGTCATCTTTGGACAAACGGCTCGTGATCTTGAACGGACCCGACGACACGAGCACGTGCATGTCAGGCAATATTGTCGATGGGGACCGTTTTTTATCCCCGCTTACCTCGCGGCTTCCGGCTACTTGTCTCTTCGCGGTCGCGACGGCTATCGAGAGAACCCGTTCGAGATCGAAGCCTATGCCGTGGACGATCCGTCGAAGCGAAACGACGATTCGCTGATGTGAAACAGGATCGGACGGAACCGTCGCGAGCAAGCGAAAGCTAGCAACTGGCCTGGTGGTTTATTTGGGTGAGTGACTGCATTCCGTCTGGCATGTGAGTTTATGCCGGTTGTATTGGATATCGGTCATCGGCTTTGCCGATAACTCGTCGGACGGACCGTTCCGCCGTGAATCGTGCGCATGGAGGCGCACCGCAATGGTCATTTTTGCAATCAAACTGCTCAACAACTTACGCAAAGCGATCGCCGGGCGACGCTATCCTCATCAACTCGCCGGCGGAGTCGCGCTGGGGGTGCTGCTGGGGATCATCCCGCACGGCAATCTGCTCGCCGTGTTCGTGCTGATCGGAGTCCTTTGCTTTCGAGTCAACCACGCGATGTTGGCCGTCGTTGCCATCGGGTGCTCGTTCGGCGCGAAGCGTCTGGACCCGATTTCACACAGGGTGGGTGACTACTTGTTGCGACATCCAACCGGGAACGGCTTGGCGGTCGACGCATGGGATTTGCCTCTGGTGCCATGGACGGACCTGAACAACACTGTCGTCGCCGGGAGCTTTGTCATCGGCCTCGCCGCAGTCCTTCCGGTGTTTTATCTGACGCTCCCGCTGTTCAAGATGGTCGCTCCGGTCGAAGCGGACGACCAAGCCGATGAGCCGAACGTCTTGGCGATGGAACGTGTCGACGAGGCGCACGCCGCTCCACAACGCACCAGTCCATCTGAACGCAGGGTCGCGACTCTCAGACCGGCAACGACTCCACAACAACCAGTCCCACCGCGTCGCGTCGAAGCCGGCACGCCGACCGTTATCGATTCTCACGAGCCGACGGACCTTGAAACGCAGGTTTCTGAACCGAGTACTTCGGTCGACGGACACCATCGTCACTCGGTCAAGTTGGTCGAACCGGGACACGACTTGAGTCCGCCACGGTACGCCACCGATTCCGTTGAGCCTAGCGCCGCCGAGGTGGCGATCCCGCTGCGCCGGGTCACCGCCGAAACGACCACGACACCGCCTCCTCAAGCCGAAGACTCGCCAGAGGAAGTTGCGGCCGTGGAGACGCGAATCGACGTGATTCGCATGAAGGACTTTCGCCCGGATGGTGGAAATGGGCCGAACGGAGACTCAGACCCCACCGAACCCGAACAACCCATGGATGAAGCACTCAACTACTTGCTTCGCCAACTGCGTAACTCCCAGCAAAGGAAAGCAGGATGATTCGTTGGCGATTTGTCATCACACGCTTGTTGGTTGTGATTGTTGTCCTGCTGCTGGTCAGCATGGGACTCGCCCCCGTGGCGCGTTACGTCACGGTCAAGGGGCTTCAGTCCGCAACGGGCGCCAAGGTCGATATCGCGGACACGGACGTGACTCTGTTCCCGCCTTCGATCCGCTACGAGTACGTGCAGATCGCCGACCCGCGTGACGGGAAGGAGATGCGCGATGCGATTCGTGCGGATGCGATCGAGCTCTCACTCGACAGCGACGCTTTGCTGCGTCGTCGTTGGGTCGTTGACTCGGGTCGGATCGTTGGACTGCAGATTGGTGCCGACCGCGAAGACAGCGGCCAGTTCGAGAGCGAGTCCGCGATGCCCGAAACCGCCGAGCGCGGCAGTGGTGTCCTCAGCAAGATGCTCGGCGGATTGACGACCAATCTCGAAGGCCAAGCGAGCGACGCGGTTGCAAACCTCGAAACCGCTCGCCGCGCAGAGGAGATCAAGGTTCGTTATCGACAGCAATACGAAACGCTGATGCAGCAAGCGAAGGATCTGGAAAAGCGAATCCGGGAATTTCGTGATAGCGTCGAAGGAATCGAGAACCCGCTTCGCGATTGGCAAAACCTGGAACGCAGCATGGCGACCGCCAACGAGGCGCGTGCGGAATGGAAGTCGATCATGTCGAAGATCGATGCGTTGCCGGAGCAGTTCAAAGCCGATGTGGCTGCCTTGGATGAGGCGCGTCAGGCAGACCTGCGACGAGTGGATCAATTCGTACCGGGCAACCTCGAAGACTCAAAAAACTTCGGCGTCGACTTGATCACGGAGTCGGTGAAGGGGCAGATTCGTAAGATACAGCAGTACTGCCAAACGGGACGCACCCTCGCGAATTACACCATCGTTGCACCGGAGAACGACCGTGCCCGAGGCGTGAATGTCGATCTAACGGGCGGCAAGCTTCAGCCGCAAATGCTGGTGAAGCGGTGCGAAGTCAGTGGTTTGATGCGCGACGACGGTCACGCCTACACCATGACTGGGGTCGTCCAAAACATGACGAACGAACCCGAACTGTTGGAAGAGCCCCTGCGGGCACAACTTCAACTCGAAGGGCCTCAGGTCTTGAAGGTCGACTATGTCCGCGATCGGCGAAACGAATCCGACATCGATCTCGTCACCCTGCATTGGCCCGCATGCGACGTGCCCGAGACCTCGCTCGGAAAAGACGCCGACGCAATGGTCTACCTGAGTGGTGGAAGCCGCGAAGTTTGGGTCCAATTGCGGACCGAAGGCGAGGCCGTTTCGGGACGCTTCGTCAGCAAACAAACGGGAACTCGTGTTCGTTTGGAGGTCGATTCCAAGTACGGCGATTTGCCAGCCACCCAGGCACTCCAGAGCAGTCTCGCGGATGTCGATTTGGTTGAGATTGACGCGGGGTTCACGGGAACGTGGGATCGCTACCAACTGCAACTCAACACGAACCTCGACGAGATTCTTCGAGACGCAACGCGGAAGGCCATCGACAGCCAATTGGCGCAGTCACGCCAACAACTCGCGGCGAAGATTGATCGAGTTCATTCGGAGCAAAAAGAGAAGCTCACGCAATGGTTTGCCGGCAAGCAAGTCGAAGCACTGTCACTCAGTGCGGGGACCGACGGCCTTGTGGAAGCGTTGAATGAGAAGCTGTTCGGAGGAGTGGATTCCGCCGAGGTGACGCTTGGACGTTTGCGCGAATATCTCCGTTAGAACCGCGTTCGGTTCGAGCTTCACGTCATAAGCCTGTTTCGATCGCTGCGAACTGTTTTCGATGCACACCGTGTTCCATCACGGCGACGTTCACTCGGTATGGGATTGGCAACCCCGCCGAGAGTAGTGGGCCACCCCGAGCACGTGGATGGGGGAACCGGCTATCAAGGTGACTGTGGGTTTTTAACCACCCGAGCAGAAGATCGAAACTTGTGTTTCAGCGCTGAAAGATTGCGCAAACACCGGCGCGAGCATGTGCACATTTGAGTACACTCTGAACACCGTGTTTCAATGATTGTGAAACATGGTTCGGAACATACTCAACTTGACTAACGCACTCCTGTGAGTCTTTCACGGCCGCAAGCAGCTGCTCTCTCAACATGATTTTCAGCCATGATGGCTTACTCATCGGAGCGACTGACGCCGACGGAGCGTCATCGGGAACCGGTTCTCTATCTGCTTGACGACGACACAGAGCGGCTAGCGTCTCTTCGTCGTGTGACCCAGCCGCTCGGGATTGAGCCGCGCGCTTTTGTCGATCCTGAAAAGATGCTCGGCGCGTGCCAAAGGGACGAAGTCGGTTGCGTCATCTCTCATCTCCAACTGCAGAGCATGGACGGTTTGGAGTTGCAGCTGCGAATGAATGAAGCGGACCTCTGCCTCTCCTTGATCCTGACGACCACCGTCGCCGACGTGTCCCTGGTCGTTCGGGCGATGAGGCGCGGGGTGAAGAGTGTGCTGATGGAACCGCTCGAAATGAATGCGTTGGTCGCGGAAGTTCGCCAGGGCATTCATCTCAGCGAACGTGCGTCTCAGAGGCAAAACGAGACTCGCAACGCCAAAAGGCGGCTCAGCAAACTCAATTCGGAGGAACTCGCCGTACTCAACCTTGCGATGGAGGGTGTTCCGAATCGTGAGATCGCCATTCGTCTTGCCGTCAGTCCTCGCACGGTTGACCGACGACGGCAATCGGCGCTCCAGAAACTGGGGGCCGAGTCGATCACGGAATTCGCAATCCTGAAGACACTCTCAGGAATGTAGTCCGCTACGGTTTGGGGACGTGGCGATACTGGCCGCCGTTCTGCTTGGCAATGCGTTTCATGCGGCTCTCCCCTTCTCTGCTGTGATAGCTGATCGTGTGCACGATGCTGATGGGGCCGTCATCGCCAAACAGATTGTCGATGCGGTTGGTTTCCTTCAACAGGTCTTCAATACGCTGAGGAAACTCACCGTCGGAGAGCAGGAAGATCGCATCGGGACGCAGGTCCAGCGCGAACGGGATCGCATCGTAGGGCGCCCGGCCTCGGTCCATTTGAATCGACATCGCCCAGCGAGCGAGTGCCCGCTTGTTCTCAGGCGTCGCATAGACGCTTCTTGGTTCGTCGACGTTTGGTGATGCAAGACGCATGTAGTCCGATTCGGAATCAAAAAAGACCACATAGAAACGTTGCTTGGGGCCGAGGGCCTCGATCGATCGGAGCAACTCTTGTCGCGCAGAGTCAAACGCGTCGCCCATGCTGCCACTGCTGTCGACGAGATAAACAAAGTGATTGCCACCGCCCTCGACACCGCAAAACTGACTCGTCGAATCGGAACTCGATTTCAAGGATTGAGCTGCGGCACTGCTCGATGAATCGGTGAGCATGTTCTCAATCGCGGGCACCGTCGCGATGGCATCCGACGAGAGTTCGGGGACGAAGATCTCGCCGACATCCGAGATCTCATACTCCGCCAAGGTCGGCGTGGTCTCCGTTTCTTGCGGCTCCATCTCGGCAGCTTCTATCTCCAGCGATTCGATCGCCACCTCATCGGTGTCCTCCACCGATCCCGCGATCGCGACTTGATCGCCTGGCCGGTGTGTCGAAAGTGTGAAGCAGGCCAAAACGAGCAGGAGCACGCCGTGTGCGATCGCGCTGATGAAAACCGCCGCGGGCTTGCGACGTCGCGTTCGCCCCTCGGAGTCGCCATCCTGCTCGTCGACATCGAAGCCTCTTAGCGTCTTGTCGGACGAATGCCGTTCCGATTCGTTGGTCGATCCCGCAATGTGAAAGTCGCCGAGCGTTGGCGGCTTCAGCGCGTGAGCCCCATCGGTGCGTTGAACTTTCGAAACGAGCGGTTTTGCCACCGATTCCTTCGAATCAGATCGCGTACCATTCGCTGGCTCGGTTTTGCGGACGGACCGTCGCATGTCCGACCAGCTCTTCCAATGTGCCGGTCCCGCTCCATTCGCGGAGCCGGCTTCATCGAGTCCGGTCGGCGCTGGGGCGACGGCAGGTGCTGAATCACCGCGTGATGACTCACTGCGCGCTACTTCGTGATTGCGTAACGTAGTCGCGCCCGAATCCAAGGATGGGGCGTCCTCCATCCGGTCGAGCCTCAGTTCCAATTCCGCCGCCTTTGCGTCCAGCCGTGCCGCGTCGGCCTCACGCTGAGTCTTACGAAGCTCGAGTTCGATTCGGCGTTTCGATCGCTTCGAACGTTCCACGGTGGCTCGATCAGATGCTTTGAAGAGAAGACTGCCCGATGTCTTACACCGCCGAAACCTTTGGGGGGCTCGCGGTCGCAGTGTTATCACCGCCACGGTGCAAAAACGCAAGCAAAAACAAAACGCCTTGCTGTCGCATCGTCCGGCAAGGTATAGCCGCAATCGAGGGCGCACCGATGCGCGGTGGGCTGAATTCGGACGGATGAAATCGCAATGATCGCAGAACCAAAATCGCCCGCCGCAGTCTTCTCCCCGTGCCGCCCGTGGCGGATGGCATTACTTATTGGAATCGCTTTCAGTATTTCGCTCGGTTCGGGAACGGCGTTCGGACAACCGCCGGCACCCGGTCAGGGGATCGGCCTGCCCGCCCCGACGGTGCCTGGACAGGCCAATGCCCCGGCTGCACCACGAGCCGCCGCTCCCAACACGGCAGCGTCCAATCTCGGTGGTGTGGGCCCAGCGAACGCCGGAGGTCTCGCGAGCACGACCGATCTGCCGAACGAGTCTGGTCAAACACAACGCTTCTATGATTTGCGGCCCTACACGGGTTACCTGACGCAACAGGATCATCCCGAGCAAGCGGTCGTCGACTGGATCATCCGCGAAACCGGAACGGACGTTTGGTTCACGGCGCCGTTCGGTTTTCTCAATGCAAATCGCGATCAGCTACGGGTCTACCACACACGCGAGATGCACGAGGTCGTCGCCGGAATCGTGGACCGATTCGTCGCCGGCGAAAAAGACCCCCAAGTGTTGTCGCTCAAGGTCATGACCGTTGGAAATCCGAACTGGCGAAGTCGAGCCCACCTGCTGATGCAGCACGTCAACGTCGACTCGCCAGGTGTTCAGGCCTGGTTGCTGAGCAAGGAGAATGCGGCCGTTGTTTTGAATCTTCTCCGTCAACGCTCTGACACACGACAAGTTCAGGCGATCGATCTGATCACGCACAACGGCCAAACGCAACGACTTTCCAGCACCCGAGGTCGCAACTACGTTCGCAACGTCAAACCAGCTGCAACGGGATGGCCGCCCTACGAACCGGAGACCGGCGAGATCCAAGAAGGCTACCGGCTTGAAATCAGCCCTCTTCTGAGCGTCGACGGGACCGCCATCGATTGCGCGATCAAAGCCGAGATCGATCAGGTCGATAAACTGAAGCACGTCGAACTCGCATTGCCGCTGCCCAATTCCCAAACGCACCGCACTCGAATCGATGTTCCCCAGGTCGTCAGTTGGCGATTGCACGAGAGGTTTCGGTGGCCATCGGCCATGGTGCTGCTGCTCTCTTGCGGAGTGATCGCCAGCCCCGAGCGTCCCCAGGCCGCAATGCCGCTGCTCAATCTCGAGATGATCACCGGGACGACAGCCGGGCGAGCGGACGCGTTGATGTTCATCGAATTTCGCGGAAGGGCCTCCGAAAATCTGACGACCACACCGTTGGCCCCTCAGATCGCCACTGGCGTGAGTGCTCCCAATCGCGGGCGTTACTAGGCACTGTCCCGTCAATGGTGAGCGGCAGGGCGCTAGCCGCCGATTTCCCAGAAAAACCCGCGTCGATTGCCTAGCGGCTCACCAAAGCACAGATCTCGATGTTGTTGCGAGATCTACAAGACAGTGCCTAACCTTTGCTGGTGCGGGCCATGATGACGAGTGAACCCGCGCTAATAAATCCTTCCTACACTCCCCTTCTTTGCCGACCAGGACAGTCCATAGAATGCGTGCCGAGGCGGTGCGAGCGATCGGTGAGTTGCGTTGTTTCGGCTGATGGCGCGAACCGGACTTCGCAACCAAGGCCGTCGGCTATCAACGAGCGTTCGATTGTGAGACGGTGCCTCGGAGTGTCCCCATCCTTTGCAGTTTCGACTGATCTATGCAAAACGTCTCGTCGCGACGCGTGGTGATCACGGGTGTCGGAGTGGTCAGCCCGCTCGGAAATGACCCCGAGAAGTTGGTCGAGGATTTGCGCGGCCGCGCAAGCGCGATTCGGCCGCTTGAGCAGGTGCCGCACGGCGTCCTGTCGATCGACCATGGCGCCGAAGCAATCGAATTTACCGGCGCGATTGATGACTACGGCCCCCTCGAAAAGCCACTGAAGCGGACGATCAAGAAAGCCGGCAAACTGATGTGCCGCGAAATCGAGCTCGGCGTCGCCGTCGCGCAGAAAGCCCTGCACGATTCCGGTCTCGATGCCGAAGCACGCGACCGCGACCGCACCGGTGTGCTTTATGGATGTGACTACATCATGTCGCAACCGATCGAGTTCGCAGCCGGGATCGCGAAGTGCCTTGGCGAGGATGGCTTCGATTTCTCTCGGTGGGGCGAGCAAGGAAAACCCGAAGTCACACCGCTTTGGCTGTTGAAGTATTTGCCGAACATGCCCGCCAGCCACATCGCGATCTACAACGACCTTCGCGGTCCCAATAACTCGATCACTGTTCGCGAGGCATCCGCGTGCGCCGCGATCGCTGAAGCGTTTTCGACGATCGCCCGTGGGCACGCCGATGTGTTGGTGGTCGGCGCGACCGGGTCGCGGATCCACCCGCTGCGTTCCTTGCACGCCGACATGCAGGAAACCTTGGCATCGAAACGCGAGGACCCCGCAACGATGAGCCGTCCGTTCACGGCCGACCGCGACGGCAGCGTTCTCGGCGAAGGTGCCGGAGCCTTGATCCTCGAATCGGAAGATCACGCCCTCGCACGCGGTGCCAACATCCTAGGGGAAATCGTCGGATACGGAAGCAGCGCCGTTGGTCCCGCATTCGGTTCCGACTTTTTGCGGACCGCCTTTCGCAACGTGATGCGCTCCGCGCTTGGCGAGGAAGCGGTCGAAGACATCGGCCACGTCCATGCTCACGGACTGGCGACACCGGAGTGTGATGCACAGGAAGCTGCGGCCATCGAGGAAATCTTCGGCCCCGTATCATCTCAACCGCCGATCACCACCGCCAAAGGTCACTTCGGCAACCTCGGCGCCGGTGGTGGCATGGTCGAAGTGATCGCGAGTTTGAAATCACTTGGTGGCTCGCTGTTCCCAATTCGGAATTGCGACTCCGCAGCCGACGATTGCCCGGTCCGCGTGTGCGTTAGCGACGATCAGCCGGCCGGTGATCAATTCATCAGCGTCAACATCACTCCGCAGGGCCAGGCGAGCGCGGTTCGCGTTCGCTCATATTCGGAATAGCAACATGGTTCAGAGCCCCTCTTACGCCATCACTGTTCGGTTGCGCTACGGCGATCAACCGGGATTGCTGGGCAAGATCACCACCGCGATCGGACAAGCCAACGGTTTTATCGGAGCCGTCGATATCGTCGAAGCCGCCGACGGGCAGATCTCACGGGACATCACGATCAACGCGTCGACCGTCGACCACGGCCAGCAAATCGTTGCCGCGCTCGAAGCGATCGACGGCATCACCGTCGTCAACGTTTCCGATCGCGTGTTCCTGATGCACCTCGGCGGAAAAATCGAGGTCAACCCGAAGACGCCGGTCAAGACACGAGACGATCTTTCGATGGCTTACACTCCGGGAGTCGCCCGGGTGTGTCAGTCGATTCATCAAGACCCCGACTCGTCGTTCACATTGACGATCCGCAAGAACACCGTCGCGGTGATCAGTGATGGCAGCGCCGTCCTGGGGCTCGGAAATATCGGCCCCCGCGCCGCCATGCCCGTCATGGAAGGCAAGGCGATGCTGTTCAAAGAGTTTGCTGGTGTGGACGCCTTTCCGATTTGCCTCGAGACACAAGACACCGAGGAGATCATCGAGACCGTCGCGAGACTCGCACCGACGTTCGGCGGCGTGAACCTGGAAGACATCTCGGCGCCGCGCTGCATCGAGATCGAAGAACGACTCGAAGAGATGTTGGAGATTCCCGTCTTTCATGATGACCAGCATGGAACCGCGATCGTCGTTCTCGCGGGACTCAAGAACTCTCTCCACCTTGTCGGAAAGAAGATGGAGGACATCCGCGTCGTGATCAACGGTTCCGGCGCGGCGGGCACGGCTATCTCCAAATTGCTGATGAGCGCCGGTGTCAAAGACCTCTTGGTTTGTGACAGTCGCGGCGCAATTACCAAAGACCGTGACGACATCGGATCGAACCCAATCAAAGTCTGGCTTGCCGAGAACACCAATCCATCCGGAACCTCCGGGACGCTTTCGGAGGTCATTCGAGGGCAAGACGTTTTCATCGGCGTCAGCGTTGCGAACGTACTCACGGCAGAAGACGTCGCGTCGATGGGCACGGACCCGATCGTGTTCGCGCTGGCCAATCCGGACCCCGAGATCCTTCCGAGTGTCGCCGGGGAACACGTGCGGATCATGGCGACGGGACGGAGTGATTTCCCCAACCAGATCAACAACGTGCTCTGCTTCCCCGGCTTGTTCCGCGGTGTTCTCGATGTGCGCGCGACCGGGATCAATGAAGCCATGAAATTGGCCGCTGCCGACGCGATTGCGGCGGTCATCGAACCTCGCAACCTCACGAACGATTACATTATTCCCAGCGTCTTTGACCGCCGGGTCGGAGGCGTCGTCGCGCGAGCGGTCGCCGACACCGCCGTCAAAACAGGACTCGCCAGACGAAAGTCCAAGACGGCGTACCAGGTCGTTTAGAGGTTTCGTCCAAGGGGGAGCACCATGCGCTCGGTCGTGATGTCTCGGGCCGAGTGCCCGATCGTTTTGGTGCTTGCGTTCCTCTTGGGTTCCGCGACTGCGGTTACCGCTGATGAGCCGACGTGGAGTTGCGTCCAGACCGAACAGCACCTGTCGATTCGTCGCGGCGACGCCGAAGTGCTGCGATACAACATTGTTGCCCCCGAGGCCCCGTCGGCCGAACTCGCCAAGTATGAACGCAGCGGCTACATCCACCCGATCTACACGCCACGCGGTCGAATGGTGACCGGTGACTTTGCCGCAGATCATCCGCACCAACATGGTCTTTTCGCTGCTTGGACCAGTGCATCACACGATGGTCGGCCCGTCGATTTTTGGAATCAACAGAAGGGTCGCGGCATCGTTCTGCACGACAGAGTGATTTCGGTCGGCGAACAGGGGTTTTCGGTCGCGGTCAAGCACTACTCCAAAGACAAAGACGGAACCAAGACGGAGATCCTTGACGATGTCTGGAGTGTGAACGCAGGTGAAGCCGAGGGACGGTACGTGATTGAATTTTCAATCGCTCAAACAAACGTGACGTCCGAGCCGCTCGTTTTGAAGGAGTATCACTACGGTGGGATCGGCTTTCGCGGCAACAACGCGTGGTACACCAACGAGTCGTCCAAGGCGCTGCAGGCCTTCGTCTCAGGCAAACGCGAAGAGCGGCCTTCGCTCGAGACGACGCGTCATCGTTTTCTCACCAGCGAAGGCAAGCATCGCGGCGATGGGAACCACACGCGGCCCGAGTGGACGATGCTGTACGGAAAGGTCGATGCGGGCATCACGGGTGTCAAAGTTTCGGGAGACTCCGAGAACTTTCGACATCCGCACCCGATGCGGCTCCATCCCTCCAAGCCTTACTTCAGCATTTCACCGTGCGTGCTCGGCGAGTTCCGCATCGAACCCGGCGAAACGTACCGAGCAACGTATCGAATCGAAGTCTTCGACGGCGACGTCGAGGAGTTGAGGTAGATCTCCGATCGACTACCGAACGAGCATGTTGGAAGTCCGAAGGAGTTGTTCGAAGGTGTTTCGTTTCTAGCGTTGGATCCAACCGATGCAGCAGTGGTACATCGAAAGGCGAAGGGCGGTCGACGAAGTGTTTGCCAAAGCGGAGGCAAAGCTCGACGATGCGAAGACATTCCTGTCACCAAGCGGTCGGTATTCGTTGCAGGTGATTCCATACAGCACCGGGCCGAAGAGCTGGGGCTACTCAAAGGGCATCGTGCGGTCGACCGACTCGGGGGAACAGCTTGCCGAGATCAATCGCAATTACAGCGCGTTTCCACACTCCTGGTCCGAAGGACACCCGACTGGTCATGACTATCTGATCGCGGGCGAAGATTATCAGGGGCAAACGATTGTTGAACTCGATACGCAAAACCGGTTCGACGGTGTACCCGATGCTGCCGAGCAAGGGTTCGGATTCTGCTGGACGGCGCATTATCCCACGCCCGATGGACGTTTCCTTTTCGTCGACGGTTGTGTCTGGGCAGCGCCGTATGAATTGGTGCTGTATGACTTCGGCGACCCGATGTGCTTGCCGTACAAGGAACTCGGCCGCTGGCCCGTTTGGGACGTTGAAGGATTCCAAGCCGATGGTTCCTTCGTGTGGAGATTTGACGTCGAGGTACGAACCAGCGACGGCAAGCGAGTTGACGAGATGTCAGACGAAGAGCAGGAGGCTTTCGAGGCCGATGAAGAGTACGACAAGTTGTTGGGCGAACGGTCTATTCGCATGAAGTGGCATCCCAATGGACACATTGAAGAGTTGCCCACAACAGACAAGAAACCCTAAAGGCCCGGCCGCTCCATTGGCGGAACGCGGAAACGGTCGATATTGACCGGAAGCGAAGTTTGAATCGAATGAACGCTACGTTCCCAATGAAGAGTATTCTGGCCGCCGTTGTGGTCCTCGTGCTGATCGGAGTGTCGTATTCCTATCGACGCCCCGCTCCATTTGAGTCACGCTCGAAGTTGACTGCCGAAGTATCGCATCTTACGGTCAGCCCAAATGGGGATGTGTCTCTCGGAATTCGAGGCACAATCAAGAACTTGGGCTATCGTTCCGAAGCGGTCGCGATGTCACGAAGGCGGTTGGTGACAGGATTCCTCATTGGAGGAACGGCCGAAGAGCCGGTGGTGTTTACGGAGCGGGTGAAAGGAGTTCTTGAAAGCAGCTCGCCCGTCCTTGTTGCTGATGATGATGTGCTCGATTTTGAAAGATACAAAGGCTATGGATTTCCCATCATCTTGAGGGCAAATGAATCTGCTGACTTTACCGCGTCCTTTTTCTTTACAAGAGCCGAGGCGTTGCGTCTGGGTAATTCTCCATCCTTGGTGACCCTCATTGCAGATCCACATTCGGTTTCACCCGAAGGTGTCGCGACCCGCGAACAATGGATGAAGGTGGGGCTCAGGCTTAATGCCGGATCATTGCCGCCACACAAGTGAAACTTCAATTTCGAAACTCAATCGGGGACAAGTGGAGAACCGGAGTCGCAAACGCTAGAGAGAGTCAGGGCAGCGAAGACTCGTGGTGCCGCAGTGTCTTTTCGCGACACCGATTGTTTGTGCTGATCGTTGCGGCAGCGTCAACGTGGCGCGATTGGTTGAAGGAAGAGCGGCTACAATCCAGCGGCATCCGACCCTACATGCTTGATTCGACACCGCGTCATGTTTTTCCGTTGCATCTTTTGCGTATCGCTCCTCGGTCTGAACTCGGTTCAGCCCGCTGCGGGACAGATCGCTCTCAATGCACGTCCGATCGAGGCTCTTCCCGCCGATCCCGCTGCCGAGATGGTCGCGGGAATGCACCGGTTTCTGGATCGTCAAATCAGGGACCTCGGCGACACGCGCGCGGAGTTCTGGCGCGGCCCATCGGCAATCGATGCGAATCGAAAGACGCTCGCTTCGCAACTCGGCCTGGAACTTAGACGCCACCAACAAGATTCGTTGATTGTCGAGTCACCGCCTTTGACGACCCTAGGCGAGGTGACGGTTTCGCGTGTTCGTTGGCCCGTGCTCTCTCACCCCGCTCCCCAGTTGGCCAACGTCGCAACCCTTTGGGCAGAAGGTCTCTTCGTCCATCGAAACGAAAGCCGGCCGCTGCTCGTCCTCATTCCCGATGCAAGCGAATCACCGGAAGACTACCTGCGAGACGACGTGTTGTCGCTGGGCCAGGCCGCGAACGTGCTCATCCTGGAGACTGTCAGCTACAAGGTGCACCGTCATCGTGGTGTCGATCTGACGCGTCGGGACTACGTTCATCGCGCGGCATTTGAACTCGGCCGCACTCTCACCGGCTATGAAGTTCAGATGGTCCAGTCGGCCATCGATCGAATCGATGCCTCTCAAGTCGTCGTTTGTGGTTTCGGTGAAGGAGGTCGCACCGCACTCTTGGCCGGCGCACTGGATCAACGCGTGGATTGGACCTTGGTGGGTGGCTACTTTGAAAACCGAGACCGACTTGCCGAGGAGCCGCTGAACCGTCAACTGTTCGGTTTCTCCCGCCGGTTTAGCGATGCACACCTTGCCGCGCTCGTCTGTCCCCGCGGTTTGGTCGTCTTTCATGACGGGCCTTTTTCCGTCTCGGTAAACGGACGTGGAGCAGCCCCAGCGAAGTGGACGTCACCTTCTCCCGAAGAATCGCGATCGGAATTTGAGTTGTTTCAAGGCTTGTCGAAGCGGCTCTCGCTCGACACTTCGCGGTCGTATCGGGTGTCGCGTTTTACCGATGCGATCTCACTGGCCATCGCCGGCGACCGCGGACGAAACCAAGTTGAGATCAAAGTGGATGCCTCAATAATCGCTCTCGCGAGCGAACGCGAGTCTCGGTTGCTCGCATCGATCGATGCCCATAATCAAGCACTCCTTGCGGAAAGCGACTACGAACGGGCCACGTTTCTGAATCTCGGTCATTCGCGAACAGTGGAGGAGACGGACTCCAACAGACTCGACACGTCGTCGGAGGACACCTACCGAAAATCGATCGAACGATTCCGAAGGATCTTCCGAGACGAAGTGATCGGTCACTACGACGAGACGCGGTTACCGTTGAATGCAAGATGTGTGAAAACTCATGCCGGAAAAGCTTGGACCAGCTACGGGATCGTTCTCGACGTGTTTCCGGAGGTCTTTGCCTATGGAGAGTTACTCGTACCTGACAACATCGCACCCGACGAAAAACGCGCCGTCGTTGTCTGTCAGCACGGACTCGAAGGCCGTCCTGGTGACACGATGCTTGGGGATCATCGCGCGTACCACGATTATGCGGCGAAACTTGCTCAAGAGGGCTACATCGTTTTCGCGCCTCAAAATCCCTATATCGGCAAAGACGACTTTCGTTCGCTTCAACGCAAGTCCTATCCGCTAGGCAAGACGCTGTTCTCGTTGATCGCTGCCCAGCATCAGCAAATCTTGAATTGGCTCAAAACGCTACCGAATGTCGATGCGAATCGGATCGCGTTTTACGGTTTGTCCTACGGCGGCAAGTCGGCGATGCGACTGCCAGCCTTGCTCGAAGATTATTGTCTGTCGATCTGCAGCGCCGACTTCAATGATTGGGTGTGGAAAAATGCTTCGAGTCGATCTCGGTACAGTTACGTCGGGACGCCGGAGTATGAAATCTTCGAATTCGGGCTTGGTAGGACATTCAATTACGCTGAGATGGCGGCGCTGATCGCGCCTCGACCGTTCATGGTTGAACGTGGGCACTTTGATGGAGTTGCCCCGGATGATCGTGTCGCCAAAGAATTTGCGAAGGTCAGATACTTGTATCAGGCCCGGCTGAAACTTGCGGGTCACTGCGAGATCGAGTGGTTTGACGGGCCTCACACCATCCACGGGCAAGGTACTTTCGAGTTTTTGCGACGGCATCTTGGCAAACCGTGAGCCGCTTGATTCGCGTGGACTTCAAGGAAGTGGTGTTTGCGCGCTACACTGCTGTGACAGGAGTGCACGATGTCAGCAGTGATCATGATCGTCTCGGCCGCAGCCATTATCTTCAGCGTGAAGTATGGCCTTCTACGCGGCATCCACGAAGTCGCCAACGCGATGCGGTGGAGCGCCAAAACGCGCGGCCAGCTCACCGGCTACGCGACTTCGGTGCCCGAGTTGGTCTGTCTGGTTTCTGCCGGGATCGCCGGCGTTTGGGATGCCGGACTGTGGAATATCGCGAGTTCCAACATCATCAACACCGGATTGATGCTGACGGCGGTCTTGGTCTACCGCCAGTTCAACGAACTGCTTCGACTACGGTTCGTCGATGAGTTGGCATTCGCCTCGATGGCGATTCTTGTCCCGATCGTACTGATGACACGGGAGCTCGATACACACTGGGTCTTGGTTCCCGTCCTGCTCGGTTTTTTCGGGTTCTATCAACTCGTCGACTTTCGACTGAATCGCGCGCCGGATAACGATGGCGAGGAGGAAACCGAAGAGGGAGCGGAACATGAGGAAGCTGTGGGGAACCTCCCGTTCGGGTTGATCGTCGGTGTCACTGCCCTCATCGCGATCATCATTGCGGGAGTCTTTCTCGGTGATGCCACCGCCGCGGTCGTGCAGCAGCTCAATATTCGACCGGCCATCGCCGGTTGGATACTCGGTGTGGTCACCAGCATTCCCGAAATGGTCAGCTTCTTCGCGGTTTATGCCGCGTCAAAACGTGAAGGAACGCTTGATGAGCTCAACGACACACAGGAAGCACTCGATAACCTGACGGGATCGAACATGGCAAATGTCGGCGTCGTTTATCCAGTCGGGCTCGCGGCGTACTTGATCGTGACCACCGTCTTTGCCTAGGTCTGTTTTGGACGAATCGGGTTAGCAATTGCGCAGACGATGTGGGCAAGACGATTGGGGGCAAGTCGATGTGGGCAGGACGATGTGGGCAGGACGATTGGGGGCAGGACGATTGGGGGCAGGACGATTGTGGGCAGGACGATGGCGACGCTGCCATTGATGGACGTGTTTGATGTCCCGTCACGCTCGGATTTCGTCGATCACTGTTCCGAAGTCTCGTTCGAGTCGCTTGTGCCCGGGGACGTGTAGCCGATGTGAATGCAGTCCGAGCTGGTGAAGCAACGTGGCGTGGATATCGGTCACGTAATGTGGCTTCTCCACGGCGTGGAAGCCGAGTTCATCAGTGCTCCCATGTACCATTCCTCCTCGTATACCCCCGCCGGCCATCCAGACGCTGAAACCGAATGGATGGTGATCGCGTCCGTTTGCGCCTTGTGAACCGGGGGTCCGACCAAACTCCGTCGCAAACACCACGAGCGTTTCGTCAAGCATGCCGCGTTGTTTGAGGTCCTGAATCAGCCCCGCGATCGGTCGATCGACTTGCATCGACAACTCGGCATGCTTGGCTTTGAGGTTGCTGTGCTGGTCCCACGCTCCGGCTGCTCCATCGCCGTGCATGATCTGGATGAAACGCACGCCTTGTTCGGCGAAACGCCGCGCGGCAAGCAGTTTCTCACCGAACGGCCGCGTCTCTTTTTGATCCAGTCCGTAGAGCCGTTTCGTGTTTGCCGTTTCCGTATCGAATCGGATGACATCCGGGACCGCAGTCTGCATGCGGTAAGCCAACTCGTAAGACTTGATCCGGGCATCCAGTGACGAATCGTTGGGGTACTCCCTTGCGGCGAGTCGATTGAGTCGACGGACTAGGTCGAATGTCTTCCGCTGTTCACCGGATCGAATGTCGCCTTCGGGTTTGGCGTAGTCCAGAGGGTTGTTCGGATCGACCTTCAAGCCAACCGAGTCATAGGCCGGGCCGAGGTAGTGGCCATCGCGTTTGTCGAAAAAACGTGGGCCGATGCTGATGAATTGTGGGAGATTCTCGTTCAGCGTTCCGAGTCCCCACGTGACCCATGCACCGATCGTCGGGACACGCGGATCGAGCATGTGACGACCGGAATGAAATTGGACCTGGGCTCCATGATTGTCATCAGTCGTGTACATCGATCGGATCACGGCGATGTCGTCGATCGTCAAGCCGATGTGCGGGAACCAATCGCTGACCTCGATTCCACTTTGGCCATACTTCTTGAAGCCGACTTGGAGCGGGTAAATCTTGTTGCGTTGTTGGCCATTGGCATCATTGACAACCACGACGCGAACCCGCTTGAGTTTTTCCGGGTCCTGAACTGCAGCGAACGGAGTTTCGGAGATCGTTTTGCCGGCGTACTGATTGAGTGCCGGTTTGGGGTCAAAGCTCTCCATGTGGCTGACGCCGCCACGCATGAACAGCCAGATCACGTTTTTTGCTTTCGGGGCGAAGTGCGGCTTGCCGCTTGGTGCAGTGAATTCGGCCGCATCGCCTTCGCCGTTCAGCATCGCGGTCAGCGCGAGCGAACCAAATCCAAGCCCACTGCCAAGAAGCGTTCGCCGCGTCACTCGAGCGTTGGGAGTGTTGGTCATCGGATCGTAACAAAGTCGTTGTGATTCAAAATCGCGAGAACAAGTTGTGCACGTGTTCGGTCATCGCCGTTCTTTAGAAAAGAGACGCATGCGGCAAGCTCTTCATCGTTGGCGTCGCGGCAGAGGATCGTTTCGAAAGCGGATCGGACGAAAGCTTCCTCTGATTCTGCAGGCAGTTGTCGCGCGATCGTGGCAGACATTTCGATCGCGAGTTTGCTGTTCGAAAGCGCTAACGCCTGCTGTGGTACGATGCTCTCGCTGCGGCGATAACACTGCATCAGATCGGCATCATCGAAGAGACTCAGGAATCGATCCTGTTGGTCACGCGAGTGTAGGAAGTAAAGACTTCGGCGGTTGCCGCCCTTCGCGGGATCGATGGATGGGCCGCCGATCGTCGAATCGAGTTGCCCGGCCAATTGAAGCAGACTGTCCCGGACGACTTGTGATTCCATACGCCGCGCGTTTGCTCGCCAATAGAGTTGATTCTCCGGGTCCAAGCGATGATTGGCTTGCTCGCCCGCAGTGGAGGAACGGAGGCGAAACGTATCGCTCGTGACGATCAGACGATGAAGGTGTCGGAGGCTCCACCCGTTTTGGATCAATTCATCGGCCAGCAAGTCCAGGACCGCTTGGTGCCGTGGCGGTTTTGCACGGAGACCAAAGTCGAAAACAGAGTCCACCAAAGGCGAGCCGAAGTGTCGCATCCAAATGTGGTTGACCGCGACGTGGGCGGTCAGCGGGTTTTGGTGGTTCGTCACCCAGCGGGCTAGCGCGAGTCGTCGGCCGGTGCTGGTTGCGGAGTACACGTGAGGGTACTGAGATTCGCTGTGCGCCGGCGTCTCGAGCGCTTTGCGTGATCCTTTAAGCGGCAGGTAGTCCACCGCGCCGGATTCGGCCGCCGCAAGCCGCTCGTTGGCTTTCCGCAGCTCTTGCGCCGATGCTTGTTTGGCTTTGTCATCACGGCCGAGTTGATTCAATTCGGCGATTCGCTTTTGCAGGAGAGCTTGGGCGCGTACCGCCGCATTGGCCAGCAAGTCGGCATCGGGCTCTTTCAGGTGCTTAGACCGATCGGCAGCGATGGTCGCTTGAACCGAAGCGACACGGGCGACCGCGACTCGATGTTTGGATTCAGCCAACGAAAGGGCCGACTCCGCGTCCATTGGAACCTGACCCGACTCGGTCAGTTCAAGGTCCGGAGGGAGCGATCGGATCGAAAGTGAATCAAATGCGACGGTCGCGTCGAAAGCCGAGAGGCTAAACGAGCCCTCGCGTCGCGGTCCCGGGAATCGATACGCTTGGAGGAACTCGCCGTCGAGCCAGACATTGACCAGCGTGTCACGAACAGCAAACTTCAGTTGATATTGGTGACCGACTTCAATCTTCGTGGGCGTGCGACCTTCACCGGGGTAGTGATCTTTGCCATCGCGAGTGTAGGCAGCCTGCACTTTGGGCGCGGGTGCGTGGGCGCTTGAGTAGACGTAGTTCGCGTGTTTGCCGTCGGCACTTTGGTCGAATCGAAACGTGACGGACTTGTACGTGGTGCCACCGGTCGTCGTGTACCGGCATGTCATCTCAAAGTCGCGTGGGAGCGGTTGCCGGAGTCGTGCCATGTAGCGTTCACGCGTCGGCTTTGTTTGTTTCAGCATCCCGCCGGCGTACTCCCAGCCCAAGCCGACGAGTTCCCATGCCTCGGTATCAGCCGCATCGAATTCGTCTGTAAACTCGAACGTCTTGGTGCTTGCTGTTTCGGTGTCGCTCACTTTCTGGGCGAGTCCTTTCTTGGCAGCCTTGAGTTCTTTCTCAGCGACGTCCACCGCTTCGATCGCTTGGCGTAGCCGTTGTTGTTGCACGTGTGGGCGCGTGCCCGGCGCATAGGCTTCGTGCGGCAGGTCGATGGGGACGATCGGTGGGGCCAGGTCTTCGAGAATCGCCGGCACGCCGGGGGAAATAACACGCGATGTATCTGGATTCTTCGCATCACCGCGGATGTGGAGATACGTCGGTTCGTCGATGTGGTCGTCGAAGACTCGTGGCAGGCCGTCTTTGTCGAGGTCCGATTCGCCAGGGAGTTGATCGAGGCGGACTTGATGAGGCTCGAAGAGTGCGCGGAAGCGATAGTAGTCCACTTGTGAGATTGGATCGTACTTGTGGTCATGGCATTTAGCACAGTTGAGGGTGAGTCCGAGAAACGCCTTGCCGGTGTGTTCGATCGTGCTGTCGAGCCAAGTCGTTCGATTGAACAGGTAGTAGTTCCGCGCCAAGAAACCTGTCGCCGCGACGACTTCAGGATCATTCGGCTCCAGCTCGTCACCGGCCAACATTTCCATCACCATTCGGTCATAGCCTTTGTCTTCGGCGAGCGAACCGATGATCCAGTCACGCCAGTGCCAAAGATGTTTTTGGCTGACTCGCAGCTGTTGACCGAGGCCGTACCAATCCGAGTATCGCCAGACATCCATCCAGTGCCTTGCCCAGCGTTCGGCGTGTGCGTCTGACTCGAGAAGTTGATCGACGATGACTTCCCAGGCACGGTCATCATCGAGTTGATCGAGCGTCGGCGGTAGGCCGATCAAGTCCAGATAGAGTCGACGAAGTGCAATCGTCCTTGATGCCGGTTGCGTTGTGGTGACGCCGAACAGGCGGCGTTGCTGTGTGAGGAGTCCATCGATTGGATTCTGTCCTGCTGCCAACGTCATGTCGGGGCGTTGTATCGGTAGGAATGCCCAGTGTTCGCTCGGTGATTTTGGAATCGCTTCGTCAGGTGCTTTGGCTCCTTGGCCAATCCATCGGCGGAGCAAATCGATTTCGTCGTCCCTCAATGCGGAGCCTTCCCCGTGGGGTGGCATCCGTCCGTCGCCCTGTGCGGAGACTCGCGCGAGAAGTTCACTCTCGTTGGGGGATCCCGCGACGAGCACGGATCCGCGATCCATCAATGCACGTGTCTCGAGTCGGAGATCGGATTCTTGTTTGAGAGCCCCGTGGCAGGCGTAACACTTTTCCGCGAGTAGCGGTTTAATTTCGGTCCGATAATCCACTTGCTGAGCCAGAGCAGACTGACACGTGGCAACGCAAATCAGCAACAATGCGGCACATCGAACGGAAAAATCGATCACGGCGATCGGACTCAGGCGGGGAACGCGGGCGGCTCCTCAGTTTAGCGTCACCGATTCGCTCATGTTCGAATTGTCCCAGCACCCATGAAGTAGCACCGGCATGAAGATTCTCCCGCTCCTGTTTTTCTCGCTCATCAGTTTCACCTGTGTTCGTGCGGAGACTCCGTTGCGGGTGATGAGTTTTAACATTCGCTACGGCAAGGCGAATGATGGCGAAAACCACTGGAAGCATCGACGCGAAATGGTGACTCAGGTGATTCGCGAGTTCGACCCTGACTTGCTAGGCGTGCAGGAATCCCTTGCGTTTCAATCCGAGTATTTGATGGAGAACCTCGAGGGCTACACGTACTTTGGTCGCTCGAGGATGACGACGCCGAACGAGCACTGCGGCATCTTTTTCAATGCATCGCGGTTCGTGCAGCTCGCCGGCGGTCACTTTTGGCTCAGCGAGACGCCTGAGGTTCCCGCATCGAAGAGCTGGGATTCATCGCTCCCACGAATGGCGACTTGGTTGCTCTTGCAAGATCGTGAGGACACGAAGCCGGTGTTGATTGTGAACACGCATTTCGATCACCGTGGTCGAGTTGCACGCGAAAATTCGGGTGAGCTACTGGCAATGAGGATCGCATCGCTGCGTCGTCTCACGGATGAGCCTCGCGTCATCGTCACCGGTGACTTCAACACCGACGAAGCAACCGCGCCGTACTCTGCGTTGGTGAGTGACACTCTCGTCGATAGCTACCGCATCGCGCATCCCGAGCGTGTCGATGGTGAAGGGACATTCAACGGTTGGACTGGAAAAACGGATGGGGCGCGAATCGACTGGATTCTCGTCAGCGAAGATCAGCACATTGAGTCGGCGAGCATCGTTCGCTTTGAGCGCGAAGGGCGCTACCCGTCCGATCACTATCCGGTCACCGCGATACTCACGGGACGGTGATGCGCGAGCGTCGTCCGAAGAGAAAACATCGCGAGAGACACAACCATCAGAGACCAACTGTAAAGGTATAGCCTTGGTCGTCGTCGAGTGGCGACTGACACAGCGGTTGTTCCCACTTTCCAATGATGGCCATGATTCCGAATTGACCCGAGAACGCGTCTTCCCGAAGGTGTTTTCGAAGCCATCGATGGGTGACGCGATGTCGGGTCGAAACCGCGGGGTCGAAAATTTGAAACGTCGCCTCGTCGTAGCCGTAAACGAGGATCGCATGCGCCGAGGATGTTGCGGGGAAGAATCGCGATAAGATCGGTTTGAACAGCCAACCGAAACCGAAGAGGGAGCTGATATAGGGTTGGTCCACGATCAAAATGAGGGGGGCACGCTTGAGCCACAAGAAACTCTTCAGTGTGGATTCACTCTGGAATTCGAATTGAACCCGTCGAAAGCCTCGTTCGTCGAGGAACGTCAACACCTTGTCTGAAGAGGTTCCACGAACGCCGCGGTTGAATTCAATTCCCGCCGCTAGTTCCTCAATGGGGAGGCCGAATCCGATGCACTCCAAAGCGATTGCCAAGCAGTTCACCATGCAGGAGTCGGGGGCGCGGAGTTTGACCTGTGTCGGTTGGGATGCAGCGAGTAGGAAAAATGCTGCGGCGGACCAGAGGTATAAGGCTGCTTTGCCAAAGCCCCAGACGGTCCACTCCGCCGCCATCGCGATGCTCGCCGCGGTCATCAGAATCGCGAGCGCGATGGCGAGCCAGACCACGATTCGAGGGACTGTGTCAAGCGGCAGTTCCAGTTCAAACTCGTTGGGAGTTTTGGCGTCATTCACGAAGACGACCCCTTTGGGCGATTCATCCCGAAAAACTCAGGGCTTTCTACATTTCTGCTGTGACGCAAGGATTCGAAAGCCAGTTGCTAAGGCGGCTCTCGCCCGATCGACCATAGAGAATATAATTGAGTGCTCCCACCTTCCCCTACCAAGCACCGTTCATGCTCGCGACCCGGCCGTTCCCCATTCTTGCGGTTCTCCTCCTCGGTCTCCCCAGCACCGACGGCCTTGCGGAGGAGCAGCTTCGTTTTAATCGTGATATCCGACCGATCTTGTCGGAAAACTGCTACCACTGTCACGGCCCCGATGACGCGGCGCGTGCGGCCGATTTGCGTTTGGATGCCGAGGAGGCGGCGAAGGAATGGGCGATTGTGGCGGGCGATGCCGAAGCGAGTGAGTTGATCTCGCGTGTGTTTTCCGACGATGCCGATTTGGTCATGCCGCCGCCCGATAGCGAGCGTTCCTTGACCGAGGGACAGAAAGAGACGCTTCGCAAATGGGTTCAGCAAGGCGCCGGCTACGAACCGCACTGGTCGTTCTTGCCGCCGCGAAAGGAGGAGCCGCCACTGGCGTTGGACGATGCGAATTTCAATCTCATCGATTGCTTTGTTCTGGACCGGATTCGACAAGCGAAACTCTCACGTGCCCGCCCCGCGGATCGAGAGACACTGCTGCGTCGCATGACGTTTGATCTGATCGGATTGCCGCCGACGCTCGATGAGATCGAATCCTACGTCGGTGACGATTCGCCCATCGCGACCGAGCGTGTGATCGATCGTTTGCTCGCGGACCCACGATTCGGCGAGCGAATGGCTGCGGACTGGTTGGACGTTGCGCGCTACAGCGACACGTATGGATACCAAGTCGACCGAGACCGATTCGTTTGGCCATGGCGGGATTGGGTGGTGGACGCGTTCAACCGCAATCTCCCTTACGATCAATTTCTGACCGAGCAACTCGCGGGCGACTTGTTGCCTGACGCGACACGGGACCAAATTCTGGCGACGACGTTCAGTCGCTTGCATCCGCAGAAGGTCGAAGGTGGGAGCGTACCCGAAGAGTTTCGCATCGAATACGTCGCGGATCGGACGCAGACCGTTGGAACGGCGTTTCTCGGATTAACGATGGAGTGCTGTCGCTGTCACTCTCACAAGTACGATCCGATCACGCAGACGGAGTACTACGAGCTTTCGGCGTTCTTTGCC
>JBCBOT010000048.1:0-34460 GCA_039821165.1 Planctomycetota bacterium | reverse complement strand
GTTCGCTACGGCCTCAAGGGTCTCGAGGGTGTTGCCGCAACCGTCATGGAGCACCACAGCAACCTGATTCCATGGATGGGAATGAAGGGATTCAAACTCATTCCCGTCGACTCAAGGGGAGTGATTGACAAGGGTGCTTTTGAGCAGGCTCTCCTATCAGGCGTGAAGCTTGTCGCGGTGACGCACATGAGCAACGTGTTGGGGTGCGTCACACCCATCACGGAATTGACCCGAAAGGCGCACCAACACGGAGCGAAAGTCTTGGTGGACGCGGCTCAATCCGCGTCACACCTGCCCATCGACGTGCGTGAATGGGACGTGGACTTTCTCGTCTGCAGTTCCCACAAAATGCTTGGACCCGCGGGAGCCGGTGCCCTTTATATCCACCGGCGAAATCATGAGTCGATGCAGCCCGTCACGCTCGGAGGCAACATGGTCGACCGAGTCCGTAAAGACGGATGGGAACCGCTTCCGCCACCACATTGCTTTGAGGCCGGCTCACCTCCCGCCGAAAGCGTGATGGGCTGGGGTGCCGCGATCGAGTATTTGGAGCGACTGGGGCGCGAATCGATCACCTCGCATCTCGAAAGCCTCACCCACAGTCTTGTCGAACAACTTCGATCGATTGATGGCGTTGAGATACTCGGCTCGCCCAGGAGTGCCGACCGAGGCCCGCTCGTCAGTTTTCTGCTGGAAGGTCTCGAATCGCACGCCACAGCCAAGATGCTTAATCAGCGCGACAACATCATAATCCGCTCGGGGTTCCATTGCGCAGAACCCCTCCACCAACATCTTGGCATCTCCCCGACGCTTCGCGCGAGCCTTCAGGTTTACAACAACGAGGAAGATATCGATCGCTTTACGGGAACGCTACGCAGTCTCGGCAAGCTTCGCAGCCTCTAGTACAAACAAGCGTCAGAAACAGTTTTGAGATATATCGCCCCTCTCTTTTGGGCTCTGCTGGGCCTTGCCGTACTCGAGGGTCTTGCTGAGTATCGTGCACAACGCCGCGGGTTTCAGACGATCCTGTTTGGCAAGCCTATTACGAATTCGGAAGCTACCGATGGTGAGACAAATCGGATCTACGGCCCAACGGAGTCGTTCCCTTTTAGAAGCCGAATCGTTCCTCGCCAACGGACTGAGCGGAGTTTAAGAATTTGGATTGCCTCGGCATCACACGCCCATGATTCGCGCGTCCCTGCGGATACCATTTTTCCGAGCCAACTTGGTGAGAAACTTGAATCCCGTGGGATTGCCTGCGAGATTCTGAACGCAAGCCACCCGGGCGATTCTCTCAGGGCTAATGAGGCGGAGTTGGCTTCACAGGGCCCCCGATGGAATCCGGACGTTGTGCTGATCTATCAGATGTCGACGGATTTGGTTGCTTCGACTCGAGGTGAACCCTTTGCCACCGCATCACCGCGTGGCCTGGGAGCCCGAGCGGTCGATGCGATGGACGCGTTCGTGGAACAAACCACGATTTACGAATTGTTGAAGTCAAACGTTTCCTCGCGAATCAACGCATCATCAGTGCTAGATCGCCGACTGCCGGATGGAGCGCAGGAGAAGTACTTCGAGTCTCTCAACCGGCTCATCACAACGGCGAAGACACTTGGTGCTCGCCCCATTGTGTGCACGTTCTGCTTTAGTCACGAACCGTCGAACCTTCCCAAGGACTTCCGACTAGTTTTGCTCAAGACGGCGCCTGAGCTCGCCCCAGTGGCCTGGTTCGACGCAATCGGTTCTTGGAACGAATCAATTTTGAATCGATCCGACATTGAAGTGATTGATGTGGCGTCTGGAACGAGCGGTCAGGGCAAGTATTTTCGCGACCCCGTTCACTTTTCTGTAATAGGGCACGATCACATCGCGACGCAGCTTGCCAACTATTTCGAGTCGAACGTCGCAGAGGTCGTTGGCTCGGGAGGTCGCGAGTGAATTTCAACTCCCTCGAGTACGGCATCTTCCTGTTCGTGGTTGTCGCGCTCTATTGGGCGATCACGCAGTCTTCCGTCGCGCGGCGAATGCTTCTACTGGTCGCCAGCTACATCTTCTACATGAGCTGGAGTTCATACTACGCGGGATTGATTCTGTTCTCCACGCTGGTGGACTTCCAACTGGGAAAATGGATGGCAAAGTCGGAGTCCAACTCTCATCGGAAAGTGCTCCTGTTGATCAGTTTGGTCACTAATCTCGGTTTGCTTTTTGTCTTCAAGTACTTCAACTTTTTCGTTGAAACAGGCGAACAGGTTGTCTCATTTTTCGGTTCAACGGTCGAGATCACTCGGTCGCGGCTTTTGCTGCCGGTAGGCATTTCGTTCTACACGTTCCAGACGCTCAGTTACACGATCGATTTGTACCGCCGAAAACTCGATGCCGAAACGAGCTTTCTTAATTTCGCCGTCTTCGTCTCGTTTTTCCCACAGCTCGTCGCGGGACCGATTGTGCGAGCGGTCGATTTTCTACCGCAGATGTCGAAACGTCCGCGGATCACGCCGACGCGATTTCACGCGGGACTGCTTCGGATCATGCAGGGGCTGATCAAGAAGGTCGTCTTCGCGGACTTGCTTGCGGCGTTGCTGGTGGACGATGTGTTTGCCAATCCCCAAGATTTTGGCACGGCGGATCATTTGCTGGCGATGTACGGATACGCCTTTCAAATTTACAACGACTTCTCAGGTTACAGCGACATCGCGATCGGTTCGGCGATGCTGCTCGGGTTCCAACTCCCGGAAAACTTCGACCGCCCCTACATTGCGAAAGATGTCCGTGAATTCTGGTCGCGGTGGCATATGACACTGTCGACCTGGTTGCGAGACTACCTTTACATTCCGTTGGGTGGAAATCGGCACGGTGAACGTCGAACCACGGTCAACCTAATGCTGACAATGGTGCTGGGTGGACTTTGGCACGGGGCCTCCATGAACTTCGTGCTTTGGGGTGTGTATCACGGTCTCCTGTTGGTCCTAGCGCACCGTTTTTGGCAAGTCATCAAAAATTCCACGGTGCGGATGTTGGTCTGTTTTCATTTGGTGCTGTTCGGTTGGCTGCTATTCAGAATTGAATCGATCGAGGACATCGGCCATTTCGCGAGCGCTCTCGTGTACGGAGAATGGCTACCCGTGCGTGCGAGCCTGTTATTCCTCGGAGTGCTGTTCGTCGCGTCGATCGAGCACTGGATCCAACCAGAGCGGCTAGCCCAAATTCGAACGACACTCGCGGCGAAAACGCCCTCGCCGGTGCTCGGCTTTGCGTACGCAATGACGATCTTGGTGTTGGTTGGAGCGACCGTTGAAGCACCATCATTTCTGTATTTCCAGTTTTAGTGGCGATGCAGTCTGACAACGACACACCGCGGCAGGCTAACGGTAAGCGTCTGATCGTCTTCTCGGATGATTGGGGACGGCATCCGAGTAGTTGCCAGCACTTGATGAAACGATTCCTATCGAGTCATCACGTGACTTGGGTGAACACGATCGGCATGCGACCTCCCAGGTTCGATTGGCTCACCGTCAAACGAGGTTTCGAAAAAATCGGTGGATGGATTCTTCCGAGCCACAAACAGGGCGAAGAGGACAGCGAGGAAACCAATCATGTGGGGCCAAACCCGGACGTCTACGATTCCAAGATGTGGCCCTGGATGTCGGGCAAATCACATCGTGCGATCAACCGTTGGCTCCTCACACGCCAACTCTCCGAACTCGCAAAAGATGCGACCGTATTGACCACCATTCCGATCGTCGCAGACCTCGTCGACACCCTCGGGGCGAAGCGCTGGGTCTACTACTGCGTGGATGATTTCTCGGTCTGGCCCGGACTCTCCGGCGACATGCTCGGCCAGATGGAAGACGAACTCCTACCGAAAATGGATCGCATCGTCGCCGTCAGTGAAACTCTGCAACACTCGATTGCTCAGCGTGGCTACACGTCCGAACTGCTGTCGCACGGCGTCGACATCGAGTTTTGGCGTGAGGCGGTCGGGCGCCCCGCCGACGCTGACTTCGAAGCTCCCGTGTTTCTTTTTTGGGGCGTCGTGGATCAACGCATGAACGCCGATTGGATCCTGGCACTTGCGGAACGGATGGAGTCAGGGACGATTCTACTGCTGGGCCCACAACAAGACCCCGACCCCAGACTCGCGGAGTGTTCACGGGTGTCGATGCCTGGCCCCGTCGCCTACGAATCATTAGCCGGATACGCGAACTTGGCCGACGTTCTCATCATGCCCTACATCGATGCGCCGGTCACCCGAGCGATGCAACCGCTCAAGTTGAAAGAATATCTCGCCACGGAACGCCCCGTGGTGGCCACAAGTCTCCCCTCGGTCGAACCTTGGTCCGATTGCTTGGACGCGGTCGATTCCATCGATGAGTTCATCGAGCACTGCTTCGCGGCAGTGAATCACAGTGACACGTCGGCACGCGTGTCCCACCTTCGAGAACGACTTTGCAGCGAAAGTTGGGATGCCAAGGCGGACCGTTTTGCGGCTTGGCTCGACGCCAACTAGCCGCAAATGAGCGTCACTTCGCCACCCCATGAAGCGAGCGTTCAGCCGAAGGCGGACGCCAATCGTTGTTCGGGTGTGGCGATGGTCCAGCGACCGGCCGTGACCAAGCGATTGCGAGCACTCGCGCTCGCCCTCTTCGTGCTGGCCGTCTTGGCTTCCGCGACCCATCTGGTCGCCCGCGACTTCTTCGACATGATTCCTACGGGATCGTCCGGTCAACCGAGGTCGCGAGCCATTCCAATGGACTGGGCACCGCGGTGGGAGTTGACCGCGTTTCTGTGTTTAACTCAGCTCTTGCTGATCGCCGCGCCTTGGCGTCCAGTGATCGGCATCGTGACGTTTGTCGGCGTCAGCTATCTGTTTCGAGTGCACTCCACCAGTTGGATCTACACTCAAGCGGTGGGGCTCCAAACGGCGACCGCCGTGCTCGCGCTTTGCGGGGTGTTAATGAGTTTGGATTCACCGCTGCAAGCCTTGCGACGACTCAACCATGGCTTTTTCAAGTGCCTCTGTGCCTTGGTCTTTTGGGCTCTGGTCTGTGCGGGCGCCGCGGCGTTTTCGGGAGAGGGCTACATGCCCGCCCTTCAATTTAGCCCGTCTCGTTTGATTCAGGCCCTCGCACTTTGCGCCGGTCTGTTGCTGTTGGCCAATCCCACACGTCTGCTCACGGTGCTGGCGATCGCTCTCGTGTCAACGTTGCTGCTCAGGGTCGCGTTTCTCGATCCCCTGCAACATCGCGATGCGGGGATCGCGAGCGATGTCGTGTTGGCGATTCCCTTGCTCGGCTACTTGTTCGTGGTATGCGACCGATGGTGGGCAAAGGCGATGCTACTGGCGGTCGGTATCGGATTCGCATGGATCGTCTTTCACGTTGAAAACCGCGGCGCCGCGATTGCACTTGCGGTCGGCTTGCTGACGGCATGGGCAACATCGAAGCGTCGCACCATGCTCACAGTCTTGGGATTGCCGCTGGCTCTTGGAACGATCTTCGCATTCGCGCAGACCTCGTTTGGGGAGCGGCTCTTGGACATTGACCAGTGGACGAACGACAAACGTCCTAGACTCTTTGCCGAGGGCGTCGCGATGGGATTCGACCATCCGGTCTTTGGTGTCGGACCCGGCAACTTTGTCAACCGGATCGGTTCGTATGCGACCAGTTTGGAGCACTACACGTCACACAACGTTTTCGTGACGGTGTTCGCAGAATGTGGGCTTCCCGGTCTTGTCGCGTTTTTTTTCTGCATGTCGTTCGCCGTTTGGCTGGGAATGCAAAACTGGCGTCGCGAGCATAGTCACGCATCGCGTTGGGCACTCGTGACACTCTCGACCGCAACCGCCATCGGTCTTTTCTTGACAACGACCATGTTCGTGCTTCCCTACATGGTGATGGCGATCGCGGCCGAGCGAGCCGAGTCGCGTGCGGACGTCGTCTAGTCGCTCATCGATCAAGACGTGTCGTCCGCGATGGCTAAACGCCCCGAGCTTTTGCCTTCCTTGGAGGGTTTGAGGGCATTGGCGGCCCTCGCCGTCTTCGGCGTCCATGTCGAGCAACTCGCCGACGCGGGACTCACGTTGGGCCCGTTGCGTCTCGACCAGGCGATGAAAAATGGCCGGCTCGGTGTTGCGATGTTTCTCGTTTTGAGTGGCTACTGTCTCGCTCGCCCGCTTTGGTCGCGGCCCTGCGAAACGAGACTGGAAACGACGCTCTGCGGATTTGCGAAACGCCGCTTCTCTCGGATTGTTCCGCTCTATTGGATCGTCTTGACCGCGATCTGGTTGATCCAATCGAAAGTCTCGTCGCTCGAATTCTCCGATTGGCTCGCCCACTGCGTGTTCGTCCACAACTTCTGGACGGCGACGTTGTATTCAATCAGCGAGCCGTTGTGGGCGATTGCACTGATTGTGCAGTACTACGTCTTCTGGTGGTTGCTGATGCAAATGATCAGATGGTTGCGTCTTCGAAGTGACGCCGCAATCGTTGGGACGCTAGCCGGCGTGCTGCTGATTAGTTGGGGGATCAATGCTTCGCTGGAGGTGTCCGGCGTCGCGGCGTCCCTGTTCGGTGAACAGGTTTGGCGACACGGTCTGCTCATCCATTTGCCGATCTTCACCCTGGGAAGTCTTGCGAGTTGGTTTGAATCCCGGCGAGTGATGCAGGATTCCGCTCAATGGTTGAACGCCCTCGTGATCACGGGCCTGTTGTTATTGATCATCGCGCTGGCTTGCTTTCCGATTGAATTGTCGCTCGTCGCGAGCCGATACGCGTTTCCGATCGTGCCGGTCTTGTTCGCGGCGGTGGTTCTTTCGGCGACAAATGAGGGCTGGTTGCAGCGAGTCCTCTCGTCGCGTTGGTTGACCTTTGGAGGCTCCATTTCCTACGCGTTTTACTTGGTTCATCAGCCCGCGATCCAACTCACCGAGCGTTTGTTGCGCGCACTGGCTTTCCCCAGTTCGCTGTGGCAGCTCGCAGTCGGCTCGTTGTTGATTGCGGGTGTCGTTGCCTGGACTCTCACCTTCGCCGTCGAAGTTCCGATGCGTCGTTTGCTTTCTTGCGGCGTTTCCCACCGAAATGAGTCCTGAGCCGAACGTCACCGCCGTGCAAAAGCAGATGCCATACTGGCTTCTGGTATTTGCTTGTTTCGTTGTGCTTGGCTCGTTTTATCCGTTCCGCTTTCAGGGAGGAACTCTTTCGGAGGCTATTCAGCAGTGGGCGACGACGACGAATCTTTCAAAGAGTGATCTCGCCATCAATTTGCTGGCGGGTGTGCCGATCGGATTCCTGGGCCTGCTCTCATTCGTCGGGAATGGCGCGACGCGGAAACGCGTCTCGGGCGCGACGATCGCTGCCCTCGTTGTTTCCGTCGTGCTGTCAACGTTTGTTGAAGTCGGGCAGCACTATGTTCCGACTCGCGTCTCGTCGCGCTTCGATACGATCGCTCAGATCGTCGGGGCGGTTCTGGGGATTGTGGTGGCGGTCACGAGCGGAAGGTGGATTTGCGATCGGCTGCAGCAGCTGGGTTCCCCGAACCGTGTGCGGAGCGGCGATGCATTGCTCGACGTCTATCTGTTTGGCTATTTGATCTTTATGTTCCAGCCCTTCGTGCCGGCGATCTCACCGACGGAACTTTCCGCGAAATGGAAGTCGGGCGGAGTCAGTCTTGTCCCGTTCTTGGAGTGGTCCACGAACCTCTGGGGCGCTGCCTACACCGCGATTGTTTGCACATCGACCGCGATCCCGGTCGGAGCCTGGTTCGCGCGACGACTCTCAACGTGGCAACTGGCCCCGGTCGCCGTCGTCGCGGCGGTCGCAGTGGTCGGGCTCGAAGCGATGCAGGTCGCGATTGAAATGCGGACTTGCTCCGCCGATGATGCTTTGTGGTCGTCTGCGGGCGCGATCACTGGCGTGGGATTGCTGCGATACTTTTGGGTGGAGCTGCAAACTTTCTTTAGGCTGCAAGGGCGAGTCGTTCTCGTCCGCGTGACGCTGCTTTTTGTAGTCCTGTACTTCCTCGCATCGCTTGCCCCGTTCTCCTTCGTGACCTCGACGAGCGTCTTGGCGGATCGATGGGAGCGATTCATGGCGGAACCTGTGGGGCTTCGGGGAAATGATTTCATTGCTGGTTCGAATCTGGTTCGGATCTCGCTTTGGTCTGCTGTCCTCGGTGTTCTCGCGACACTCTCGGTCCGTCGTGATCAACGCGGGGTACTGTGGGGCTTGATCCTGGTTCTGGTCGCGTTTGCCGAGTTCCTGCAACTGTTCTCCAATTCCCACAGTCCCTCCCTCCTGGCTGCCGCAGCGAGAACCCTGGGGGCTACTTTGGGGTGTGAAATCGTCAAAAAGACACCACTGGGGACACTTGGCGGCAACCCGACTCAACTGACACAGCCATCGGAACGATGAACAAGAAACGCCCCACATTGAGAGGGGTGAAAACTTTTCCAGCAGAGCTTGATACCCCGCCGAATCGTGGGTAACATGCAGCCGTTATGAAATCCGTCCTCCTCTTCCTCACCGCTACTTTCGCGTTCTGTGCCACATCGGCTCAGGCGGGAGTGATCGTATCGCGAGACGCGACTCCGGATTTGGACCGGATGAAGGTCATCATTGAGATGGCGGGTGGCGACGAGAACGAGGATGGTTACGTCGCCCAGCAGCGACCCTCTTCGAGTTCGCTCTGCGGAGGTTGCACCGGTAGTTTCTCGAACGCCGGATCCGCGATCTCGACGGCACGAGTGACTATCGATCGTCCTCTGAATGCACGGCCGATTTACATCCGTGAATTGACTCTCCGAATCCCTCCAGCTCGTTCGAGCTTGCTGAGGCCTGTGTAGTCGTCTTTTGTTGCAAACGACCAAACGACTTACACACTTTTTGATTTTGGAGATAATTCCATGCTTCGTACTGCATTTGCAGCTTTTGCTCTTGTGGCTTTTGCGGCCTCGTCACACGCCGGAGTCCTCGGCAGCGCGCTGACGGGAAATGGCGAAATCGATCGTCTCGAATCAACAGGCGGCGTTGCCGCATTCGATGGCGCGGGTTCTTTCTCAGTTGGCGACGTCATCTATGGCTTCTCGGCTCTGCAGAATGTCACTCCAGACATTTTCGCCGGCGGTAGTGCTACTAACCTGGCCCCCAATCACGTCGTTGCACTCTTCGCAGCTGAAATCGTTTCGGTGCCTGGTGCTGGTGCTGGATCGCCTGGGGTTTACGAGCTTGCGGCCCCCACGACTGGCAATCGCTTGTTTGACTTGCTAGATCCGTCTCTTCAGCCCCTGTTGACCGGTATCGAGGATGATGCCGCGTTCCTGCTTCTGTCGGCAGCAGGTCCTGCTTCTGATCCCGTGAACAACGCGATCGCTGGTGACCTCAGCCACTTCACGGCAGCCGACTATTCGTTCGAGCTTGCTGGTGGGTTGGCTCCCGACGGATTCTTCGAATTCAATGGAGTTCCCTCGTTCGGTACCGGTCAACAAGTTGCTGGTGCAAACGTCCTCTCTCACGACCTGGGGTCGGGGGTTTCATTCGTTGATATCCCGTTTGCAAGCCCGTTCGGCACAGGAGCAGGTGGTGCTTACGACCTGACCATCCCGATCGCTTTGGTTGGTCCCGCGATTCCGCCTGCATCTGGCAATGGATGGACCTTCTCGGTTCAGTCGACCATCGACATCAACATCGTTCCTGAGCCGACCGCTTTCTTGGCGTTCGCTGGAATCGGATTGGCTGGCTTGGCTCGACGTCGTCGACGCGCGTGAGCTAGCTTCGCTTTGATCAATCGAGAAAGCGGACTTCTTCGGGAGTCCGCTTTTTTTTATGCGCCGACAAGCATCTTTGCGGGCTGACGCAAACTCACAGCAGCCGTCGGAACATCTCCCAGTCCATCCGCATCGAACTCGGAACCGGATGGTTCTCGGCCGTCCACGGAACCGACGAACGCAGCTTCATCCCTCGCCCGTCATTGGGATACCCCATCACGCTCTGCACCGTCGGCAAAAGTTTCTGCTCGCGATGGCTCCAAGTGCGTGCGGCGTCCGTCTCCGGGACGATCGAACGGAGTTCCTCCCCCGTCCAAGCCGCCAGCATCGACGCACAGAAGTCGGCCTGAAATGCATCCAGGCCACGGTCGAGATAGTCTTGCCCGATCAGCTTGGTGTAGCGGTCAGTCACCGATTGATTCTTCAAACGAACCAGATCGGTCAACACAATCGTGCCATCGGTCGTGCACAATCGATTCATCGTTCGTAACAGTTGCCCGACCAGATCGAGGTCGGGGAGGTGATGCGCCGCGTCGTTACACGTCACCACCGAAAACGTTCCCTCCGCCACGGGCGGGTTGATTGCGTCGGCGACCTCAAATCGTACTCGGTCGTCCAAGCCCCAGGCCTTGGCGTTCTCCGTCGCGGCCTCGACCATGCTCTCCGATAGGTCGACCCCGATGATCTCTTCAAAGTCAAAGTGCTTGGCGAGCAAAAGCGTGAAGTGCCCCGGCCCACAACACAGGTCGATCGCCTTGCCGCCGCCTTGTCGAGACGCTTGGTGCAGGAGCATCAACGCACCTGCGTAAACGATCGCGAGCTTGCTCTCCATCGCAAGGTCGTATTGCCGGACGCTGGTCTCCTCCTCCATCACCTCGTTGGATTCGGGAGTGCGTGCAAGTGTTTGCGGTGAAAACGATTGGCCGAAGACGATCGGAAGCGTGCTGATCGGATTAAGCATGACTACTGGAGTTGGCTGGCGACGCGTGAACCTTGCGATGCATTCGGCCAGACCGTTTTCCAGGCCACCCAAACGTTCGGCAATTCGTAACGACGGTAGAAGTGTGTTTCGGGCAACTCTTGCATCAGTCGACGATGAGCCCGCTGCAAACTGTGATAGGGAAGCGTCGGAAACAGGTGGTGCAAGCAGTGGTAGCGTGTCCCGACAGGGCAAAGAATCAGTGTCACCAGTGACTCGCTATCGACGTTGATCGAATCCTCGATTTGCTCTCGCAGGCTGATCGGGATGTCTTTGTCATGAACGTAGAAGTGCGTGCAGCCGACGGCGCGGATCGCGTTGAGGGTGACGATCAACGCGACCAGCATGTACCAGCACGCGAGCACCCACCACGAAACGGCCCCCGTCGCGACGAGCGCGAGGGCAGTGATCGCAACCACGCTGCAGATCGTCTCGTAGACCAACCACTCGCGACGCTCATTCTTTTTCGGCTCGTTGCGCGCGAAGATCATTTGCACCCCGATCGAAGACGCGTGGACGACGACCCATTTGCGGATCACCGGGTGCAGCAACGAGAGAGGCGCAAGGACGCTGAATCGAAACAGCGACATCGCGGGCAGAATGAGCCCAGAAAACAGGAACGCAAGGATTTCGAAAACAGGGGACGTCGCGAACGGAAGGTATTCGCCGTCGTCTTTGGTGCTGTAGTGCCCCTTTTTGTGATGATCGAGATGGATCTGGCGATACATGAAGTTGGGGGCTAGAAGCGGGATGCCCACCACCGCGTGCCAACCGGCATGAAAACCAGGGAGCTTCGTTTTCGAAACGTGAACCAGTTCGTGGGTAAACGCGACCGCGCGGTATAGCAGGACCGAGGCCACAGCCATTGCAGCGGTGAACAGCACCCAGTTGGCGGTCGTCAACGCGAAAGCAAACGCCCCCCAGCCGATCAGCCCCGACAACAGCAGATCTCCCCAGTAATGCAGTGCCGAAACGTCGAAGCAATCGTCTTTGACGTGGGTGTGCAGTTCCTTGACGATCTGAGTGAATTCGCTTTTTTGACGTCTTTCAGTACTCATGTTGCTTCTCACGAATAACGACCAGGTGCGATCAGGCCGTTAGGATCAACGGCATTCTTGAGACGGGATACAAAGTCGAAGTGCGTGTCGAATCCATCACGGGTCACGCGTTGCATGGATTTGGTCGTGATGCGGTAGGGCACACAACCGAGCGTTTTGCCCGCGTCGAACAACGCCTCGTAACAGGCTTGCGCGCGTTCGGCGGCACCGCTTTCGCTTTTTCGATAGAGGATCGGAACGGTTGAATCGAACAACCGATCTGAAAGCGATGTCAGCGTGATCAACGGTTCGATCCCGTGAGCCTCACAAACGGTCTCCACCATGCGGACATAGTCACGCACCGTTTCGCGCTTCATCGGCACCAGCGGGCTGTACCAGATCAGGCCGCAGTGATCGCGCGCCGGATTGAGCGACTGATTGAGATCCGGGCGATGTCCATCGAGCCAATACGCCAGTGAAAGTGCGACGCGTCGCGGCTTGCCCTCGGCAAGATCCAAAAAGGCTTCGATCGAATCCAATTGTTGCAGCACGTTCGAACCGCCGAGCGGGACCGACCGAACGAGCCGGCGTCCGAGCGAGATGCGTCGGCGATTCACGAACAACGGCTTTGCGACACCGGTCGGGAGTCCTCTTCGAACGTGCTTGCGGAGTGCCGACGCGAGACTCTTCGGTGATTGAATGATGCCGGCCAGTGTCCAGACCGTTGCGCCCGAGGACGCAAGCATCTCATCGACGAGTTCACGAGACATGATCCCACCACTCGCGACTTTGTCCCGCGGATATTCACGGGACATCGACAGCACGCGGCGATCGTTCATCAAGTTGACGCCCGTTAGTGACGCGCCCAACTCTCCGAGTAAACCACGAACCACTTCGATGACTTCCTCGAATTGATCCTGGTCTTTGAGGCGAACGAAAAAGGCATCGGTGTGCTCGGGCTTTTTCTGCAGCGTGAACGTCGCGCTGGTCACCACGCCGAAGTTTCCTTGGCTGAACAGTCCTTCGACGTAGGGCCCGATGCCCCATCGATGAGAGCCACCGATCAACTCGGCGTCCATCGCATGAAACGCCGACTGGTAGAGGCTGCCATCGGCCAACACGGCATTGAGCGCGGTGACGGCGAGAAAATGATCGGTCGTCGGAGTCAGGCCGTAACCTCTCTCGAGCGCATTCCCAATCAGCGAGCAGTCGGGGCCGCCGCCGTGAACGGGGACCATCCGGTCGATCCCCTGACGTTCCAGGTAGTCGGCGAGCATTCCTTGCGTGACTCCCGGCTGCAATTCCACGATGCCGAGTTCTTCGTCGACCACGCGAATCTCACACAGGTCGGATAGATCCAGGGTCGCGCAACCGGGGCGGACCGGTGACGCTGCGCCGTAACCCCAATTTCGGCCTGTGCTCACCGGATAAATCGGTTGCTGGTGCTCGGACGCGATCTTCATCACGAGTTGCACCTGCTCGACGTTTTCTGGTCGCAAAACGGCAACGGGCAAGACATCCGAATCGATCGCGTTGGCGGCACAGCTTCGTCGCTCCTGCGCATCGACGATCACACGGTCTTGTCCGATCGCACCGCGCCACTTCTCGATCGCGCTGGAGATCGGAGCGCCGACCACCACCGAAGCGTTGTGCGCCTCGATTCCGCTTGTGTTGGTGGGAGCGTGTTGTGCCATGGATCGACGGGGGGTAGAGTTCGAGGTCGGCCGCTAAACTGTTGCTTAGTCATGACGGCCCAATCTGAGGATTAAGTTGCACGTACTCAAAAATGGGGCGCTCGAGTCGACGTCCCTCGCACGACCGATCTCGCCACTACATTCGTTACAAAGCGAAAGAATGGATTGGGTCGAAACAAGCCGCACCAAGGATCGCTTCGGTGAATGAATCGCAGACATCTCCCCTCGTCCTTCATGCTCGCGTTGTTGCGGGGAAGGGTGGCGGGCCGGATAAGACGATTTTGAATTCGCCTCGGTACTTGTCGCCGTTGGGGTACGAGTGCGTTTGCGTTTACTTGCGTGAGCCCGACGATGCCGGATTTGAGGTGCTGCGTGAGCGGGCGGTCGAGAAGCGGGCTCCGCTGGTCGAGGTCGACGATTTCGGGTTCACCGACTTCGGCATCGTCAAACGCTTGCGCACGGTGATCGAACAGCATCGATCGGATGCCCCGCTCATTTGGCACGGTCATGACTACAAGACCAATGTGCTCGGCTGGATGCTGCGTCGTCATTTCCCCGAACTGATCCTCGTCACCACGGCACACGGTTGGGTTCACAAGACTTGGAAGACGCCCCTGTACTACGCGATCGATCGCTGGTCGATAAAGCGTTACCAACACGTGATTTGTGTTTCACGCGATCTCTACGATGCCTCTCGCAAGCTCGGCTTGCCCGAGAGCCAAGTCACGCTCATTGACAACGCCATCGCCCTGGACGATTACGAGATAGACCTCGATCAAGACAAGGCGAAACAGGAACTCGGCGTCTCGTCCGATGCCAAACTCGTCGCCGCCGTCGGACGTCTCTCCGATGAAAAGGGCTTCGACATCTTGATCGACGCCGTCACCCAGTTGATCGAACGCGGACACAACATCGAACTCGCCATCGCCGGCGAGGGCGCCTTTCGAGAGGCTCTGCAAAGCCAGATCGAAGCGACGGGGCACACCGATCGGATTCGGTTGCTCGGCTTCGTGAAGGATCCTCGCACCGTGTATCGCGCCACGGATTGCTACGCGCTGAGCAGTTACCGCGAAGGTCTTCCCAATGTTGTGCTCGAAGCCATGACGATGCGGATTCCAGTCGTCTCGACTCGAATCGCGGGAATGCCTGATCTCGTCGAAGACGGCGTGAACGGAGTCATGATCGATCCCGGCAGCAAAGATCAATTGTCGGCGGCGATTGAGCGAGTCCTGACCGAGAGCGAGCTGGCCCGGCGATTGGTCGAGGCGGGAAGACAAACGATCGAATCGCGATTCGACTTTGCCAAACGCATGGCCAAAATCGGTGCGATCTACGATTCGTTGATCAAGTCAACGCCGTCGTGAAACGGGCAGCCGACGTGCCGGACATGGTTCCCACGAAGTGGCTTCGCAATCGTTGGTGGTACACCTGCGGCCGTTCAATCTGGGCACGCATTCGCTGTGCGTCGGCACCGACCTCTCCGCACTGGAACACGTCGCCGATCGGTTGCGCCCCAAAGACGCGTCGATAGAGGCGGGCATGACGCGGGTGCACCGTCGCATCGAGATGCGTCAGCTGTTTTGAAATCGCGTGCGCGTGCAGACAACCAGCGAGCGCCGCGAAGATGCCGACCTTTCCAAATAGCTTTGCCATCAAAGGCGAACTATCGATCGCGAGTCGGGTGACGCGGCCGATCGAAGAGCCAGGCTGCGGCATCGACAGCGTTGCAGTGCCGCATATTCGGCTTGCTAGCAATTCGGAGGCGTTCTTGGATGGCTCCACGCGAAGGATCTCGTGCGAGACGACGAGCACGTGTTCTTCGCCGCTGCGAACGGGGGTTTCCGGCGGCGAATTGAGGCCCGATTCGAGGTACCGGCTTTTCCAGAATTCAACGGCGTCCGCTTGCTGTGCGAGGCTCGTGCAAGGCCCGCAGTGTAGCTGGTGCCGGGCGCGAAAGAATTGATTCATGGAGTCGTACTGAGAAGACCTACGCTGTCACAAAAAACCCCACCGCAGAGGATCTATCGGACGCGCTGATGTGACGGATGAGGTTAAGTTGTGTACGACATCGAGCAAACCGGGGTCAAACTGAACATCGCTTCAGTTTGAGAACGGCAACTGCGAGCGACAGTGAGGTTTCTTGGTGGAGCTAGCAGGGGACGTTGGCAAGACGATGGGGGCAAGACGATTGAGTAATGCAAACCACGAAGGACGCAACGCCTTGGGCAAGGCATTGTGATCACGTTCGCGATTTTGGGAATCGACGAGCACAAAGTCAGCGGGCGTCGGTAAAGACTCTTCGTGCCCTTCGTTTCTTCGTGGTTTCACCCCCATAACACGATCCGTTGGTGAGGCGAGCAATGGGGAACGATTTGCGGACATAGTGCTCGATCTGGGCGTACTAGAGCGCCTCAGCCTCGACGCTTCAGCGAGAAATTGTTTTGCCTTCAATCGTTTTGCCATCTTCCCGAGCGGGGACAGGCCAACCACGAAGGACACGTCGAGCACGAAGGTCAGCGGGCGTTGGTGAAGAGTCTTCGTGCCCTTCGATTCTTCGTGGTTCCCCCCAAACACGATCCGTCGGTGAGGCGGGCCATGACATACGACCTTCAGACTCAGCGCTCGATCCGGGCGTACTAGCGCGCTACAGCCTCGACGCTTCAGCGAGAAATTGTTTTGCCTTCAATCGTTTTGCCATCCTCCCGAGCGGGGCAAGGCAATGGGACAGGCCAACCACGAAGGACACGAAGAGCACGAAGGTCAGCGGGCGTTGGTGAAGAGTCTTCGTGCCCTTCGATTCTTCGTGGTTTCACCCAAACACGATTGGTCGGGGAGGCGGGCCATGACATACGACCTTCAGACTCAGCGCTCGATCCGGGCGTCCTAGCGCGCCTCAGCCTCGACGCTTCAGCGACATAATGGTTTTGCCTTCAATCGTTTTGCCATCCTCCCGAGCGGGGAAAGACGATGGGGGCAGGCCAACCAAGAAGGCCCCGAAGAGCACGAAGGTCAGCGGGCGTTGGTGAAGAGTCTTCGTGGTTTCACCCCAACACACGATCCGTCGGGAGGCGAGCCGTTTTACGGGTGTACTTCGACTCCACGCGCGATCCGGCCGTTTCGTCTGTCACGAGAGGCTCGGATCTCGCGCTTCGGCGTGGCAATCGTTTTGCCAACTGCTGCGGAGTGTCTCGCATGGTCAGCCAAACACTCGGCAGCGTGAAACGATGCCGTCGCGGCTCACTGCGCCGCCTTTCGAATCTGGACGTCGCCGTGTTGGACGTCGACTTTGATCGTGCTTTCCGTTCCGCCGGTGGCATCGAAATCGGAGGTGACGTCGCCGAAGTTGGCGCTGGCGAGAATCGATGGCGTGGCGGTTTCGGGCAGCGTCAACTTGACATCCCCGTGTTGCGACGTGACCGCGATGGACTTGAAGTCATCATTGGCGGCGGCGAGATCGAGGTCGTAGTGCTGAATGTCGCCCTGGATGGAAGTCAGGACACCGCTGATGTCCGCGTTGCCGTGTCGGCCATTGATCGTCAGCGTGCTCTCGAGTGATGCGAGTTTCACGTCGCTGTGTCGCACATCGAGATTGATCGCCGCGCTGGCGTCTTTCACTTTCACCTCACCGTGCCGGCTGCGGATTTTCGATGTTCCGACCAGCCCTACGCCGACGGTCTCTCCGTGCTCGCAATCGAACGAGGACTCGCCCTCGATCGAGGTGAAGCGGATTTGGCCGTGACGATTGTTGACCGTCGTTGAGACGTTCGTGCCCTCGACGATTGCATCACCGTGACTGTTGCGGATCGATACCGTGGTTGCCGCCGGAATGGAGATGTTGAGGGTCGCTTCGACGCCTCGCAATTTATTCTCCTCGTCTTCGGGCAGCATGATCCGCAGCGTCAGCGAATCGTCAACTTGGTCGGTCGTGACGCGGAGGGAAGAAACCAGATCATCGGCGACTTCCTGCTGCTTTGCCCAGACTTTACCGTCAAAGGCCCATGCCGCCGGTTCCTCGGAAGCGGCTACCGTCACGTCGCAAAACTCACTCTCGACGGTGAGGGTTTTGATCGAGTCCGCGATCGAATCCTGCTGCATTGTCGAGGCCGTCTTTCCCTGGTAGTCGAAATTACGCCCGTTAAAGCTCACGTTGAAATGGCATCCGACACTGGTTGCCAGCATCAGGATTACGGAGAGCGAGGCGGTCGTTTTCATGGCTTGGACTGGTTGCGAAGGAAGGATTGGCGGACGGTACAGGCGATTCGTGCTCGCCACAAATATCTTGGAAGCAATCTGTCCACAATGTCGAAGCCGGACTGGCTCCGACGTTTCAGGGAATTCAAGACGCTCGCGTCAACAAGTGCATCCCCACTGTTCAATTGGAACAAAGCACTAAGCCGCTGTCACAGAATACTGCTCGACGCGTCCGAATTCAGGGAGTTTGCCGTCTTTGAGTTTGGTCGGCTGGCCTTGGGCCCCCATCACGACCAAGGACTCTCCGTCGGGAGTGAAACGCAACGTTGTGGCGCGATAGCCGGTCTTGAGAGTGGCGAGTCGATTCCCGTTCTTGAGCGAAAATACGGCGACGTTCCAGTCTCCTCCTCGGAGTCGTCCGCCCATCGCAAAGAACTCACCCGACGGATGAACCGCGAGCGTTTCCATCAAACCTTCACCGCTTTCGGCGTCATGTGTTTGATCGGTCATTTTCGGCTCGGCGACATCCCATTTCCATCTCTGCCACAGTTGCCTTCCGTTGCCGGCCATCGGGTCTCGCATTGGGCCCATTCCCGCGAGCAATAGCTCGTCGCCGGCGGGCGTGAATCGGATGGCGAAAATACCGCCGAGATAGCAGTGGCTCTTGATGATGCCCCAGCTGGTGAAATCCGGGGTGGTGAATCGGTTGGCGAGTTCTCCGAGACGCAAATCGTAAACACGAACTTCACCCATCAAGTTCCCCGCGGCGACGAAGCGGCCATCCGGACTGAAGGCGACCGACTGTACCGAAGGCACATGGGGCAGGCGGTGCAGGATTTCGCCGGTCTCGACGTCGCCGACGCAAATCGAAGGCTCACGTTCGGGTGATGGTTCGTACTTGTATCCGCCCGCAAGGTATTGGCCGGTCACGGAAGCAAACAGCGTTCCGTCGGGTGAGACATCGGTTTGCCACGACCAAAAGTCGTGCAGCTTGCTTTCCCGTTGGAGTTTCTGCGTGTTCAAGTCAAACCAGCGCATGCGGCCGTCGTATCCACCGGACAGGACGGTGCCATCGGTGAGCCAATGCGCCGAAGTGGCGTAGCTCTCGTGCGCGTGCAGTTTTTGCTTTTTACCGTTGCCGAGTTCCAGTCTGTAAACGCCGCCCATGCAGGCCGCAACAACGGCGTTCGCATCGGGCGACAACGAGCCACCGAGGATCCCTGTCGGGAGTCGTCGGTCTCGTGTCTTTTCGAGTTTCACCGATGTCATCGTTGGCTCGCCTGGTTTGTCAAAGTGAATGCCTTCGGGTGCGGTGCACCAAAGAGTCCTGACACCTTTTCGGTCATGCCAGCACTTCCGCGATCGGTTCGGCGTCCTCTTCGACACGGTAAAACGTCGGCAGTCCGGGGAGATCGTATTCTTCATGTGGTGCGATTCCCAACGCGGAAAAGATGGTCGCGAACAGGTTTTGGTTGTCCGCTTTTCCGTCGACCACTTCGTAGCCACCCGCATCCGTTGCGCCGTGGACGACGCCGCCGCGGATGCCGGCGCCGGCCATCGCGAGGCTCCACGCTTTGGGATAATGGTCTCGCCCCCGGGCTTCGTTGAGCCAGGGAGTGCGGCCGAATTCGCCCATCGCAATGACGAGCGTGTCGTCCAACATGCCTCGCTCATCGAGGTCGGTCACGAGTTGAAACAGGATGTTGTCGAGTTCCGGAACGAGCATCTGATGCATCTCGTGCTGGAACACGTGGTTGTCCCAGGGCATGCCGTTGGCGACCATCACGAACGTCGATCCGTTTTCGATCAGGTGCCGAGCCTGGAGCGCGTGCTGTGCGAAAGCGCCGGCACCGTATCGTTCGCGATCTGCTTTCGGCAGTGTTTCGAGATCGAATAACGGCGCACAGCTCATCAATCCTTTCACACGATCGAAGGCGGCGTTGTGTGAAGCGGCCGCGGCGCTGCGTTGATCGTTTTCAAACTTCTTGCTGAAGAAGCTGCGGAGCGCTTCGCGATCGGCGTGGTCGGCTTGGCTGATCGCATCAAGCTTTTCGATGTTCGGGATGCCATAGTCGCCTCCCGCGCGGACGGGCCCGTATTCGGCGCCCAACCAGCCCGCCCAGTTGCCGGCCTTAAAGCCTTTGAATTCGTTGCCTTCCGGACACGGATCGAGCAGTACGAATTGCGGGACGGGACTGTCGAGTTGTCCTAGTTGTTCTGCGATCACGCTGCCGAGGATCGGTCGCGTGAATGGCGGCCGTGGCTTGTCGCCGCGCGTCAACGTGTCGATGGCTTGAAAGTGTTCATTCGGTTTGGTGCTCATGCTGCGGACCACGGCCAATTTGTCCATGATCGTTGCGCACTTCGGCATCAACGAGCTGATTTGGATTCCGGGCAGCGACGTCGAGATCGCGCCGAAGGGACCGCTGGTCGCGGTGCCGGGTTTGGGATCCCACGTTTCGAATTGACTCGGTGCTCCACAGAGCCAAAGCAGGATGCACTTCTTTCCGCTTCGCTTGGTTTCTTCGGCGAGCGCGGGGATCGAAAACAGGCCATTGAAGCTGGCGACCGATGCGGTCGCTGCCGACATCGAGCCCTGCAAGAACAGCCGCCGATGAACCGTGTGTTCATCGCTTCCGCAGGTCAACTTGGTCTTGCGATTCGGCATGGAGATCAGTGGTTGAAGCGGAACTCGGCACTCGTGAGTAGGGACCAGGCGACGTCGGCCAAGGCTGCGTCCAGTCGCTCGTTGCGGCTCTCGAGATAGGCTTGAATGGTTCGGACTTCCTCGTCATCAGCCGGGCGATTGAACGCGGTTTCAATCAGCCGCCTCGCTCGCCGTTCATGACTTTCGTAGGTCAGCAGTTGCTGTAGGAGTTGACCATCCCCGCGACTCTCGCGAACAAACCGATCGAAGGCGTTGTTGTTCGAAAAGAACAACGCGTCCTTGATCGGGATTTCGATCGCGTCGGGCAAGACATCGAGAACCTGTTGGCGAAGGATTCGCACCACATGCGCGTCGTTTTGAAAATGGCCTCGCATGACGACCTGAACACTGCGGGCGAGTTGTTCCGCCGTCAGCGGACGCTCGAGGTACCAGGCGAAGGATTCCGGTGGGAGCGTCTCGTTCGGACGAACCGAGTCGAGTTGGTAAGCATCCGAAAGCACGATGCTGCGCGTCAGTCGACGCACGTCAAAGTTGCTCGCCGCAAAATCTTCGGAGAGCCATTCGAAGAGTTCTGGGTGACTGGGCGGATGCATGCTGTCGATTTCGTCATGCGGGTGCACCAAGCCACGTCCCATCAGGATCGCCCAAACACGATTGACCATGGCTTTGGCAATCAGCGGGTGTCCGTCGAGAATCTGAGTGACGAACCTCTTTCGGCGCGAGAAGACGGGTTCGCGAGGGTCGCCGGCAACATCGGAGGCCACGTACAGTTCGTCGGTTTCCGTTTGCTTCTCGTCTTTGTCGGGCCGATCTTCGGGGACGGTGGTCGCATCGAGAAAGGTCAACAGGTTCGGCGTGCTGGAGCCTTCGAGATTCGCGAACTCGGAGAAGCCACCGATAGCCGACTCGGCGACGCGCGGACCGTTCGGCGTTTCTTTGTTGGTGCCGCGGTTAAAGAACGCGACGAGTCCCCAGTAGTGAGCCTGCTTGATTTCGTCGACCATCATGTGGTCGTGGCACTGTGCACACTCGATTCGGATACCGAAGAAAGCCGGTGCGACGGCCTCCGCGATCGCTTGGTATTGGTTCTTGCGTTCGTAGAGGAACCAGACGGCCCCGTCGTCTTCTTTGTTTTCGGGCCGCGCGATCAGGACTTCGCGAGCGACCTCGTCCCAGGGACGGTTGTCGCGAAAGACCGCTTCGAGATACTTGCGCCAACCGTGCGTGGTCCGTTGATCATAGACGGATTCCGCGGCACGTCCCATCAACAGGGCGTCGAATAAGTCCGCGAAGTGTTGGGTGTGGTCTTCGCTACCTAGAAGCAAGTCGACCAAATGCCGCCGCCGATCCGGGCGTCCGTCTTCGAGGAACTGTTTGGTCTCCGCTTCGGTCGGAACTCGCCCGGCCAAATCCAAATAGACCCGCCTCGCAAAGGTCTGATCCGAACACGGGCCGGCGGGCGATATCTTTTGTTCTTCCCAAGATCGTTTAACGAGCGCGTTAATCCGGAGCGACGGATCTGCCGCGGAAACGACGGCAGCGAAAAAGACCAACGGCAGGGCGAGCAAACAACGCATGTTCGGTGGGGTGTAGGCGGGCACAACAGTATACCAAACCGAGGGTTTCGTGCACTCGATCGGTTTGCTTGGCGGCAGTTTATACTCCTCGCATGACGATGCCCGACGAACTCTCAACGCTGCTTGCACCGGTTCCTTTGCCGCCGGACGGGCGGTTCGAGCAATACAAAATCGACAAGCTTCTCGGCCAAGGCGGGATGGGCGTCGTCGCGTCTGCGTTTGATCCGAAGTTGCGGCGTCACGTCGCCATCAAAATCATGAAGCCCGAGTTGGCGCAGAGCGATGCGTCGCGGGCGATGTTTCTCGCCGAAGCACGTGCGATCGCCGCGCTGAATCATGAGAATGTGGTTTCCGTCTATGAAGTCGGGCAAGCGATGGGCCTCCCGTTCTTTGCGATGGAACTGCTGCAGGGCACGAGCTTGGCGGAGATGCTCGCCGCGAAACATCGATTCACCGACGTTCAAACGTTGAAACTCGCGTTGCAGTTGTGTGACGGACTTGGTGCGGCACATGACCGAGGGATCGTGCACCGTGACATCAAGCCCGCGAATGTTTTCTTGGAGATGCCGCGCGGCCGCGTCAAGCTGCTTGATTTCGGGCTGGCGCGTTCTGCGTTTGAAAGCGACGTATTGTCCGTGTTGGCGGGGACTCCCGGATACATGTCTCCCGAGCAAGCACGCGACGAACCGACAGACCGACGCAGCGATGTTTACTCGCTCGGCGCGTTACTGTACCGCCTCTTGGCGGGTCGTTTGCCGCTGGAGGATGAGACAGTCTCTGGTGTGCTCGCACAGTTGTTGACGCGACGCGCGCCGCCTCTTGCCGATGCTCGCCCCGACTTGCCCGTCGAGCTGTGCGACGTCGTCGACCGATGTCTTTCCCCTGAACGCGAGCAGCGTCCTGGTTCCGTGGCCGAGATTCGCGGTCAACTCGCATCGGTTGTGGGGGCGTTGGGGACGAGCACGCCGGTCGCGGGCGTTTCGGCAGCACAACGAACCGTGGAACACGCTGAGGGGGGAAGAGAGCTCCGCGTCTCGCGACCGACGGTCGCTTGGTCTCCTTCTGAGTGGAGCGTTTCTCGTTGTTGCCATCGCCGCCCTTGGTTACTGGTGGACTGGTCGAGAGCGTGTGGTGGATTTACCGGCTGAAGCGGATCCCTTCGATGCCATGGTGTTGGATGCCACCGCGTTCGATGCCGATGAGCGTTCGGAAAAGTCGGCCATTCTCGCGAGGGAGCGGCCTCCCTCGAACGTTCCGTTGGCGCTGAGGGATTGCATCCTCGTGCGGCCGGAAACCGGTCGCGGCGCGGACGCGTTTGTGCGATTCAACGAAACCGAGGACGTCGGGCAGCATCACACGCTGACGGTTTCTGCGGAACGTGGTGCGAAGTGTTTTACGTTCGTGCTCTTCGACATCGAGGGGCAAGTTCCGGCGGGCCATCGAATACGCCACGTGTATCTGCTGTTCACGTTGCTCAAGTCGACACCCGACGAAGAACGTGACAGTCAAACCTGGGATTGCATGGTGCTACGTGAAGACGCGCCGCGGAAACAATGGAGTGAATCGGGGCCGAAGCGGATCACCTTCGACAAAGCGCCTGCCGAGCTGCACGCCGTCGACCTGTCCGCGGCGGGGACGCTTCGCGGCAGCCTTTCGAAATGGTATGAAGATGATCGGTTGATGCTGCTGCAACTCCGCAACCAGCAACTTGCCGACGCGGTCGCTAACGATCAAGACGGGTTGCTCACGGTGATGTTAAGGAGCCGTGACGCCAAGTCACCGGCGGCAGATTTCGTCAGTTCGGAAGGGCCAATCGGCTTCGGCCCCTGTTTAGCGATTTGTGTGGAGCCGATGGACAAGTAGTCGACTTGCGAGGTGTCATGAATCGAAGTCACGCGATCCGAATCGGCGACATCTCGACGCGATGGTCTTGCGTGGCTGACGTGAATCGCTTCACGCTACGTTACGCTCCGGCGATGCTTACTTATCTGGAAGCGATCTTGCGGGATTCCGACGTCGCGCGTGACGTCCTGCAAGACTTTTTGGTCAAGATCCTGGAGCGTGGTTTCGCGGATCGAGAGGGCAAGGCGGGACGCTTCCGCGACTACTTGACCGTAGCGGTTCGTAACTCCGCCCTCTCCTACTTTCGAAGTCGACGCTCCACATCGTTGGCCCCAGAGTTGTTGGATTCTCTGGCATCACCCTCGGAGAATGACGAGCGGTGGAAACAGTCGTGGACGGAGTGTTTGTTGCAACGAGCCTGGCGCGCCTTGGAAGACTATCAAGAGAAGACGTCGGGGAATCGTTACTTCGCGATCTTGCGTTTGTCGACGGATCAGCCGAGTCTCTCGTCACAGGAGGCTGCCGCGATCCTTGCCGAGAAGGGAATGCCGCTGAGCGCTGATGCTTTCCGTCAACAGTTGCGGCGGGCGCGGATTCAGTTCGCGCAGTTTCTCGTGCAAGAAGTGCAGGAAACGTTGGACGTGCAAACGCGTTCGGAGGTTGTCGATGAACTTCGTTCGCTCGGTTTGATGCCGTACGTTCGTCCGTTCCTGGAGCGGTAAGGAGTCGTTCGGAAACAACAACGGCAATCGATTCGACTCAGCGTTCCAGCGTGCCACGGAGGATTGACATGGAACGATACCGTGAGGTCACCAAAGCTCACATGTCTTTCTCCGAAAAGGATCGCGGGGTGATCTGCATCGATCGTCACGCGAAGATGCCAAGCCGCGAAGATCCCAGGGAAGTCGCAAAGGCGCTTCGAGGATCGGATCGCTACAGGTCGAGCGAGTTGATCCACGACGCCCATTCCTCTTCGTCCTTCACCGGTAGCATCGGCTCGGGAATGGTGCGTAGCTTTTTGCTCTCGGGCGTCCCTGGTGTCTGAGCTCGAACGACGAGCAATCCATCGACATTGAGTTCGAAACCGACCATCCGTGTTCGCTTGATCTGTGCGTCGTGGCTTTTGACTTCGAAGTCGTAGCGACCGAGCGAATGCCATTGGTCACGTTCGACACCGCTCGACTCGACGATTGACAGCGGCATTTCGGCGAGTCCCGCGGAAATCGTTAGTTTGCGATTGGTTCGGGCGGGCAGCGCCGTGCCCCGCGGGATGATCGGTAGGATCCGGTGGCGGCCCGATTGATCTTCGATCACGATCCCAATCGTCTGACCTGAGACGCATCGCGGCGGCACGAGTAAGTCACTGCGTTGGGGCAATTCTGCCGCCAAGCATCCGGCGGCGCCGCGCGCGACATCGCTCCGATCGATAAATCGAACCTCCATCGAGGGAGGCAACTTCTTGAGCAATCGATTCCGCAAGTCCCCGATACGGAGCAGCGGGCCGAGTGCGACGCAGGTGTCGATTTTCTTGGGGTGCACGCCCGCTTGCTGGCAGACATTGTGCATGCACTGGCGAATCCCACGCAGTAGATCGCGGCACTTCGCCAACCAATCGTCGCGGGAGACCACGATCGAACGAATAGTGTCGTCGTGATCGATGTTGACCGAAACTTCTTCGAGCAGAAGCAGCGAATTCATCGCCCGTTCACACGACATCTGCAGTCGCGATGCGGTGACCGAGCTGCGAGTCGGATCGAAATCGTGTTTGCGGCGGAATTCCTCGGCGGCTAGTTCGACGAGTCGGTGTTGCCACTGCAACATGCCCGTGTGCCAGTGTCCGTCCGTCGCGAGGACCGACAATTGTGTCGAGTCGCGTCGTAGCAACGAGACCTCGGAAGCTTGTCCCGTCAGTCCCAGGAAGAGTATCGTTTCGGACGACTCCAAGCCGAGTTGCCCACCGATCGCACCGTCGTTGTCGATCATCAACGATTGAACGCCCGCGACGCTGCGATCGACCAAACGGACGGAGTCGATGCCGGCAATTCGACCGGCTTGTTTGACACAGCGACGATGGAATTGGTCGTAGCTGGCGGGCACGGTGAGCGCGGCAAATTTTGGCAGCTTGCGATCGGGCATCGCATTGCTCAGCATCCGCCGAATCGACATCGCAAGCAGGACTTCGGGAGGACACTTGCGACCGGCAACCTCGCGGTCGACGAGATCCTTGCCGAGGTAGAGAGGCAAACAGTGCACGACTTCTTTCGGCGACGCGAGTCGTTTTTGGTTGGCATCCACGTCGAACAACAGGCCGCCAGGATCGTTGGCGATGGCCATTCGAAAGAGGGGCTGCGCATCGGCACCCGCCGCGAGGTTGTGGATGCCGCTCCCTGGAACGGCTTCCGCGATCGCGCCGAAAGTCATTCCCAAATCCAAGCCGACGATGGGCATCGTTGTGATGGAAGTCGAACCGCCGGACATCGTTGACGCGTCGGTCGCTGCCTGACGGCGATGGAGAAATTCCGCGAGCCAAGCGGGGCCGTGCGATTCTTCGGCGTACGCCCCAAGGTCTTCGATGACTTCGTCGAGGGACGCGTATCGTTCACTCAGCTTCTTGGCCATCATCCGACGGAACAAGTTCGCCAATCCGAGATCGACGTCACCACGAACTTGCATCAAGTCGGGAATCTCGCCGTGTCGATGGCCGTAGACCTGATCGAGATACTCGCCTTGAAACGGCGGGCGACCTGCGAGCAAAAAGAACAGCACCGCGCCGAGGGAATAGATATCGCTTCTCGGGTCCGCTTCGTCGGGGGACTCGAGTTGTTCGGGTGACATGTACGCCAACGTCCCGACCAGCTTGCCCTTGCGCTTGTGAGCTGAATTGGGATCTTGAACGCGTCCGAGTTCTCGACCGTCTTCGGACCACATCACGTTGCTGATTTGTGCCAGACCCAGATCAAGTACTTTGATCGTTCCGTCAGTGGCGCGGATCAGGTTCCCCGGCTTCACGTCGCGGTGAATGATTCCCGCGCGGTGAGCGTGAAGCAATCCGAGTGCGGCTTGGCGAATCACCGAAGAAGCCATTCCCGGTGTGAGCGGACCGTTCTTGGAGACCATGCGGGTAAGCGTGACGCCTTCGACATATTCCATCACGAGGTAATGAATCTCGTCGTGCTCACCTGCATCGAACGCGGTCACAATGTTGGGGTGCATGACCCGTGACGCCGCTCGGACTTCGTCGTAAAAGCGCTCCACCGAGGCTTCGTCGCCCATGCGATCACCACGAAGCATCTTGAGCGCGACTTCGCGCTGCATCCGAATGTGCTCCGCCAGATAGACACGGCCCATTCCGCCGCTGCCGATGACGCCCTTGATCCGATAGTCGCCGATTCGTTCCGGGATAGGGTCCGCCGCCACGCCTTTCCCACGAACGGGAATGGTCTCGAATTCCAGCTGGTCATCACGGGACGTGGTTGCGTCGATATCGCAGGTCGGCAAGTCGACCGATTGGAAACTCGATTCGACCGCCTTGCCGCTGGTACGCGACTCGACGAAAGACTCGCTGCTGCTATCGTCTAGATCGGGGCGTTCGGGATTCACGTCACTTCAACTACCGACCGAGATCGTCTAACTTCGGCGGTTGGGCCGAGTGGGAAGCACCTTTCTACTACAGTAACGCGTGGTTTCCAAACGCGTACCGCAAGTCCTCCGCTGTCCGAATGTGGCCGCGAAAACCCCGAGATCGCTTTGCCAACATCCGACCAACCGTCAATATCCGAATCCGAGAGCCGCCCGCCAGAGAAAAGCGGCGATTCGCCGCTCCGAATCGCGACGCGTGAAAGCCCCCTGGCGATGTGGCAGGCGCGTCATGTCGCCGGCCTTCTGGCCGATCTGGGAGCCGAGTCCGTCCTGGTCCCGCTGGTCAGTGGTGGCGATGTGGACATGCGGCCCATTGACGGTCGTCGCTCTGTGGGTGTGTTCACCAAACGTATTCAGGAGGCATTGCTCCACGACGAGGGTGACATCGCTGTTCACTCGATGAAGGATTTGCCGACCGAGGCCCATCCCGAGCTCTTTGTTGCCGCGTCGCCCGCGCGCGAAACCGTGTTCGATTGCCTCGTGTCCGCTGACGCCCACGATCTCCAGTCGCTTGCCGATGGGGCGCGTGTCGGAACCGGCAGCCGTCGCCGAGCCGCACAACTGCTGCGACAACGTCCGGACCTGAAGGTGTTGCCGATCCGAGGCAACGTGCAAACCCGATTGAAGAAACTTGAGGACGGAGAGTATGACGCGATCGTGCTAGCCGCCGCGGGACTCGAACGACTTGAAATGTCCGACGTGCCACGCGTGACGTTGCCGCTCGACGTGATGCTTCCCGCACCCGGTCAAGGCGCACTCGCGATCGAAGTTCGTCGCGATGATGAACAAGCATCTCATTGGTGCAAGCGAATCAACGATCCGATCGCCTCAGCGTGCACGACCGCGGAACGGAAACTGCTCAGCGAACTTCACGGCGGCTGTCTCGCCCCCATCGCCGCGCATGCCACGGCGGTCGACGGCGAATTGCACCTCATCGCCCGCGTGCTTTCTGCCGACGGTGCACAGTGTTTGCAAGCCTCCTCGGAGGTCCAATTTTCGGATGCAGACGATTACGTGGAGCTAGCGGTCGGACTCGGTCGACAAGTCGCCGCGTCGCTCGCAAATCAAGGTGCCGCTGCACTGATCCAAGCAGGACGATAGGCCTATTCTCTCGCGGGCCTCGCATCTCAAGTACGATAGCCGCAAAGTTGCATTCCTCGAAACGCTCTGTGGGAACACTCGATGTCTCTCAATCGCCGAACTCTCTTCCAGCTTGCCGGCGCCGCGATGGCGACGACGTGTGCCTCCAAGTCGCTCTTTTCAGATGGGATCGCGAGGACAGGTGAGCCGCGATTTCAACTCGGGCTGGCGGCCTACTCGTTCCGCAAGCACTTCGCCTTCATGAAAGGCAAGTCGGTGAAGCCGGCGTCACCGAAACTCGACATGATCGGATTTCTCGACTATTGCCGCGACCAAGGTTTCAATGCCGCCGAACTCACCAGTTACTTCTTTCCGACCGACGCCGACGGCGACTACTTTCTCAACCTCAAACGAGAAGCCTACCTTCGTGGCGTCGCGATTTCGGGAACCGCGATCGGAAACAACTTTACGATCGGTGTCGGGGAACGGCTGGATCAGGAAGTCGCTACGGCATTGCAATGGATTGAAAAGGCCTCGCTTCTCGGTGCCCCGCACATTCGCTTTTTCGCGGGGAAAGGCAAGGAGCTTGACGACCATCCCGAGCGTCTCGAGGAAGCCATCGATGCCATGAAAAAGTGCGCCGCCGTCGCGGCTCAGCGCGGCATCTTCCTCGGCGTCGAAAATCATGGCAATCTTAGGCCCGATCAACTTCTGCCGATCATCAAAGGCATCGATCACCCCTGGGTCGGCATCAATCTCGACACGGGGAATTTTCTCAGTGAAGATCCCTACGGGGACCTCGAAAAGTGCGCACCTTACGCCGTCAATGTGCAGGTCAAGGTCGCGATGAAGAAACCGGACGGAACGAAATATCCAGCTGATCTCGACCGAGTTGCCGGGATCCTGAAAGACAGTGGCTACCAAGGGTTTGTCATCCTCGAATACGAGGAATCCGAACCCTTTAAAGAGATCCCGCAGTACACACGCCAACTTCGAAAAGCCCTTGGAGTCTAGTGGGTTCGGCACCGGAGGGCATGCGCACAACGCTAACGTTGTTAGCGCACGTCTCGAGCCGTCCGGTCTCACCGTAATAACCGACTCATGCACCGGAGGGCTGCGCCCTAAGTTCAATTGGAACAAAACTCCGCTTCCACTCTGGACCCGGTCCCGGAGAGGGGTCGTTAAGCTGGGACGATTGTTTCGCTTCGGCGGCTCATTCTCTGCTGCTCGCTAAAATCGATCCCAGCGCGACGGCTTGCCTCAGCTGGTATTCGGCGATTCCACATTCTCCGGGCCTACCGTTGATCCAGGGCCGATGGGATTCAAAGAAATCGAAATGCATTGCCAAGATAGTGATTCCGTTTCCGAATCCGAACGAATCACGTGAACTTCACAACCTGCATTCCCGGTCTATTCGAGAAGCGATCGCCTGATGAACTCGCCCGCCGTGATCGATCTGCCCAGCGAAGTCTCGGAGGACGTCATCCTTCTGGAACCCGAGTTGGTGACAGAGACGCCTCCATCGCAAACGTTGCTGGGCAGGGCATTCGGTTGGGTGAGCTGGTCGATCGGGGGAGCCTTCTGCCTCGCAAGCTTGATCGCGTGCCTGACCGCACTCGCGCGGGTACCGATCTTGCAACTGATCGCGTTCGGCTATTTGCTCGACGTGTCGGGACGTCTCTCCGGAGGGGCCAAGGTTCGCGATTGCTTGCCCAAACTTCGTGAAGCCGGTCAGATCGGACTGGTGGTTCTGACGGTGTTCGTTGCCGCGCTTCCGATTCAGCTCTTCGCGCATTTGCAATCTGTTTCGGTGTTGATCAGTCCCGAGGCTTCGGGCGGCTCCATCCTCCGCTGGGTTTCGATTGCCCTGGCGGCCTTGGGTGTTTGGTATGTCGTTTGGGCGGTGGCCCGCGGCGGACGGCTGCGTCATTTCTTATGGCCACAACCGATTCGAGCGTTGCGTGAAGCATGGCGTCCGAGCACCTACGCCGAGCTTCCCGATCGACTCTGGGAGTTCACCAAGTCGCTGGAGCTGCGACGATACTTCTGGTTGGGACTTCGCGGGTTGATCGGAACGCTGATTTGGTTGATACCCGCGATGGTCATCATCGCTGCCAATCGGAACGGAGAAACCGGTGCGGCGGGACTCCTTGGGGCGACTGCGTTTGTTGCTCTCGGTATCGTCATGATGTACCTGCCAATGCTGCAGGCACACTTTGCAGCTGAAGACCGTTTCCGAGCGATCTTTGAGGTGCGTCGGATTCGACGCCTGTTTTGCTACGCACCGTGGGCTTGGTTTCTCGCGATGACACTTGGCTTGGTACTTCTGCCGATTCCGCTTTACCTGCTCAAGATCGAAGCCACCCCCGAGGAGGTGACTTGGTTGCCGATTTTGGTTTGCATCACGTTTTTGCTTCCGGCCCGGATCGTCGAGGGGTTGGCCTTACGTCGAGCACGGCGGATCGCGGACGAATCGTATTCAGGTGGCGAGGTGAAGCCCTCGGGCATGCCGATGTTTTTGTCGCGGATGACGGCTCGGTATTTGATCGCCGGCATCGTTGTCGTCTATCTCGCCTTTGTGACGGCTTCGCAATACACGAGTTGGGACGGGCTGACGACGTGGGTGCAGCAGCATGCGGTTCTGATTCCGATTCCGTTTCTCAGCGGCGTTTGATCGCTGGGACGGGGTTTTGGCGTACACTACAGTGTCCGCTTCGCTTTCCCGCGCCAGCAAAAAACTATGCCGTCCCGTAACCTCAACGTCATTCTGTTCGCAATCGTGGTCGGCCTTCTGTGCCACGTCGTCCACCGTCGAACACGGACTGCGGCGATCATCAGCGAAGCCATTGAGTTGATCGATCAACACTATGTGGACGAGGTGGACCCGCAGAAGCTGATCGAAGGTGCGATGAAGGGTGTGGTCGGCGAGCTTGACCAACACAGCAGTTTCTTCGCGGTCGAACAGTACGAGACATTTCAAGACTCCATCCACCAAGAGTTCGCCGGCATCGGGATCTATGTTCGGCAGGCCGAGGAAGGCAAACCGGTACGCGTGGTGACACCCCTGGTGCGTTCGCCGGCGCTGGTCGCCGGGATCATGCCCAACGATGAAATCATCCAGGTCGATGGCCAAGACGTCTCGCAGATGAAACTTGACGATGTCAGTGATCGACTCAAGGGACCACCGGGGACTACCGTTGACATCGTGGTTCGGCGTGGTGAGGACGAGCTTCCGCTTTCGGTCAAACGAGCTCGCATTGAACTCGAGTCGGTCGTCGGTGATCACCGCAACGAGGACCACGATTGGGTCTACCGTCTTCGCGAACATCCCGAGGTCGCCTATATCCGGATGAAGAGTTTTGGCGAAAAGACGGTGAACGAATTGGAGTCCGTGCTTGTCGAGCTGGACAACAACTTTTCAGCCTTGGTTTTGGATTTGCGCGGCAACGGCGGCGGTTTGCTGTACGCCGCCGGCGATGTCTGCGACATGTTTCTCTCCAGCGGTGACATTGTTTCCACACGTGTCCGCGGCGGGCGCATCGACGAGTTCTTGAAAGCGACCCCGGGGACGCTCGTTCACGAAAACATCCCGATGGCCATTCTCGTGGATGGAAACAGCGCCAGTGCCAGCGAAATCGTAGCGGCCTGTCTGCAAGACAATGACCGCGCGACGGTCGTCGGGATGCGCTCGTTTGGGAAAGGCACGGTGCAGGAGATCATTCCGCTGGAGTACGGCAAGCGGGCGCTTCGGCTGACGATCGCCAAGTACTATCGGCCCAACAACGAGAACATCCACCGGGGGCCCGATGCGACGGAGGATGATCAGTGGGGTGTCACCCCGGATGAGGGATTCACGGTCCCGATGGACCTCGATGCCTTGCGAAAGCTGAGCCGAGCCTGGGACGTCGCGTCCTACCCCGCCTTGGAAGGTATCGACGTGCCGGAGCCTGAAACGGAGACAGGCGAAGAGCCGATCGAAGACGCGATCGAGGCCGTCGAGTTGGATTCCATGGCCGAGAAAAACGTCGCTCGAGGGCCGAGCGATCTCGAAATGGATCCGCCGCTTCGGGCTGCCGTGGGGCATCTACTTGAGCACGAATCGCCCGGCGAATCGGCGTCAGAGCCCGAGCCGGAAGCGGTCTTGGACGCCGCCAGACCGAATTCGAACGCCTGTCCAACGGATTATGCAGGCGATCACGACGCCCTTTCGGGGGTTTCGACGGGGCGCCGCAAATCCGTTTGCCGGATTTAGACGGCACAACTATCGTTTAAGCTGTTACCACGGGCGGGAAAGTCCCGCATCTAGGATCGCGATTTCCGCGACCACTTCACCTCGGCTCATGCTTGTCTCGGGAGAGGAAACTCCAACGATGAAACGACGTCTTTCGTACCTTGCTCTTGCCGCGTTTGTGTTCGCGGGGACACTCGCCCAAGACGCGTCTGCTCAATCGCAAGCAGTGCTCTCCCAGCTGTATGGCCGTGGGGTGCACGCGTATTACGCAGGACAATACACCGACGCTTACAACTACCTTTCGTCGGCCATCGGCGCCGGCACGAAAGACCCGCGTGCCTACTACTTCCGCGGAATCGTCCTCAGCAACCAAGGGCGAATGGGCGAAGCTGAAGCCGATTGGAATGCGGGGGCACAACTGGAAGTCCAGTACGGTGGTAGTGGCATCGGCGCCGCACTCTCACGCTTCCAGGGAATGTCCCGGCTGAAGCTCGAGAACATCCGTCAAACGGCTCGCTTCCAAGCGATGGCGACCCGCGCAACGCGATCCAACCAACGCATGAACGAGATCGGAGCCACTCCTGCGGCGCCGTCGGTGACCCAACCGCGTGCGACCAAGCCTCGTGCCGCTGCGGCAGCTCCGCCGCCGGCTCCCACCGCAGATGCGGCAACGAACCCGTTCGCTGACGACACCGCGCCGGCAATGGCGGGTGGTGCCGCAACCGTCGACTCGGTCGATGCGATGGCGGACGTAAATGAGGACCCATTCGCAGATGATCCTGCTCCGGCAGCAGCTGGCGGAACGGGCGCGGCACCGAGCAATGATCCGTTCGGTGCACCCAAGCCGGCCGCACCTGCTGGCAATGATCCATTCGGAACTCCTCCGGCGGGCGGCGACGACCCATTCGGCGCTCCACCGGCCGGCGCCGACGATCCGTTCGGCGCGAGCCCTTTCTAAGCTCAAGCCTCACGCGGCTTGGACGTTCATACTCAACGCGTCCGATTCAGTCATCAGAAACGCCACCCGGAATCGGGTGGCGTTTTTTGTTGGGCACCTTCAGCGTGTCACGGATATCGATCAAACGCTGGCGAGTCGGTCGGCAAGCATCGGGTCATTGGTCGCGACGCGCATCGGATCGGCTCCGAGCGTGCCAACGAGTGTGTCGACATAATCCGATTTCTCCGCCGCCGACAATTTCTCTTCGGCGTACGCGAGCCGTTGCTCGAGTGACATCTCACTGGCGATCGCACTGTACCCGGGCGTCGCCAGGTAATTCTTGAGCCGACCAACACAGTCCCGCCAGTGTTGGATATCGCGGTCTTGCTGCTCCACGAGACGGCGTCGGTACCAGTCGCTTGCGAGCAGATGTTCGCGCGTGAACATCTCTCGGATCGACGGATCATCGATGCCTTTTCCTTCGTACTCACCATTGGCAAGAATGCTGATGATGGCTCGAAGCGGCGGACAAGCCAAGTCGTAGCCACTGTCTTCCAGGTAGCGTTTTGCGACTCGTTTCTGTGCTTCGGCGATGTACAGGATGCCGTCGGCGTAGGACTCAAAGTCCTGCTTTTCAGGTTGCAGAATATCCTCGGTAAAGACTTTGACGGGGTTGTCAAAGACGCGGCCCATGTAGGTGCGAACAAACCGCCGTGTGATCCGGTACCCCAGGCGACTCGCGGGGATCGAAACGCCGTTGTGCTCAAAGTCTTCGATCTTCTCGAGCATGCCGTCGGCGATCATCGCCGCCGGGTCCCGTTCCTC
>JBCBOT010000047.1:0-34867 GCA_039821165.1 Planctomycetota bacterium | reverse complement strand
TTCTAAACCGCGTCAATGCGTCCACTCCAGCATCAGATAACCTGGAGTATGGGAGTAGCAGTTCGTGTAATCGAGGCGAAGCTTCCACAGCCTCAGCGAGTTCATCTGTAATGCTAGAGCGAAAATTCGGGACTACCTGAATGGAGACATGACCAAGAGCCGAAATCGAAAAAAGATTTCGAATCCCAGAGGGGCCAAGACGCAACGGCTTCCAAACCGACAGATACGAGAATCTTTCTAAAAACTCGAGTTCCTTCAGTAACTCGACATGTCCGTCGCTAAACCTGCCGCCCGCAACTACTCCTATAGCCCGATTCTCGTCATTGACCACGAATCTAGCTCGAGCTTCATTAAGATACCCGAGAACACTAGCTTCTTTGCCATGAGGAACAAATTCTGAAAGCCGACGCGGAGTGAGTTGTCGATTCATATCACAAAATTAAGGATGAAAATTTGTGTCTCTTAACACCTTGTCTAGTGAAGTGTTCGCTTCCGTACCATGCTGTACACATCCACCTTCGTCCCACTCAAACAGTTCCATGCACTCGGCGAGTGACCTGCACCGGCAATCCGTCGTCCACCCGGTGCCAGGCCCTTCTGATGCCGCGCCTCCACCGTAACTCCATTCACAGCACCAGCATTGGCCTTTGGGGCACTCGCCCTTGTTTTCGTTGCCATCCGTTGGCGGTGCAGGCGGGTTGGTGTCACCTGGGACTGGGTGGCCGTCAGGAGCAGGGTATGGCAAGCCGATGGGATTGGAATCCCACCACCAATCGGCGATGTCAGATATGGGATTGTACAGCAAAGGTCCAGTGATCCAATAATCCGCATGGCCAGGCTGATTGGAATCCCACCACCAGTAGGCCACGTCGGTTAGAGGTTCATCTAATAGAGGCCCAGTGATCCAGTGATCTATTGCAACTCCGACGGCTATCCCACCCCCTACCGATACGACGAGAGGAGCAGCAGGCAAGACTAGTGGAGCCGCTGGGGCTGCCGCTGGGGCAGCAGTCACCACCGCTGGGGCAGCAGTCGTTGTAAGTAACGTACTGGTTGTGACGCCTGACGCCCCGAGCGTACCAATTGCAGACATTTCAAACAGATAACCTCCTGCGACCGTAGTGGGGATTAGTAAAGCGTCCAAGCCAAGTGGGTCTTGGAAAGTAAGTGGTCGGTTGTTGACGTACCTAAACAGATTCATACCGGCGTGATAGCCAACATGGTCCCTGGAGCAAAATCGTCCGAGCTTTGGATGATAGTACCGGGCACGGTAGAACAGGAGATTTGTTTGGGAATCATGTTCGCGGGTGGTATACCCGCACTCCCAATCAGCATCGGAGGTCGCGTCGCTATCAGGAGCATAGTTGCCCTCCATGATTGACCGCACTCCAAATGCGCTGTAGTGAAATCTCTCTTCCACATTGCCGCTCACACCGGCAATTGCAACAACGCTCCAGTTGCCATCGTGAAGTGCATATAGGGTTTCATCTAACGCTCCATTGCCGCTTGAATCTCTTTCGCGAAGAACCAGATCGTCTATGTAGCGTTCGCCCCATGTGAATTGCCTTTGAGCTGTTGTACCGGAATCCAACCGCACTTCGAGAACTTGGTTCCTTTCGGAGACGTAAATATGCTGCGTCTCATCGAGACTACCGCTCACGTATACAAGCTTCAACGTGCGCCGATCTCTTCCATCGTACTCATACCCTGCAATAGTGTTCGTCCCGTCGGCCACTTTAACAAGCCTGTTCCAGGCGTCCCAGGTCAGCGTGTAGTTCGACGACAAGGAGCCGGGCTGGGGAACAATCGTCATGTTGCCAGCCGCATCGTGGGCGACATCGGTTGATGCGCTGTCGATCTCCGTTATTTCGTTCGCATCGTTGTGTGTGCGGTCTTGGTTGAGGTCGTTCGTTCCATTGCCATCGCTGTCCTCGGTAAATTGCGACCAGTTTCCTAATTGCTCGAGTGTCCACTCTTGGCCAAAGGTGTCGGAAGTGATCGTCGTGTAGGTGCCATTGATCTCACCACGCTTCACCCCCGTGAGCCGGTCCAAGCCATCATAGGTATAGAGTTCGTCAAAGTTATGTGAGTTGTTTTCAGCAATTGCGTCTTCGCGCCAGATTCGGTTCCCTGTAGCGTCATAGCCATATTTTATCCGAACGGCGTCCGCTGTGGAGTTGTATCCGTCCCAAAAATGATCAATCACGCGACCGAAGCGGTCGAGCCCAGCATAGGTGCCGCTCATTCCGCGGTAGAGATCGAGCTTCAGGTCCGGTTGCTGGTAGTCCGTTACGACGAATCGCCCTGCGCCTGTTTGTGAATATTCCACTAGGATGGTCCCGGTACCATTCGTCTCGCGAAGCCGTTGTGGTCGGGAGAAGCGGTCGTTAATGGAATCCGATGTCCCGTAATCGGTGAAGAGTACGCGGCCATCTGGATATGTGATTGACTCTAGCCTCGCCCCATCATCGAAGATGCCAGAGCTCGCCGATGTGTCGTAGCCGTACTCGACACTCGGCGTGCTGCCGGAGACCACTCCGGAATGCGACTGTTCAGATTTGATGACGCGCCCGAGATCGTCGTAGGTGAGAACGACCTGATTAACAACGTCTGACGTGTTGTTGGGATCATCGGTTTGATTGCCGTGCGACGTGAACTTGGTCACGCGTCCCAGTGAATCGTAGCCGCGCGTAATTGAGCGAACGGTGCCATCGGTGCTTCCGCCTAGCGTTGTGGCTTGCTGGGATTGCGAGCGGCGTCTCTCATCGTAACCGTAGGTCAGCAAAGTTCCACGCTGATCCATTCGTGTATTTGGTCGACCGTCCACGTGATAGGCATACTTCACCTGATCGGAGCCGGAAGACGTTGTGTCGGACGAGTCCGGATAGATTTCATTCGTCACCCGCGAGGCATCGACACTGTCTTCGAACAGGTAGACCGTATCCTGAGCCGACGAATTCGAACCGTTGTAGGCGATCAACTTTATTCGGCTCCCGAGCCCATCGTATTCTTTCTTCACTACGCGGTCTTTGGATTTTTCCGTCGCATCACTGATCGTCGCCAGGTTGCTGGGATCGAAGTCGTCGAAATTCTCAGCCACCCAGACTAATCGCCCAAGATCATCGAAGAACTTCCTGGTCTCAGTGCCGGAAGGGTCGGTTGCCAGGTACATCCGTCCCTTCTGGCTGTCGTACGCCATCTCTGTGATCAAGACCGTGTCGCTGCTGGAGGCGGGGGCGATAGCAGGACGCGTCGGTACTGCGGCATATCTCCACTGGCCCGCACCCGCAGTTGTGTCGCCCGATCCATACCTGCCGGTCGCGATGAGGCGATTGGCTTCGTCGTACCAGTGGTAGACGCTGCTGCGGATGTAGTCATCATTGGCGGTCAGATCGATTCCATCGGCGTCGGTGTGAATCACATCGTAGGCATGGTCTTCAGTGACCTTGCCTGAGTCATCAAACACTCGGTGACTGAGCGTGATCACGTCATCGTCACCGCCCGACATGGAAGAGGCCGAGGGTTCCGGTTCGGGTGCTCGGTAGTTGAAGGCGCCAAACGAGTACTTGTTGGTTTCAAGCTCCAGCACCGTCCTGGTCTGGTAGGACCGCCCGGCGCCGTCGTAGGCCGTCTCGCTGCCGGTTCCATGCGCCGAACTCATCGCGATCACGTGTCCCCGTCGGTCGTAGTACCGGTCCGTCTGTAGCGCGTCTCCCAATGTGCCGCTTGAAGTCACCGCGTAGGTCTTACTGCGGTACGCGCGACCAAGGTCGTCATATTCCGTCTCGCTCAATCGGCGGAGGTTGGTAGGGGTTGACGTGTAGTTCGCGTACCCATCGCTCGCTAGCACTGAGCTCCAGGTCAGGTTGGAGATGTAAGCCGCCGAGGCCGTCGCGCGGCCCTGCCAGTCAATATCTTGGACCGAGAAAGGACCTGCGGCAGTTTCGCTGCTGCCGTTGTGGTAGAAGGGCTCTGTACCGCGGACGTGACCACGATACGTAAGGTGTCGATTGATGCCAGTGTAGTCATTCGCGCCGGTATCGTGATAAGTCTTGCTCTTGGTGACATGACTGTCACCGACGCCGCCTTCGTCATAGATAGTCTTGCTCCGCGTCACGAGTGTCGGATAGGTCGTGTAGCTCGACGTCATGTCATGACTGTCATTCGAAACGCCGGTCTGCGTTTCAATAACACGACCGAGGACGTCGTAGATTGATCGGCTCACCTGTTCCTTCGACGATCCGGAGCCAGTTCCCGAAACAACCTGCACCGTGTATTCCCGCATTCCGTCATGGTCATAACGATAAATCGTCCTATAGAAGTTGGTGCTGAGGGTGCCGTTTCCCAATGAGGGGATGTCGTGGTAGCGATCGACTGCGTCCATTTGTCCGAGCACACTCGTGTACGTGTTCTTTGTCCAACTGACATAGTCGCTCTGCGAAGGCTCGCTCGAGAAGCCGGTCGGCTCACTGCTCGCGACAGCGATAGAATCGAAGTTGGCAGCAACGCCGATCGACTCGGTCACTTGCCCGCCATCGTTGGTTACGCTTACCCGGATCGGCATCAGACATTTACTGCCGGTTGAATCCCAATAGGGAAACGAGATCGTGCGACCTTCCTCATAGACCACGAAGTGCACAGCTCCGCCGGCTTCTGTCCGCTTGATACCACGCCCTTGATCGTCGAACTCCGAGGTTGAGACCAGGGCGAGGGCAGTCGGCAATCCTCCGCCGCGCGTTGGCTTTGCCGAACTGTCGTAGGTACCGTCGTTGTCGCCATCATCATTGGCCGACACCCATTTCGTATCATTGCCCGTGGCGTCCGTCGGCAACGATGACGGATGAACGTCGATGCCCATGTAAGCTCGTCCGCCGGTGTCCGGATGGTAGCTGTAGTATTTGACGTAGCCTTCCCCGTCCTTGGTGAATCGAAGTCGTCCTAGCTGATCGAAGTACGATTCTTCTGTCGTAGCCACGCCAGAGCCGTTTTGGCTGGTAGGGATCACCGGATAGGTGGTCGTTCTCTTCTTGACCTGCGTTTGTCCGCTATCCCAAAATGTGTATGCGTACGATGTTTGCTTGCCGTTGCTTCGTGTTGTGGTCTTCGTGTGGTACTCGTAGGACGCGGTAACCATGTAGGTGGGCGCGCTAGTTCCATTGCCGTAGTCCATTGCCGACAGGTAGTAGGCTGTACCGTTCTCGCCCTTCTTCACCTTCACGCCCGTCGGGCGATCGTTCGCGTTGTATTCAAAGACGTTGACCACACCATCGCTGTCATTCAGCGTCGCGGAGTCATTGCTTCCATCGGTTGGGTCAAGGAAGTCCGCCATCTCGGCGTCGTTATCCACGAGTGTGTGTGCGGATGGGTTGCGACTTTCGGTCATTCGGAGGTCGCTGTTGACGAGCACAGAACGACACCACGCTTTGAGCGTTGTTGCCGTGGGATCTTCGATCAGAGCCGTGCGGAGAGCGGCCGCGTTGTCGTTGAGCCCGTAGAGCTCGCGTTTCACGGCAGTACCTTGGCTGTCGGTTGTGTCTTCGACAACGATTTGCACCACATCGGACGCATTCGTGCTCGTGCCGCCGTTGAGGGTCATGTAGTAGTAAGTCGTCTTCACACCCGCACCGGAGGATCCCCCGCCGCAGCTCGCGCAGCTGCCGTTGATCGTCTCCGTCTTCACCCGCCCGTAGGCGTCGGTGTCGTACTCGTCAAGGTTAGCTCCGCCGTACTTCGTGCTGAGGTTCTCGCTTCCCCAGCCGGTCGTGATCGACGCGGTTGTGTTCAAGTCGCTCGTGTAATAGGTGAAGCTGCGACTGACGTAGTCCGCGATGTCGTTGCTTCCGCTGACCGTGTAGCTGTCGTTTTGCGAGAGGATTTCATCGGTCGTGTCGACCGCCGTGTTGCCCGCCGAGGTGATACGGTTGACCGCGTCCGGACCGAGGATTGATTTCAGTTGGTGCGGCTTGCCGTCGGTCGAGCTTGAGTTGTAGTAACGATACTGCGTCGTGCGGACGATCCAGCCGGTGCCTGCCGAATCTCGTTTGGAAATCTTCACTTGGACCAAGTCGCCGTCCGATCCGAGATCGGTCGAGGGGCTGGCAACGTTCCCGTAGTAGGTGTACTCCACCTTGCGGATCACGTTGCTTGAACCGTCCTTTACCTCGATCCGCTGCACGCGATCGGCTTCGACGCCCGTTGAGTAGTACGTGTAGTCAATCGTCCAAGATTGTGGCTCAGCGGTGGTGACTTGGCCGACATAGCCATCGCTGTTGTAGGTGAACGCTGTTCCCGACAGGCCTCCTTCGACGTATTCCCGTGTCGTCCGCTCCTTGAGCTTGCCTTGTTTCTCGGTTGCAACGAACGAGTTCAAATCGTGAAAGATGTAAATGTCACCCGAATCAGCCTCGGTCAGTGTGTAGATGCTGCTTGCGCCTGAGCCGCTCTGCACCAAGGTTGCGTTGTAGTCGACAGGTGCCGTGTAGTTGCCGAAAGAACCAGTGAACGTTCGGCCGGTAGATGCATCTACGTTTACGGTGATAGATCCACCGAAGCTGTCTTCGGAGAGAAAAGCATTTCGCGAGGTGGATTCCCACCGCACGCCGCTTGGCGTTCCGAACTCCGAGCCGTCAGTTGACACCCGCAGGCTGTCATATGCCCGTGCGTGTCGCCATGTGTAAACGGGTCCAGGAAGTAAAAGGTCATTCGCACTTGTGTAAACGGACCCGCGATACAAGAACACCCACGAATCAAGTTGAGGTGGGAGAGATCCGGTCGCTGGAGCCCCGATTCCTGTTGCACTCACACTTGGCGTCTCTGTTAATGCCGGTTCGGGCTGGCGTCCAGGGAATCCACCACCGCCGCCAGGGCCACCTCCACCACCTGGAAACTGTGCAGCCGCATTGCCAATGAGAATGCCGAACGCAACGAATGTTGCCAGCCCACGCTTGAAGCAGGTTATTAACATCGCAATCACTTCAATCGAAAATCGGAAGAGTTGTACGAGAGAAGGCGGCGGCAGGTGATATCCGCGCCTATGGACGAGGCGTTTCTACTCTGATTCGCTCGCAATCATGTCGCGATACTTCGCGGCAAGCGTGGTGCGACCATTCTGTTGAGCGCGATCAAGCCGCTCTTGCAGCATTGCAACTCTTTCGTCGCGATTGGCTTCTTCTTGCGAAGCTTTACGAGCTGTGATCTTGTCCGCCCAGCTTGTTTCCAGGGCCTGAATTTCCGAACGCCACTGAGCGATCAAAGACACCTGTTCCGCCGCTTCGAACCGATCTGCGTAACGATCCAAGACCGATGTCGCCTCGGAGAACTCACCGATCGAAGCGAGACGCGGCACATACTGGCCAAGCACTTGAAAACGCATCCCATCGGTCTCAGCGAGCAGCATGGCTTGCTCCAGATAGGGGATCGCTAGGTTGGGCCGCACCGGAAAGCCACTACCGACTTCTTCGTAAGCGGCAAGTGCGAGCAACCAGCTCACCTGGGCATCACCGCGTAAACCTTCCATCTGGTCGAGCAACTCCTGGCGGAACCAACCAGCCTGACCGCATTCCACCGCGCTGTAGGCAAGCACCCGAGAGAGCTCCATTCGGCAGTGACCATTTGGCATTTCCAGGTCATTTTCCACGAGCATTTTAAGCTCCTCAGCATTTTGTCCGGTGAGCCAACGGCCGAGCCATTCGTAGCTGGCGTTCTCCTCTGAGTACTCATCTGGATAGAAGCCGATCTTGACGGGCTTCAGCGGCCTCTCGGATGCCCAAGCTCTAAGCAGATCAATTCGTTTGCCATCTGGTGCCGCGGCAAGACGTGAAAATACACTCGCGAAGAGCCCCGGATCCGCGGCTAGCACACTTGGATGGCTGAGGAGCCATGATGTGTACTGCTCTCGTGCAGATGAACCGGTGAATTCGAGAGCAAAACCCACATCCGAATTCTCCCAGTAGTTGCCGACGGGATCTTGTGCGACTGCAGCTTCGAACTCTGGTGCGGTCAAAGTCCCGTAACAGTTCTTGCAGACGGTGAGATGCGATTCCCATTGCTCGTTTGTGTCAACAATCCGAGAGGGAAGCTCAACTGAGCTCGAAATTCTCGTGAAAGCCAGTTCTTCAAGCGATTGGTCCGAAAAGAACTCAGCCTTCACACCGGTCGCCGAATCCCCTGAACCCGACGGAGGTGAAAGAGCGCTCGCCGGGATTAGCGTGACTAGGCCATTCCCTTGCTTCCACATCAGGGTTGTGATCATTTCCGCCATCGCTTTACCGCCCGGCCCGTTACGCCATACAAGCGGCTCACCTGCATATTCCATCTTCAATGCAACTGGCTGACCCGCAGTGAGCACAATCGGATCGCTCGCAAACCTGGCTTCGCCCTCACACACGGCTTTGATGTCGGAAGCATCGACAACAAGGGAATCACCGACCCAAAGTCGGCAGGTGCCACGAAAGCACTCGTTCTGATGCACTTGCATCGTATATTCGCCCGTAGCAGGCGCAGTCAAAGAGCCGGTCCACCGAGCCGAAATGATCTCACCCACGTCGCTTCGGTGACCAAGGCCACTCATCAGTTTCGTGCGTCGATCGAAAGGAAGTTCATCCCAGTCGTTGTTCGACATCCACTGTTCAAGCTGACGAGCCTTCTCAGTTGGTGAAGCCTGCTGAGAGTAGACGCTATCGAATGAATCAGTGAGAGATCCACCACCGGGAGGTTGAGAAAGCACCGTCAACAAAGAACCGCACACAAAGAGTGCGGCAAAACCACTTGCCGCAACATGAACGCGTCGCATCACTGCCGCCTGTTGTTGAAGAGGAGGATGTGAAACGCAAGACATCACGCAAGCGGTTTCACATGAGTAAAGCGAAACGATCTTATGGGTGTGGCAAGCTAGATCAAGCGAATTTTTCTTGAATGTGAAAGATGAAGAATTCGAATTCACAAACGTGCAGATGATGTTTGTTTACATGTTGTCATCGGCGAGTCAGATACCTACGAAGATATGTTGAAAGGAGGGTCAGACCGCAAAGAGTCGCCGTGTGTGTTTCGCATTGCCCAGACGTGTCACTTACATGACTACTGATAATCGGATGGAACTGAATGGCGAGCATCCATCGTTATCAGCTATCGCAGCGCAGTTCGAGATCCAACTCTGCGACCGAGTTAATGGGCGACCGTGGGATGACTTCTTGAAGCGTTTTCCGATTCATTTCTGTCGTCAACACGGTGTGCTTGCCCTGGAACCGACTGCAAACGAAACTCTTCCGGTCATGATCGGCGATCCGAAAGGCGTGATGGCGTTGGACACGATTCGTCGATCGTTCGGCCGAAGTGTCCAGCCACTGTTCGTGCATCCAGCTGAAGTCCAAAACGCGATCAACACGGCGTATGAATCACAAGGAGGGAAGGCGAAAGAAGTCGTCGATTCGATCGCAATCGAAAACGAGGCCAGTCTTTCCGAGATGAACGACGACTTACTGGACTCTTCGGGCCGTGCTCCAGTAATCCAGCTGGTCAATCAGATTCTGTTCGAGGCGATCAAGTCACGAGCTTCGGACATCCACATTCAGCCATCGGATTCAAGCGTTGTCGCTCGATTCCGTATCGATGGCGTATTGTTCAACACGGTTGAAATCCCAAAGCCTTTGCAAGACGAAGTGGTCAGCCGCATCAAAGTGCTTGGCAACATGAATGTTGCGGAAAAACGTTTGCCACAGGATGGACGCGCTACGGTCAGAATCGCCGATCGCGTAATCGACCTGCGAATTGCGTCGCTTCCGACCAGCCATAGTGAACGGGTGGTGATTCGGCTCTTGGATAAGTCGGCGCGTCTGTACACGATGACCGATCTCGGCATGCCGACTCAAACACGATCACGCTTCGAAAATCTCATTTCGTTGGAACACGGATTGCTGTTGGTGACCGGGCCAACGGGAAGTGGAAAGAGCACCACGCTTTACGCTGCTTTACAGCAGATCAGCACCGAAGAACGAAACGTCGTTACACTGGAAGACCCGATCGAATATGAGCTCGATGGCGTCAGCCAAACGCAAATCAATGAGAAGAAAGGGTTAACGTTCGCGCGGGGCCTGCGCAACGTCCTGCGGCAAGATCCAGACATCATTATGGTGGGCGAGGTTCGCGATAAGGAAACCGCGGTCATGGCAATCCAGTCTTCCTTGACCGGACACTTGGTGTTCTCCACGCTACACACCAATGACTCGGCGAGTGCGGTCACGCGGCTTTTGGATTTGGGCATTGAGCCGTACCTGGTCTCCAGTTCACTGATGGCCGTGCTCGCTCAGCGGCTTGTTCGACGTATCTGCCCTGCTTGTCGTATCGAGGTCGAGCCCGATCGGACACTCTATGGATGGCTTGAGAGTTCCTCAGCGAGGATTCCGGAAACTGTCTATGAAGGGAAGGGTTGCGATTCTTGCCGAGGAACTGGTTTCAGCGGCCGTGTCGGCATCTACGAGCTACTGACGATCGACGAACCATGCCGACGGTTGATCCAAGACCGAGAGAACGCGTCGAGAATCCGCGAACATGCTTTGGCTGCCGGCATGACTTTGCTCGCGGCGGATGGGTTGTGTAAAGTCGAAGAAGGCAAAACAACGCTCGGGGAAGTTGTGCGTGTCGCTCAACGCTCCAGTGACTAGCACGTAGCGGGCGCTCTTAATGCCAGTGTTTCAATATCGCGCCTTCGACCGATCCGGCAATGACGCAGCCGGCATCCTCGTCGCGGACAATCCACGAAGTGCTCGCGATCAGCTCAGGGCCGAGGGCCTGGTTGTTTCGACGCTCGATCAGAAAAGTGTTGGCAGATCGACATCATCGTGGCGGCTGCGAGCTGGCGGAGCGCAATTTCGATGGACGGAAGCTGCGTACGAGTTGGCGACTCTTCTTGCGGGTGGGGTACCGCTACTGAAGGCACTTGATGTTGTGGCACAGCAATCGACTGGCGTTTTTCGGCGGACTCTGCTGGAGATTCGTGATCGCGTCGCCGCGGGAGTTGGTTTTGCCGAAGCGCTTTCGGAGTTCCCAGACGTCTTTGACGAGCTGTCCATACGGTTAGTCGAGGTCGGCGAGAACTCTGGCAATCTCGAGCAGTCGCTTGATCGCTTGGCGGAATTCAAAATGCGATGGCATCAGTTGCGCGATCGTGTGATCGGCGCGATGGTGTATCCCGTGTTTGTGTTAACTTTTGGAGTGGCCGCAACGCTCTTTTTGATGACCTTTGTGATGCCTCCGCTGCTGGAGAATTTGCAAGAAACGTTGACTTCATTGCCCTGGCCAACGCGCGTCGTGCAGTTTGGAAGTGAAGTCCTCCTGAATCATGGGCTGATTGCTGTTCTTGTAGGTGTGATCCTTGCCATCGCGGGTGGTGCCGCACTCCGGTCGGCAAAAATGCGGTACCTGCTAGATTGGGCACTGCTGCGGTTGCCGATATTTGGTGCTCTGAGGACGAAGCAGAGCCTTTCGAGAATGGCTTTGATTCTGTCGACTTTGCTGGAGAGCGGCTTGCCGTTGGCCAATGCTCTCGATCTAGCGTCCCGATCGATGGGCAACCGTGTTTTGAACGAAGCCTTGCGATCATGCCGCGAGTCTTTGCTGGCCGGAGGTGGGCTGGCCGAGTCACTTAGCCAGTCGAACGTTATTCCGCCACTCGCGGTGCAGGTCTTTTCTGTTGGACAGGAATCAGGACGCCTCGAAGAATTGCTGACACGTTTGGCGAATGATTACGATCGCCAGGTCCAGTCCACGACCGATCGACTCGCCTCGGTGCTTGAGCCAGTGCTGATTCTCGTGCTAGCTGCAATGATCGGGTTCGTGCTGCTAGCGATCATTCTCCCTATCCTGGAGGCCGGAAATGTTGCGATGTGAGAGAGCGAGACGGCGAGGGGCGTTCTCGCTCGTCGAATTGATCGTTGTGATTGTGATTCTTTCGATGCTTGCCGGTTTGGTCGCCTTCAAGACGCGAAGTTATTTGATCACGAGTAAACAGAACAGCGCGAAAGTTGAAATCCGGAAGCTGTGCGAAGCCCTGGAAACGTTCTTTGCAATGAACGACCGATACCCGAGTTCCGATGAGGGTCTCGAAATCCTCGCAACTGGCAACGAGAGAATGCCCAACGGAATCATTGACAAGGTTCCTCTTGATCCGTGGCGATATCCGTACCAGTACAACATGCCAGGAAAGAGCGGGGCCTACGATGTCATCTGTTTGGGCGCCGACGGACGCGAAGGCGGCGCGAATTCCGATTCGGATATTTCGAACCATGATATCGAATCGGCACAGCAAAAATGAATGGGATGTGTCGACGCGGATGGACTCTCATCGAACTGCTGGCGGTGATCGCCATCCTTGCGGTCTTGATGGGTGGTGCAGTCGTGACCTGCCGCGGCCCTTTCTCCAAAACCAGAGTCGCCCGCGATATAGAGGAAGTTCTGCTGAGAGACCGCACGGTGCGTTCGGGTGCACGGCGATTTCATCGTCACTCGAGCCTCCTTCTTCAGAAGGAAGCCGACGATAAGGCCACGGGACCAAGCGGGAACAACAAAAGCACGCCGGTCACGTTGTCAACGCTTCGCGAGATACGAACCGATGGTTCGGGACGAGGCTTTGCGGCTAAAACAATCAACATCGGCGCTGCGGGGCGATCAGAGAGTTATGCGTTGCGTTTCGTTGACCCGCAATCAAATGAAGAGAGATGGGTGTTGATTGCCGGTGCAACGGGGCAGGCGATCTTTGACTTGTCGGTCCGTGACGTGAATGAACTGCTTTCAGCGGTTGAAAAGCGAAATGAGTAATCCACGGTCGAAAGGTGTTACGCTCATCGAGGTCGTTGCAGCACTTGTCCTCGCCGCCACCGTTCTCTCGAGCACGCTGGTAGCCTACGGGCGCGCGGTCAAGCAACGGAGCCTCGCGGAGCGCCGATTGGTGGCGGCTGAGTTGGCTGATGTACTTTTCCAGCAGTGGCTTTCCGAGGACGGGATCTCCATGCCGGAACTGGACTCGAGTGAGACCACCGAAGGAGAATTGGTCGCGAAGGATGGAAGTCAATGGATTTGGAAGATCCGATCTTTGGGAACTCCAAAATTTGGCGGTACGACGGTTAGGCAACCCTACGTTTTAGTGAAATATGAATTGGAACTGATTGCCAAAGCAAGAGAACAAGTTCCGCGGCAAAGCATGCTGCGGATTGAGTTTGCCGGTGGCTTGGTTTCGGATCCGCGACTATCTACCGGGCGAACAGCACCATGAGGCTGCGAAGGCATTCAGTTCGCTCAATAACACGCACGGGGCTTACGCTCATTGAGCTGATTGCGGCAATCACCCTGCTAAGCGTCTTGATGACTGCGCTGCTTGGCTTAGTGCCACGCTTCGTTGATAGAGCCCATTCCTCGTCAATCGAAACGACGTTGGACCATGCGTGGCAACGTCTTTGCCTTGAGCAAGTTGCCATCGACTACGGCAATGCCCACACAGTGACCGTCGATCGCGAAACACTAAAACTTGAAGGACAGCTGGGGCGTGACCCGAAGACTGGACAGATGAACGATCGGCCAGACGTGGTCGTTTATCGGTGGCGACCGGTCGGAGAACGATTCGCGGTGATTCGCGAGCAGGGGGACAACAAGAGACTGATCTGCTGTGGAAACGTGTCACTGCAAATGGAACTGAAAGAAGATGAACCATTGCTGATTCCTGCACGCGAGAGCGTCATTCCCACCGAGTTCCCTACACCGAACACGTTCAGACTTTGGCTGAGGATCACAGGCGACGATGAAAGTGCGTCGACGATCTTCGTTACCCGATAGACCTAGTCACAAAACAATGAGTGCAATCAAGAAGCACAACCGACGCGGGCTCGCTTTGTTGATGGTCGTCGCGTGCATTCTGGTGATAACCGTCGCGCTCGTCAAAATCAGCCGCGAGAGTTTGTTGATCGCGATCGAAACCGCCGATGCGGTGGATTCGGTAACGCTTCGATGGGAGCAAGCATCGCTTCAGCTCGCTGCCACGAGGTGTGCAACTGAAGCCTTTGGTGGACAGGTGGCGGCGTTTCCCACGCCCATGGGCCCGATTCGCAGTTATGAACTCGACGTCACACTCAATAATCGCGCGTACCGTCTCTTGCTTGCCGACGAATCGGCCAAACTTCATTTGCAAACACTCGCCCGGCTTGACGAAGGCACGTCCGCGGCATCGCTGTTGACCACGGTCACGGCTGGAAAGTTGCGTGGGAGACTGGATTCTCCGGTGAACGTTGATAGCGGCACCATTCGTGGCTGGGGTGATGTGGTTTCAATAGGGAGTGGACAATCACGTGGCGTTCGCGTCGAAGACTTACCCGTACTCACGACGGACGTGACCGTGTGGGGTGATGGTAAAATTAATGTTGATCGGACGCCCGATCCATTGCTTTTCGAAATGAGCCGCTTGATCTTGCCCGATAGCGAATCACGTGAGTGGATCGAGAATTATCGTAGCGCGATCCCGCGAAAAAGTCTCACGACCGTGCTCGACGAGCTTACCATCGAGGAGGAAGAACGACGAAAACTCCGCAGAGTGCTCACATCACAGTCCAGCTGTGTTTCCGCGTGGATCATTCGTCGGGGTTTCCCTGATGCCGGACACTCGGTTTCCATCTCGGTACGGGGAGGGGCGAGTTTATGGGAGACGAAAACGACTTACTTTGACTGGTAGGTTTTGCACGTTCGCTATGTATTCTTCGACACTCAAGTCCATCAGCCGGTTGACGATGCTCGTTGCGACGATCGCAATCGGCTCGATCATTTGGTGGTCGCTTGAGGTTCCAAATATCGATCACAGGGCGTCCGAGGTTCCGCCAAGGTCAATGACGGATCCGCAAACATCGATCCCTGAGATTCCGCAGTACACGGCTCTAGCACCACTGCTCGATCAAAAGTTGCGAGGCCCCCTTTATGATCCACCTCCGGCGGAGCCACCGAAACAGGAGCCACCGCCTCCGCCGCCCCCGATCCGAATCGACCTTCGTTTGGTCGGAACTGTGCTCGAAGCCGGACGCAATCAGGCCATGTTTGCGGACGCCGACGGGAAGATACTCTTCTGTCGCGTCGGGGAACCAATCGATTCGCAACCTGGGGGCCTTTCGCTCGAAAGTGTTTCGGAGACTGATGCAGTGCTACGCGTCACCGAACCGCGTTCAGAGCTGGTCACGCTAACCATTGAGCGAGACAACTAGTGGCGAGAGAAAGGGCGATTCTTGTTCAGACCTACACGTCGTTTCGCTTGGTCACGTTTGAGGACGGCGTTGTGCGGACGACCGAGTTAGATGACTCTTCCCAAAGTGACAGCGACGAGGCAATCGCCGACTGGATCGAAGAGGAGGCCGGTGCCAAGCTTGATGTAGTGATTGCGACATCTGCGTCGTCGACACTTGCTGTTACGATTCCGCTCGATGAATTTGGTGAAGCAAGAGGGCGAATCAGGTCCGCTAGCTTGGAGTACCTGATTGAAGAGCATCTGCCGTGGTCTGCGGAAGAGTTCGAAGCAACGACGACAAGCCACTCCGACCGCGTGTTCGGGCTCGCGTTACGATCCTCTGAGTGGAGCGGCCTTTGCGAGACGATACGTGATCGCGGTCATGAAATCATTGCGATTGTCCCGAGTGCGATACTCGCATTCGATGGGCTAATGCAACTCACGAGCGTGCCAGCAGGTAGCTGCGTTGTCGGTTTGCGAGATGGAGCTCACTTTTTCCTCCATGCAAACGGGGTACTCGAGTCTTGGAAGTTCTGGCCTAGATCGCGGGCCCAGGAGCTCAATGGGGCACACTTACTCTGCGAAATAGCCTTTCTGCACGCTCTTCAGTCACTCACTATCGATGCGCGTTTGCCGGAAGTTTTTGGGTGTGCCGAAGCAGCGGGGCTATCGTTGTCACCGATTGAATACGAAGCGTGTGACGACGAATTGATTTGGAAAGGCACTCAGCGTCTTTGGCGCAAGAGAACACACCCGCTGAGTCTGTTGACTGGCAGGCTGGCTGGAAGTGCCTTGGTTGATGCAACCCTTCAGTCGAGCAAAATCATTTTCGCATCGGTGATTGCGGTTTTGGTTTGCCTGTGTTGTGGATTGCTTTGGAAGTCGCATCAACTTGGTCAACTGAAGCAAGATGTCGAAGATCAACAAGTCGAACTCTATCAGCAGACATTTCCCGATACCCCCATTCCGCTTGGCATCTCCTCGCGGTTCGAGAGCCAGCACCGTGCGATCGTTGGACAACGGGGCTCGGCCGGAACTGCTCGGTTTCCGGAGCCAGTACTCATCGGATTGAAGCACGTGCTCAGTGTTCACAACACGGAGATTCGATCTCAGTTTCACGAAATTGAGATCATCGATGGTGAAATCGAAATCGAATGCGAGTTTCGCAATCGCAGCGATGCCTCCGAGATGTTGAAAAGACTCAACGATTCGGGGCTCGCAATGGGAGCTTCACCACTTCAGAAACTGGATGATCGGCGAATCGGAACTCGCCTGCGGGGGCGGGTCGGAAAAGAGGCGTCACCGTGAATACACCAATCGATATCCGATCCAGGGGGCGTCTCTACGCCTTGCTGACGTTAGTTGCTCTTATCGCAACTTACATTTGTTTTGATCACTACCAGAGCCAGAAACAGGCATTGGCGGCCGCAATCGAAAGTCTTCAAAGCTGCGAGCGTCAATCGAGAGAGATTTTAGAACTACGGGATGCTCCGACGATCGCAGTCTCTGAGCTAGAGGACTTGGGAGGCCTGACAGCGCGTATCAGTGCGGCTCAGGAGAAAGCTGGGTTTGAGCCGCAATCTGTTGATCTTGTTGATCCCAGACGCCCGACGCGAATCGAGGAGAGTTCTTACCGGCAACGGCCTGTGGCGATTGATCTCCGGGGACTGAGCCTCACCCAGATTGTGAAATTCATTGATGCTTTGACGGATCAGGCCAAAGGGATTTGGGTGAGTGAGGTTCGTTTAACACCCGCAAGGCAGGACGCTACAGCAGATGCCGAGATGTGGAACGTTGAACTTGTCTTGACGCAATTGAATTATTCTCCGAAAAGCGGATAGCGAGTACGTCCCTTCAAACCCGGTCCGCAACAGCCGTTCAATCAGTGATCGCAAAGTCATTGCTAGCGATTTTGCCAATGATGTGGCTTTGCGGCTGCGCCCAACTCAAGAAGTCTGGGCAGGAAACTGTTTCGATCGACCTGGATAGCCGAGACAATCCACTTGCGATTCGCCGGTCAAAGCGGCTTCTCGCGCAAGCAGAGCATGCGATGGACCACGGCAAATTGGCCAAGGCCGAAACGCATCTGCGGCAGGCGATCGCCGCGGATCCAGCTCTTGGCCCCGCGCACAACAATCTCGGCCTAATCCACTTTACTCGACGGGATTTGTACGAAGCCGCGCACTCGTTCGACCGCGCGGTGAAGTTGATGCCGGCAAGCGGCGTGCCTCATTTCAATCTTGGATTGGTAATGGAGGAGGGCGGTCGCCTGGAGGAAGCCGTTTCTCACTACGAAATCGCTCACTCCATCGAGCCAACGACACCGGAATTCCTAGGCAACCTTGCCCGGGCCCGTATCGCGACGGGGGATGTCTCGGACGAAATCGAAGGATTGCTCCGTGAACTGATTTTCATCGATCACCGAGACGAGTGGGTCGAGTGGGCTGATGACGAACTCGCCATCATGCTGCCAAAGTCCCGTTTGGCGGCGCATCAAGCGTATGTGGCTGAGAATGAGACCGGCGAGGCGGCAGGAAACGCGGAGGAGAATCGACAAGATCAGGACGAGATAGACTTGCCCGAGCTTGTTCCACCGTCACCAACACCAGTTCCTATCAACAGTGACACTTACGAGTTCTCACTTCATTCAGCAGACTGAGAATGCGATCAGCGTCAGCCTGGTTGACTTGCAGTGTAAGTCGTCAAGGATGGAAATGTGACGCCCGAGAGCCTTGCTCTGATTCTTGACCTCGTAGGTGGCAGTTTGGTAGGCAGACCGAGGCGGAGACGGTGCGCAACACTCCAATTCTGTTTCACGGCATCGCATGATCACTCGCAAAACTCCAAGGGCACTTCCCGACAACTCATGCTCTTTACGAAATACGAAGCTGTTCGGATGTCGTTTTGCCATCGCGTTTTTGCTAACGATTGCGGCTTCTGCGACTTGTGAATGTGCCACAGCTCAGCCGCCGCAGCCAGAAACAGAAATGGTGCAGCTGAACTTTCCGGATGAAATCGAGATTGAAACGCTCGTTGAGTACGTCGCCGATCGATTGGAGATCTCGATTTTCCACGACGAGGCAATTCAAGGGAAGCGAATTACGGTTCGAGCGCCCAAGCAAGTACCAGTCTCGTCGCTGCTGAGCTTGCTCCAAAGTGCTCTGCGAATGAAGAACTTAGCACTCGTCGATGCGGGGACACCTGGATGGTACCGCATCACAGACGCGAGCAAGCTGACAGACGTCGCGGCCGTTGGCGCCAGGGATGCGGATGGCTCGGTTCCGGTTACTGAGACGTTTGTTCTCAAAAACTCGGATGCTCAAAAAGTGGACGAAATCGTAAAACCCTTTTTGACTCAGCCGGGTGCCAACAGTGTCGCCGTTCAAGAAGAGAGAATTCTGATTGTCACGGATTATGCCGGCAACCTCCTCCGAATTCGCAAGCTGATCGATTCACTCGATCTTCCAGACACCGAAACGACCACCGAGTTCTACACCGTCAAGAACCTGTCGGTTGACGAGATCACCAAGACCGTCTCTTCCATTCTCACCGCAAATTCGGTCCGAAATGCTACAGGAACTCCAGTCCAGCTACTGTCGGATCAGCGTACGAATCAAGTCGCGTTGGTTGGAAGCGAAGCCGATGTGATCCGTGCGAAGACACTCCTCGAACGGTTCGATATTCCGCTCGGTCTGGAGACACTGGTTTACCAATTCGGCAATGTGCCCGCGGAGCGGGTCAACACGATCTTTGGGGAGTTAGTAGATCCAGTTCAGCGAGAAATCTTGTATCAGTCGACCGTCGATTCGGAGGCCAACCTGCTGATCGTGCGAACCACTCGCGAACTACACCAACGTTTGGGCCGCCTGCAGAAACAGCTCGATATTGCGCCGACGCGCGAACGCAGCCCGGTTCGGTTCGTGCGGCTGAAGAATGCCAACGTCGATGAGGTTCTGCAAACCCTCCGCGACATCGGTGAAGCACAAGGGGAGGGGGATCAACCGCCACAGGGCACTGGCCCACGAAGCGATGCAGCGGCGGGTAACAACCAGGTATTTATTACACCCGCGCCCGTTGTGCAAAACCAACCGTTCGCCTTGCCGATCACACCGAACGAAGAGGTGACTGTGTACCGCGATGAAACAACCATTCGACGTGTCGGCGGTGCGGATCTTCCGGGCGGCGTGCGTGTATCGGGCGATCCGCTTACAAACAGCGTGGTTCTTATCGGCTCGCCATCAGCACAGGCGCCGTACCTTGAGTTGATTGAAGAGCTCGACCAACGACGACCACAAGTGATGATCGAAGCCCACATCGTCGCGATTGATACCTCGAACAACTTCTCGCTAGGCGTCGAGATTTCGGGAGGTGATCGCATGGGCGCGAGCCGACTATTCAGCTTTACGTCTTTTGGACTCAGTCAAGTGGACCCCGTAACGGGTGCCCTCGCGATCGCTCCAAATCTTGGTTTCAACGGAACACTTGTGGATCCCGATGTAGCCGATGCGGTCGTGCAGGCCCTCTCCAATAACACACGTGCTCACGTCTTGGCGTCGCCCAAGGTACTCGTCAACGACAATACACGCGGTCGACTCGAAAATGTCTTAAGTGTACCGTTTCAGAGTGTGAACGCGTCGCAGACAGTGTCGACGACAAGTCTCGGCGGAAGCCAGCAAGCGGGCACAACCATCGACGTGACACCGCACATCAAAGAGAGCAAAGAACTAGAGCTGGAATTCAGTGTTGAATTCAGTTCATTCGCTGACGGCGGAAACGCAGCGCTGCCACCGCCGCGCCAGATCAGCAGCACAGAGAGCACTGTCACGATCCCCGACGGGCACACCGTCATTGTCGGTGGCCTCAAACAGGTCAGTACGAGTAACACCTACACCGGCGTACCTTTCCTAGAGCGAATCCCGATCATTCGCACCTTGACGGGGCAACAGACGGAGGGAATGCAAACGACATCGTTCTTCCTTTTCATTAAACCCATCGTTGTACGAGACGATAAGTTCGCCGAACTGAAGCACCTGTCGGCGAAGGATATCCTCCGGTCGGGAGCTCCTGGAAGATTTCCCCGAAGCACGCCAATGATGCTTCGTGGGGCTGATCCGGTTCTCGGGTCTGGTGAGATGTGCATCGAAGACGTTGAGGTTTTCGAGGACTCACCTTAGCAGCGGTGGGTTTTGGCGCGTGGTTGTGGATAGCTGACCGATGGAATGCAATTGCTGGTTGCATCTCTCGGTTTTGCGTGCCAACGTAGCCCTGAATGCGGCAGCTTCTTCTATCGTTTCATTCAAACTCAGACCACGACTCGGTTGCCGAGTTCACTTCTACGTCCGTGCTCTCGAAAAGTGAGTTCCAATCGCGGACTCTTCGGGCTTTCAACGCTTGTTCGGACTGGCTTGATGGGAATCGTGGAGCCTGTCAATTCGACGCGGAACGATTCGGGGTTTTTGATACGACGCCATGTGAGTGGACCGGCACCTTTGCCGACCGAGACCGAGTCGCACTCTTGGAGCATGATTGGCATGTTGCCGCGACGCTCGCGATTGCTATCGAAGACGCCGCTCTTCACATACAGGAGCATGGACACGCCGACACATGTCCAACAATCGTCCGCTCGTTCTACCTCGCGCTCACTCTTCGCGACAATGGCCTGGACCTCGAGCGTCTACTCCCAGGATTCCCCGTGCTCGCGCTCGAGGAATAGGCCGAGATACGAGTAGCGTTCAAGGGACGGGGATTGATGATTGCGCGACTTCAGTTTCGTGTGGATCTACGACCAGACGCATTGGCACGCCACCAAAGTAATGGAACCTCCAGCCCGTACAGCTTTAGGTCGCTTGCCCAGTTTCCCAAGGATGAACTGACCGATTTCTCAGAAGTTGGCAGCTGAATCGAAGCTGTTCCATAATCGATCCTTTCTCCCATTGCCCCGTTGAACGATGTCCAGGCTGCCACTGAGTTGACAGCCCGCCGACAAGCAAAAAATCGGTTCCCCCTAAAGGTCGCCCCCAATTTTCAGCTTTGGCGTTCTGCAACTGCGTGGCGGTCGCATGGCCTGTTCAACAAGCTAAAAGGAGAAAGAACGCTATGAAACGATTGCCTCAAATTTCACTTCCAGCTGCACCGGTCACCACCAGCCCGGTTCCGCATTTGACAAGCATCCACTCAGAAACGAGGCGTGGGCCCTACGGTTCAAACCGATATCGCGGAAACTGTGGTGGCTACCTAATCCGGGACTTGCTTCGATACTATCAGCCCGAACACGTCTTGGATCCCATGAAAGGGAGTGGCACATGTCAAGATGTCTGCCGCGAATTGCAAATCACATGTACCAGCATGGACATTCGATCCGGCGACGACGCAGCCAATCCAGGCAGTTACACAGGCTTTGGAACAGTGGACTTCGTTTGGATGCATCCACCGTATTGGTCCATGATCAAATACAACCGAGATCCAAACTGCCTTTCAAATGCTCCCAGCCTCGACGAATTCCTGAACCGAATGTCCGATGTGCTGGACAATTGTCGCTCAGTACTCGAGCCGAATGGGAAAATCGCTGTCCTAATCGGCGGGTTTAGTATTCGCGGTCGCCATCAGCCTTTACCTCAGTTGGTCTTAGCACGCGCAATCGAGCAGGGACTCTGGCCTGCGACGACTGAGATCATTCGGTTTCAGCACGGGAATACCTCATCAAAACGAACCTACAATCGTTCGTTCATTCCTGGACTTCATGATACGTGCATGGTGTTCGAGGAAGCCTAACCAAATCTGCAGGAGCGTCGGTCACGCACTGACGTTCCTGAACGTTTAGGTCAGGTGACTACCTGCGCCATGCTGTTCGGTGCTTGGCACGACCGGAGACCAATCATTCGACAGCGGCCGTCCGTCAAGGTGCCGAATCCTCGATTCGTTTAGATCAACCAAGGATTATGGACGAGGTTTTCGTTGCCGTTCTCAATGGCAGACAGCCTCACTAACCACCAAGAATCTGTTGTAGTGCGACGATCATACCGAGCGCAACCACCATCATGCCGCCGAGTTTGATCGTGAGACGTTGCTCTAATTCGAGGAAACGATGGTTCATCCGCTCTTCAAGGTGTCGCATGTCCGATCGAAGTGCAGTCACATCCTGCGTGAGAAAGGTTTTTAGGTGCCGGATTTCAGTCCGAATGGACGTTTCGAACTGACCTATTTCTTCTTTACTCGCAAGGTGTTCGGCGTTGAGCGATGCGACGTTGCGTAGATGCTGCGTGAGTGCTTCCGCCTGTTCGTCAGTAAAGTTCCCTTCACTGGACAAGCTTTTGTAGACCAGCTGTGTGTCAAATGTCAGTGTCATACTTTTAGATTGCCACAGATTGCATGCTGTTGTCACGCTTTTTCTTCAGCTTGGCAGCAGCCACTCCATCAAGCACCACAGTACGATCTGCGAAGTAGGGGCCGCAGTTGGATCGGCAGATGATGCGCCCGCACGCGGGTTCGCCCACTCAAGGCTCTGGGGAATGGCCTCTGTTGCCATAAGCGATGATCACTCGGCATGCTGTACGACAGAGTTCTCGACCGATTTCCTCCGTCAGCTCGAACGACATCGTTGGATCAGCTGAGACACGAATCGCCGGCGCGTGACCACCACTGTTTAACCAGCTCGCAAGACTTGCGGCGTGCTCCAACGCGTCTTCTTGGTGACCGAGTGCGAAACTCTCCATCATGGCGTTAAACGTCGCAGTTGGGTCCATAAGCGCGATCGTGCCACAACAGAAAGCAAACATCAAGAATTTCCTGCGGTTGTTGCCTAGTTGGTCGACAAGAGCGTGGAAGGTACTCGAGGGGCCTCGCCCCAACGTTGCAAGACCGTCGCTTCGCTCCCCCTCGGCTACGCGGCCGTTTCCCCACGGTTGGTTGGAGCCCTTGCGGGCATCCACCAAAGCCGGGTGATTCCCCTCGGCCGCTTCGGGTCGTTGCAACGTTCCCCCGCTTTTTTGTTTGCATCCATGGGTTTTATGGACGGGGCGTTCCGCGACAAGCCGCTACACGTCCCTCCACAAAACCCACAACCAATTTGAGGAGAGAAAACATGCCCCGGTCTTTCAGAACACCACTTTCAACCCGATCTCACCGTCCACTACCAGGCCCGTTCGGCCTGCACTGTGGGACAGCGGATGGACAGCCGAAAGTCGATATCACCTGTCAAAGTACAGGCACGGTGGTCATCTCAAATCGGCACTGGAAGATCGATTCAGATGCGATTGCATGTGCCAATCTGCTCGTCGATGCCCTCAATCACTACCGCGTCCAACCGACACCAAGCAGCACTCCAACAACCACAACCCACTTTGTCTACGAGGCTTCAGACATCGGCGTCTGGGGTGTCGATCTCTTCTACAAGACACCCCGCACGAATATCTACATCGCTACAGTCGACCAGTTTGACACGGCTTGCGGATCGATTCTTGTCGCGCAGTGGCTGGTCAACGCGTTGAATACGCTGGGTCGTGAACCATGCTTTTCGCGAGAATACGATGGCGTTTCTCGAATGATCTTTCCAAGTCTGGGACGTGACTTCCTTTGAAAGCGGGCAGGGAACGCATGTCTGTCCATCGTCTTCCAATTGCCCCGCCCAACGCCTGTCCCAAGTTGGGACATTGAAATCGCTGACTAGCAGTCACAGGGTGGGCGCCCATCACCGGTCAGCCACAAGCTGCACTTGAATTCGGTTGATCGTCGGAGAGGATTCGCTTCGGTCGGTGTCACGAGGATCGTTTTCCGCAACCCACCGAATCAGAGCGTTCGTTAACAGTACACCGAGCTCATGCAGATACCGGCCTTCGATAGTGATCAGCGTTCTCGGGCTGGAGAAGGTTTCGAGTTGAATCATGCCAGCGTCCGAACAGCGAATCCGCCTAATGTCGCCGTAGGGAAAACTCTCTCGCGCTCCATCGCGGAAACGCAATTGAAACATCATCGGGGGAAATTGCCCCTCTTTGACGGCTTGCCAAGGTACATCGCCCTGGTCGCTCGAGGACGATCCTAAAGAGGGGATTGCTGATGAACTACTCATCTCGCCAAACACTCGCGACGCTTTCGCCATCCGTTTCTCCTTGCGCTATGCGGGGCCGAGCCCTATCGAACGGCCAAACTCTCTACCAAGCGATCTATCATTCGCATCGCGGCGGTGGCGGCCAACCTCTTGATTTGCTTCAGACGCCGTTACTCCCACCCCAAGCCATTGGTACACACGTTCGCGGAACAATTTCACGAGTTGCGAGACCTGCCGAGTCTGTTCCTCGCTTCGACCTCCTCCCTCGAGAGACCTGGCTGTCTCGCTTCCCGCTCTCAAGAGTTCCGTCGCGGAGAGTTGCTGTCCGCTCTTCTCGATCGCTTGCCTCATTCGAGCTTTATCATCAACGAAAATCGCCACGTCTTCGCTTCCACGTGACACGGTCACGTAGAATTGCTTCGCGTTGACAGCTGGCAGAGACTCAGAACTCATCGCGGCGAGCGCTACTTGTCGGTCCTTTCCCTGGCTCGCATGACTCGTGATCACGTACCCAAGATCGAGGTGACCGTAGTTCTTGTCCACGATCACACCGCGCTTGAGAACGATATTGCCCACTTCGTCGAAGCTCGCAACTTCATCCAGCCGGCCATTTGCGATTCGGCTTTCACCATTTACTGAAGTACCACCTAGACTAAAGCGAATCTTGTCACCGACGGCGAGACTCACTTCCGCCTCCGAGTAAACTTCGAAACGGTTGCACGAGTCAAGCGACAAAGTGCGTTTGGAAATTCCGTCAGCTGACACAAGTTCGATGTCGTTCCCGACCGCCCCCGCGACGCGGTAACGATCGCCCTTATTGAATCCGCCGGCGACGTTCTGATGAAACTGAACGATCAGTCCGGGGGCGTCCGTGTAAGTACTTGCTTCTCGCTTTTGAGCGTCAGAAAGATTCAACGAGCGGAGCTGCGTAAAATTTCTCTGGTCTCGGGAGAGTTGACCGCTCTCTCGCAGCGTCTCACGAATTTGCTCCGTCACCGACCTCGCTTCAGCATGAGTTGGGGCAATCACTAGAGTGGACTTCTTCTCACCCAGAGCTTCGACGTATTGGGCCGCCAAGCATGCTTGACGGTCACCGTCCCCGATTTCCTTGATCTTCCCCATCTCATCCAGGCGATCAAACCCGGCTAGCAAACCTGATTTCCCGGGCTCGACCGTTTCATGGCCCTTGCTGACCAGTTCGACCGCCGAGCGGTACATTCCCTGTTGACGCTTGATGGCTTCCATTCTTGCAACATTCAATCCGGCTTCGTCTTCGAGCAATCGCATCGCTTCGCCGCGGCCGGGAGATGAATGCTGACGTGTGTCGCCTGATAGGACGAGGCGCGCTCCCTGTTCCCGTGCAATGTCGAAAACCGCATTCATCGATCGCACGTCGAGTAGCCCCGCTTCGTCAATCCAGAGCACTTGGTCCTTCAGCCCTGCATGCATTCGATCATTGCGAATCAGATGCTCGACAGTCTGCGCGTTTTCAAAGCCTTTCCCTTTCAGGACGTCCACCGCTCCGGTGCTGGGAGCAAAGGTATGCACTCTCTTTCCCGTCGCCTGGATGGCCTCTGCTGCTTCCTGCATCAACGACGACTTGCCAGTGCCAGCTCCGCCGGCGACGGCAAGAACGGTGTCACGTGACTCAAGGACAAATTCGACCGCGGCTTTCTGTTGGTCATCGAGCCATTCGCGGGAAAATTCGTGATCGCCCTTACCGATCGGTTTGCGAGTTCCGCGGCCATCACGAGCGAATTCAATCATTCGCTTCTCGGCTGCAAGAACTTCTCTGGTCGTCAACACGCTTCGTTCAGTGCCGTTGTCATCGAGCGTTCGCTCCAGAATCGCAGCGGAGCCCAGGGCTTGCTCAACGCTTTCGGGTGAGAGTGTCAATCCATGCTCGAGTGCTGTTGCAACAACCCTGTGTCGCTCGACTGTTGATTCCCGATGCAGGTGATGATCAACCGCATATCGAACGGATGCCTCCGCGCGATCATGCTCTGACTCTTTGGAACGGGGCAGGGGACGTCCGCCAAGCTTTGCAAAGTCACTGCGTTCGCGGTCAGTCAGGCGTGAACGCCACTCATTTCGCAGTTCATCAACAGTCGCACCTTTGTTCTTGGCTTCACGTGTCTTCTTGCCAAGCTTGCCTTTTTCGCTCGCGCTCGTGATTCCGTGTCGCTCCGCGAACTCTTCAACCTGCTGAGTGCGACGGCTGAATTTCTCGATTGTCTTACGATCCAGCCCCGCCAATTCCCAACCCGACTTGATTCGACCCGATTGCACAAAACGTGTGTGTGTGATTCCGTAACCGAGTAGATGCTTCAGTTTGCCTGCTAATCGCGCCTCAAACTTTGCTTGTAGGCTCGGCCGTTGTCTCACGATTTCCTCAAGCTCACCCGCATAGTGCGTTCCATTTTGTTCCGTCCAATTCATAACGAACGCGTGGATGTGCAAATGCGGGTCGGGCGTCCCATCGACAGGACGGGAGGTCTTGTGCAGAAAATCCGCGTACACCAGTTTTCCGGTTGATGACTTTTGCTTCGTGTTGGCGTGCCGTCCGTCTCTGACGCGGCGTTGCATGAGTGGCTCGACGTCACGCGTCATCGTTTCGTGAACCGCTTCTCGCAAGACTTGCGTGATGCGTTCATCGTCGTTGATTGCCCACGCGAGAGACACGCTCTTCGGGACTGAGAACGTCAGGTCCATCCCTGGGCGACGGTCCTTGCGATGACGCTGAGTGAGCTTCTCGCCCGTAGTTGGGTGCTTCCCGTCAAGTAGATAACCGAACTGCTCCCTCGTGACCTCGGGTTCATGCCCGAGCCCAAGGAGCTCGGCACCTTTTCCACGCCACTTTCCACCGACTTCTTGACCAAGGTAGTAGTCACCTTTCGTAAGCACTTCGTCAAAGTACGTTAGCGTCGCACGGACATTCTTGGCCTGAGTCGCAATAAGCATATCCAACGCTACGGACGACGCAGCGGAGAAGCAACTCAATCGTCAGGCTTCTCCCGTGATTCCGGCAACGCTCGGTAGCAACAGCCACGCTTTCCGGCACCGCTCGAAGATATTGCAGCGACGATTGAGGTGCTCTCGGTGGCGCGCGTATTACGTCGGACCATTGCAAGGTCCAGCTCCAACCCGGAAATCCATTTTGACGTGAATGCGACTGACATCGGTGAGCGCAACTCCGATAGCCCCATTCACGACAAACTTGATTCGCGAAATCTGGATTGGCGCACATTCGTCACAAGCGTAGAGTTTGAGCAGGCAATACGTTCATCCTGGCCATCAATTCACTGCTGTGTGCGGGGCATGCACAGGCGTGAAGGATGGCCAGGTGAACGATTAAGTTGCCCTCTCTGGTCGATTTACGACCGATCCATGATGCTCGCCATAGGTAAGGCGTGTTACCATGCAGAAGTACCCCGCTGCATGACTACCCGTTAACTGCCCCTTAATGGTTGGTTTTTGTGGCGGGGTGCTCTATTCCCGAGCTACCGTTCACCTGCAGCTCGCTGGCCGCCCAACTTGCCGTTGAGACACTGCATTCGTCTACGACGACGGGCCTCGCTCAGTGTGGATGAGCGAGGCCCTTTTTTGTCGAATCCGTTTTACCTGTCTCCTCTACAGCATGCGTTTCGGCGGTTTTGACCTGTTCGATTCATCAAACGGATGATCGCGAATCGAAACATACCGGCGTTTCGAGTTTCGCCTGTTACGCTCCGCTGGATAATCCATTCCAGTCGCCTACCAGGGGCGTCCACCCCTGGTTAGCTGGACCAAAGAAAATCAGGGAACTCGCGCTCCCACCTGCGAAGGCATTCTGAAGGTGAAACGCCGAGACCGTTGGATCGTACAGCCCAACGGTGTCGATCCCATCACCCGTCAACGGAGTCCATCCCGAATTGCCAGGACCAAATGCGAAGACGATATCCGCCCGCCGCGAATGTGTTTTTAGGTGGAAGGCAGACGTTGCCGGATCGAACAATCCAATCGTGTCCGCACCGTTAGCATTCCAGTCGCCCGAGAGTGGAAGCCATCCACTGCTCGCCGAACCGAAAACGAATAGTTCGTCGGCAGCTCCGCCGGACAGCGTGTTCTTCAAATGGTAACGAGATGCAAGTGGTTCGAAGAGCCCAATGGTATCGAACCCGTCATCATCCCAGTCCCCAACCAACGGAAGCCAGCCTGCATTTCCGCCAGGGCCAAACGTGAAGACATGATCCGCAGCGCCAGGGGCCACCGCTTTCAAAACTGAGGCTTGGCGGGTATCGCAGCCATGCATTTTTGACCTGTTTAGCAAAACGGGCTCACCCTTAAATTCAACCGCGTCCATCAGATCGGCTTGAGCTTGCGGACGGGCGGCGTGGTGATCGGAGTGGCAGTGGAGCAATCACTATTCAATGACACTTCCGCCAAAACCAGGATGCACTCACCAACGCGCCCACTGCCACTAAGCCGATCAAGCACAAGGACGATCCGCCGTCCTCGATCCAAACCTCCGGCGATCCACCTCCACCAATTCGAGATGTTTCTTGCGGGTGTGGCATTGAGATTCGAAGTCAGGCACATCTTCGTTTCGTCATTGATGACCAATAGGACACGCTGCCACGACTGAGACGGCTTTCGCAATGGGGCCGTGTACTCGCCGGCAAGCCGTCTGCGTGCCGCACCACCCCATGCGAAATCCGTCGCCGACGCGGCCATCCGCGGACCATGGTCAACAAACAACGAAAGGAGACGTACCATGACACAAACGAATACCAACAAACCCGCGGACACTATCCGTTTCGGAACGCTGAAGGGCACAATCTGGAGAAACCCAGGTAAAGACGGCAAGCCACCGTACTACTCCGTGAACTACAGCCGAGGCTACACGGACGAAAGAGGTGATTGGCGAGATACCGATTCGTTGTCGGAAGCAGACAACCTGAAGTTGGGTGTACTCCACACCAACGTTGCGAACCGCATCATCGCCTTGAAAGCGGCCGACAAAGAAGAACCGGCGAACTAACGAAGCGGGGCAATCGCCCCCTTCACTTCATTCGGACCGCACGGGCCGGATTTGCAAGGCCGTCACATGGCTCCGTGACGGTCTTGTCATGCACTCGGTGGATTACACCAACCTTCGTCAAAACATCCATGAGGCGCAGCGCCGGACGTCCCAACTTGGGACGCCCGCTAAGCATGATTGATACGAGAGCAGCGTTTGAAGAAATGCTGCTCCAATCGCACCGACCACACTTCGCCATGTCCCAACTTGGGATACAAACCGGACCTCATTGACGGATCAGAGTCCAGGGTCCAGACAAACGCTGAAGAACAAGCTCCAAGAACCAAACCTGCATGGAAACCAACTTCTTGTCACCACCCCGACGAGATCGCGAACGGAGAGTGCTGCGGCACTGTGGTCGAGTGGAACTTGCTCTGTCGAGCGTCACTGCATGCGTCTTGGAAACGGAGCGTCTGCGGATCCGAGATAACGTCCTGATTATTGCGCTCATTTGAGAGCCAGCCCTGGCTCTGGTATTGATTTGATTACGACATCATCCAATCCCAGATCCAAGGACTGACAATGACGAATGTACCAGAAGAAGGCATCAGCGAAGAGCTTCGTGATGCGATCAAGGTTGACGGTGAAGCGGTTCGAGGCCACCTCGACGAGCTTGTGCGGTCGACCGTCGAGGAGACGTTGAATCAGATGCTCGACGCTGAAGCGGACAAGCTCTGCAACGCCAAACGGTACGAGCGGACGCCGGACCGCATCGACTCTCGTGCCGGATCTTACGGTCGCAAGCTCGAGACGAAGGCGGGCAAGGTCTCGCTCAAGGTGCCGCGACTACGCAAGCTGCCGTTCGAGACACAGATCATCGAGCGATACAAGCGACGGGAGTCGAGCGTGGAGGAGGCTCTGGTCGAGATGTATCTCGCTGGAGTTTCGGTTCGCCGAGTGGAAGACATCACGGAGGCCCTGTGGGGTACTCGCGTAAGCTCGAGCACGGTGAGCGAGCTGAACCAGAAGATCTACGAACGGATTGAAGAGTGGCGAAGTCGGCCTCTGACCACGGAGCATCCGTACGTGATGCTCGACGGGATCTGGCTCAAACGCTCTTGGGGAGGCGAGGTCAAGAATGTTGCGGTGCTGGTTGCAGTCGGTGTCCGGGCTGACGGACATCGCGAAATTCTCGGTGTTTGCGAGGGAGCCAAGGAAGACAGTGAGAGCTGGCGATCCTTCCTGCGTCATCTGAAGGAGCGTGGCCTGAGGGGCGTGCGTCTGGTCGTTAGCGACAAGTGCCTTGGTCTTGTGGAATCGCTGGGGGAGTTCTTTCCGGAAGCGGGATGGCAACGCTGCATCGTTCACTTTTACCGCAACGTCTTGAAAGATGTCCCACGTGGTAAGTCCAAAGACGTCGCGGCGATGCTCAAGGCCGTGCACGCTCAAGAAGACGTCGGCGCCGCTCGTGAGAAGGCTACAGCTGTGACTGAGAAACTTCGTTCGATGCGACTTGCCGCAGCAGCGAAGTGCTTTGAGGATGGTGTTGGGGAGACCCTGACGTACATGTCGTTCCCGCGTGAGCACTGGACGCGAATCCGTAGCAACAACATGCTCGAACGGATCATGAAGGAGATACGTCGCCGCACGCGAGTTGTGGGCGCGTTCCCCGATGGCAAGAGTGCGTTGATGCTGGTTGCTGCTCGTCTGAGGCACGTCGCAGGGACGAAATGGGGCACTCGACGCTATCTTGATATGGACCGGCTCCACGAACCGCAGGAGGACGCCAGCTGAGCCGCGTAAAAAATCTTCTTTGGTCCGCTCGCGGACCAAAAGAAGATTCTTCAGAGCCAGGCTGAAAATCAAATGTGCGCAACTTGACGGACACTACCGGATCCGAGATGCACTGATTTCAACCATAGATTTTTAGATAGGCTTGTCTCCTAAGCAGTGCTTGGGCAACTGCGTCGCTAGCTGGACAGCGTGACTTTGTTCGGGTTTCAACGCAGTAAGCCTCGCTACCGGAACGACTGATCGAGCTTGACCTAGAGGCCAGAAGAAACGACGTGCGGATTCCCACTACGGATCGACTGAATGTCTCGGAAAGGGGCGTCATCGCAATGTCGAAATCGTCTCGCCTGCGCAAACGCCCAAAGGCAAGTTGCAGGGCAAGTTTACACTTGAGGATTTTGAACTCGATATCGATGGTCGAATAACACAATGCCCCGCTGGCGAGCATCCGATTGAGACAAGCGTAGCTGGCGTTCGCCTCCAAGTCGTTTTTGCGTGGACAGCATGTGAAGGCTGTCCCTGCAAGGATCGATGCCCCGCTTCGTCGGTCGGACGCGGATCAGCCAGATACCAGTACACACACGACCGGGTAAATCTTCGACTACGACGGATCGCGGAGCGAAGGACGATTTTCGCTATCGATGGCGGGCGGGCGTCGAAGCAACGATGTCGCGATTCAAAAAACAGATGGGAATGGCTCGACTACGAGTTCGCGGAATGGCCAGCGTCTCGTATACGGCAACTCTCCGTGCACTCAGAAACGACTTTCGCTCAGGTGGCCAAATTCTTGGTTCAGCGCAAGGGCAAGAGCGAATGTTTTTTCACCTTTCACAAAACGTTGCTGCATCCAGTGTTCGACACCCAACATAAGAAGCAGATCAATGTTTTCGGCATCGTCCTCAATCTCTGAGCACGTCTTTGCATCCCAAACGTGAAGCACACCGTCGGTACTTAAGGTGGCCAGTCGATTGCCGTCGTGCGAAAACGCGACCCCGAAAACCGACTCGGAATGAGACTGGATCGTTTGAAGTCGCTTGCCGGTTTCCATGTCCCACAACACAACGTTGTGATCCATTCTGCCGACAGCCAGCGTACGGTCGTCCGGGGAGAGAGACATGGAGCTTACGGACGAAGACGAAGATCCGAGAGCGTAAAGGAATTCTTTCGTTTCCAGGTCCCAAACACGGACAGAACCTCCCAGAGTGAAGTCCCGCCAATGCCCAATGATCAGTCGTTTCCCGTCCGACGAAACGATAAGGCTGCTGATTTGATTCGTAACCGTTACCATTGAATCCTCCTGAGTCCAGTCGGAGGTATTCCAGATATCCACGACTCCGTCATAGTCTCCGACGAACAGCCGGGAACTGTCTGGCGAGAAGGCCAAGGCCGCCATGGTGATTTCTTTTTGACGCAATGGCCCGCCGCCCACTTTCTTGAAGTCGCTGGTGCGCCAAACATTCAGGTCGGATCGTTGGTTTTCGTAACGATAACCTGAAACATGTGCGAGAAACTTTCCATCTGGTGAAAACGCGAGGTTGCCGCCAAAGGTCTTCGAGGTCCAATCACCATCAATCAGCGAATCCAATTGGTAGAGTTCTTTTTCTGTCGCGACATCTCGAATCGAGATACCAAGAGCGTGGTCGAGCGCGACAAGGCGACGGTCAGGAGAGTATGCTCCGGACATCCCTGATTGCGGATAGCGAGTTGACTTACGACTATTCAAGTTCAGCTCTGTCGCCCCAAGAGTGTAGTCACCCACGACGACACTGTTGTCATCCGGAGCGAATGCGACCGAAAACGACCTGGGGCTCTGATTCAACATTTGGCGCTGTCGACGGAGCGTCGCTTCATGTTGCTCGCCATTTGAACTCTCCAGCTTCAATCGGATCTCGCTTCCTCGGGCTCCTTTCACGAGCAGCGAAAAGTCGTACCAAGTTTCCATCCCGTCACGAACGAGCCAATCACCTTTTTCTGTATCAAAGATGGCGACAATCCGCTCACCAAACTCAGCACCGCCTTCCAAAATCTCGTCAGGCCGAATCAAGCCTAATTGCGGATGATAACCTTCGTCGTCTCGCCTTCCGTTGATCGGAATATACCACCCGTACAGATCTTCGCTGACCTGATCGATCTGGTACTGTCCAGGAACATTCTGCAGATCCCAGAGTTTCACTTTTTCCTGCGAACTAAGGGCTGTAAGCAAAGAACCGTCATGAGAAAAGCTCAGGGCCGTGTCGAGGTTTGAAATACTGCCGCCGAACTGAGGAAATGCTTTGATGGTGCGCATCAATCGAGGCTTCGGCAACGAACTGATTGAGGCGACATTCAATTCCTTCTCCTCGTCTTGCTTTTGGTTTGAAAGGCCCATTCGTTCGACGGCAGCAACTACAGCAGACACATCCCACAGGTCGATGGTGCCATCATCTCCACTCGTTGCCAGTACGGTTCCATCCCGGGAGAAACGCAGCGTTTGAATCTGCTTCCCGTGACTCGAAAAAGTCAGCTGCTCCTGGGTGCGTTTCTCCGAAATTTCGGACCTTAGCCGCAGGTCAACGGAACCACTGGATGTCGACGCGATGATCTTTCCGTCGGGAGACCACGTACAGTTCGCCTGATCGCGGTGAAACCAAAAGACAGGTTCCGTGCTCCCATTGAGTTGAGCATAAACCGAGTCATCCACGCATCTGAGAAATGACTTCCCGTCGCTGCCGAGTTTTAAATCGCTCGCGAATTCGGGCAGCTGAGACTTTTTCCCTGGTAACTTGGAAATATCGCCAGGCACAAGTGACTCAATCGAAGTCGCTGTTTCGCCATCCAGTTTCCAAACGGGAATTGCGTCTTCGTCTTCACCCAACGAATCAACTTTCGCTCCGCCTTTCCACGCCGCAAAGAACTTTCCATTCGCCGAAAACGAAGCCCTGGTTTGAGGTAGCGACAGGACTTTCTTGCCACTTTCGATGTTGTAAAGTTCGACGCCGGATTCGAACTTTGAAGCGACCCATCGCCCGTCTGGCGAAAACCAGGCCCACGGATACTCGAGCTTCCAATCAATCAGCTTGCTCTTCTGTCCGATGTCGTCCACCTCGTGTAGACCATCAGTGTCGGCGACAACCATTTTGCCCGCCGGTGTGATGGCGACGCCTTTGCATTTCGACACGCTGACGCTGGCGTTGCCATGAAGACGCGTCCACTGATACCGCCAGGAGAACTCGCGCAAGTCTTCCTGATCGTCGATGGGAATCCACGAGGCCAGGATTTCTCGTATCCGCTTTTGCTCTCCGTTTTGCCCGCGATACAGCTGATCGGCAAGCTGCATGTCGGCAGCGTAGAGTTCGCGCCGCCGCTGCTTGGCGATGGCTTCTTCACGACGTGTTGCTTCTTCCGCGATCGTCTTTTCTTTGATCGCATTCTTCTCCGCTTCTCGTGCGTTGTCCCTTTCCGTTGTCGCTTCCTCGCGAGCATCCTTAGCAACTCGCGATTGCCGTTTGGCTTCACGGGCTTGCCAAGCGGTAGCGAAGATGCCGGCGAGCAGAAAAGTGAGCGCAGCCGCGCTCAAACCGAGGGTTACACGGAATCGCTTGCGTTGCTCAACCACACGCGCGGCGTCACCGGCGCGTTCGACTTCGGACTCTCGAAGTTTCGTTTCGACGGATTCGAGATACCCCGTGACTTGATCAGCCAGTGCGTTGGCATCACTTGGACGATCGGATGGTTCAAGTGCGAGGCACTTCATCGCGAGCGAAACGAGTTCGGGGTCCGCTCCGCATGCATTCAGTCGAGTGAA
>JBCBOT010000046.1:0-34965 GCA_039821165.1 Planctomycetota bacterium | reverse complement strand
ACGAGCCCATCTCTGAGAAGAACCGACTGATGATCATAGATCGCGTCCCAGCCAGGAAAGCGATGAAGGAGGGACATCAATCCCATCTTCACCCGAACCGACTCCGGTATCTCCGCGATACTGGGGACACTTTCCCAGCAGACATTTAAGAGAAGGATTGCAAAAACGAGGATCCGCGTCACGGCGATCGATTCGGCACCGCACTCGCCGACCTGTTCTCGCAGGAATTTCCCCGTCCCCTTCGAGAAACTGACGTAGAAGGCGGGGATGATGCAGGTTCCGATTAGGAGACTGCAGTGGAAATAGCTCCTCCATCGTTCCAGATACAGTTCGACCGGATTGTATGCCTGGCCTTCAATCAATCCATTCAGAAGTGGGTGACTCTCTCCATCATACGCGTCTCGAATCAGGTTCGGCACCATCCAATGCGCGATGATTACCCATCCCCCTAACGCGAAACCGTAGACAAACGGAACCCACTTCGTCACGTCGTGGGAACCCCGCTCTCAGTTGTGGCAAGCATGCGATCGGCTAAACCGATGAGGTCTGGAACCTGATCGACCCCACGTGCTCGCCACGTGTCAAAGGTGCCTTCGGTGGTTCTCGCTAGGAATGGTACGTGCGTCGCCCGTGCTGCTTTCCAATCGGACGCTCCGTCTCCGACAAAGAGGATCTGCGACGCTTCCATTTCGTATCGCTTCATCAGATCACGAATGATGTCCGGCTTTAGGGACGGGGTTCCCCATACTTCCGTAAAGAATGAGCTGAGCATCCGACATTCCACAATCTGCTCGAGTTCTTCTTGCGGCGTACCGCTTGCGACGAAGAGTTTCAAACCCAGCGACTGAAGTCGCTCCAGGGATTCAACCGCTCCAGGGACTGCGGGCGCGGCCAGCACTTGTTCGAAGACAAGGTCGGAAAAGGCCTTTCCGAGCCGACGACTTTCGCCAGGCGTGATCGACTTGCCCAATCGTTCACGATAGAACCATTCAAACTTTTGGAATCGCGAAATGCCAAGGTGATTGCAATGGTAGTCATGCATCGCCCAGGCATGCTCTTCGTTGAACTCTCGTCGTATAAGCTCGAAGAATGCGTTCGTTTTCACTGTGTGTGATTCAAGAATCACGCCGTCGAAGTCAAAGATAATCGCTTGACTGAGCATCCAATCTCTCCAGTGGGTCTCGATTGATGGTCGGAAGGCTCTGGCTCAAAGTGCAGGTACCGTAGGCAGAATGGGTTGCCTACTTTGCGCCGATCGTCTTTGCGAATTTCGAAGCGGTCGCCCGGGTTCGATCGCGCCATGTTGCTCCGATCCACTTCCCGAGTTGCTCTACCGGCGCCGAGTCGGGAAGTCTGTCACGCCATTTGTCAGGGTCACGGCTTCCAACGGTCAGAACGTAGAGTCCCGCATTCGAATCGTCATTCGCAGCCTCAAACACGACGCTCAACCCGTTGGATTCGAAAAGTCGATGCATCACCATCGGTGTGAAGCGCCAGAAGTCTCCGTAGCTCTCGTTGTAGTGCATCTCTTGAGCAAAGGGCACGACAACGATGACAACATCTCGGGTCATCAGGCAGAGATTGTGAAACGCCGTCGTCACATCAAAAATGTGTTCCAACGTCGTGTGATTAAAGACCACATCGAATTTCCCGGTCAGCTCCTTCGGGAGTTCCGCGGTGAGATCCAGCGCATAGTCTGAGACATCCGCCGCGTCCGCAACGCCGCGTTCGCCCTCATGGTTGCTAGTGCTGTAAGTGGACGCTTTCGAGAAATAGTCCCGATAGGTTCGTCCTTCCTTATCGCGATCATCCCACGCTGAAACATTGATGACGTCACCGTCAAAAAGCGGTGCGAGTTCTGAGATCACACGGTTCATGCGAAGCCGTGGCAAGCGAAATGAGCGATGCGGCATGTAACTCGTTCCTCCTCAAGTAGTTGTTGAAAACGTAGGCAAGTCGGCCTTATGCGGTTCTTCTCGCCAGAGAACTTGGGAGCCTATTGCGAGCCGTTGTCGCAAGTTTCTCCTTCCACCAAAGTCCGTCTCGCCCCAAGGCGAATCCTGGCACTGACACGGAGGCAAACAGCAAACAAGCACCTGTTGTGACGAGCGTAACGGCAAGCGTCAGTGCATCTGGAATGCTGTGGAAGCGGCAAATGCAAATCGAAATGAGCGACACCGAAAGGGCCAGTGAGCCGCAAATGATGCCAGGCAAGTGGGCACACCAAAGGTCGTAGACCCGCAAGTTTGAGAGTTCCGTCACCAAGTGCATTGCGAGAAGGTAGTAGATCACAAGTGCAACGATGATCCCAAACGCGACCCCCGGTATTCCAAAGCCACTACCGACAACGGCTCCGACGATCACGCAACCAGCGTAGACTCCGCGTCGTCGCGCGCTTTTGTAGACGGCTCCCTTCGACCACGCCAAGTTATCAGCGAGCCGGTACGCCAAACGCAGGAACATCCCTGGTGCAAGAATCTGGAAAGGAAGTGTTGCGTCGATCCAGGCCGGCCCAAGAATCACTCGGATCATTTCGGGAGCGGTTACTACCAAAATGGAAGCGATCGGAATCGTGACGAGTGCCACACCCGCAAGGCCCCGCCGCACCGCGATCGAAAGCCTCTCCTCTTCGTCCTTGACCCGAGAGAAAGTGGAGAACAAGACCTTCTTCATTACCTGCCCGAACAGCGAGATAGGCATCGACATCAATTGGTAGGCCCGCCCATACAACCCAAGGGAGACGGGGCCAAGCAAGAGGCCAATGGTCAGGTTGTCACCTTGAACCGAAACAAAACTGATCAACCCGTCGACGGTAAACCCAAAGGCCTGCCGGACGTGTACGAGCATCTTTGCGCCATCCAACAGGGGCATGAGCGGAAACGGCGACGCTCGGAAAACCAAAACGCATTTCAACACCACGCTCGACACTTGTGCCCAGACAAGAGACCAAACGCCGTGCCCCAAGAAGGCGAGCAAGGATGCGACCAATGCATACGCAAACACGTAGACAATGACATCAAGGAATGCGAGCTTCTTGAAGTCGAGCCTGCGGTAGAGAATAGCCTCACAAACGGATGTAATCGCCTGGAACGGAAATATCCAAATCAGTACCGGCAGGATGTTCCGCAATTCGGGCGAGTGAAAGAGCCACGCGATCAACGGGGTCGAAAGCCAAACGACCGAAATCATCAATCCGCTGATAATCAACGACAGCGAGTAACTCGACCGAAGGTCGCTTTCGGACAACTCGTCTCGCTGAATCAGCGACTGGCTTAGACCATAGTAGGTCGCTTGTTCGGCAAACTTGTTTAAGACAAGCGCGCTCGCGATCAGCCCAAAGTCGTGTGGTGTGAGTAGCCTTGCTAGAACGAGGAACAGCGCCGTTTGAACGGCAAATCGTGCCCATGTACCAGACAACATCCACCACATGCCTTGCAGCGTTTTCGCGGTCAGATCTGTGTCGTTCTGAATCTGGCTTTGGTTCGACACAAGAGGCTCAGCATTCGCCCTACACTCTGGCAAGCGAAAAATGCTTCAAAAGGTTCTCGACAGCACCACACTCCATCGCCATGCGACCTTGTGACGTCTGTCCCCCGACGTGTGGCGAGAGGAGCACATTGTCTAAGTCTGCGAGCAGCCCGTCGTATGGTTCGGATTCGAAGGTGTCGATGTACGCGCTAGCTTGAGGATTGGCGCGCAGCCATTCCAATAGGCCCGCTTCATCGAGCAAGCCACCGCGTGATGTGTTCACCAGAATCGCGTTCGGCTGCAAGAGTTCGAACTCCTTCGGGCCAATCAGATTTCGCGTTTCTTCATTCAAGGGGAGATGTACGGTGACGATTTCGCTTGCGCTCAATAGTGTTGCAAGATCGCAATATGCACCGCCGCTATCTGCCGCAAAGTGGGGGTCCTGAACGGCGTCGAAGAATCGAAATTCACAGCGGAACGGCTGCAACAACTCGACCAAACGTCGGCCAACGTGACCCGTTCCGATAATCCCGACGATGCTGCCTCGTAGAAGGCTACCGATTTGTTTGTCCCAGCGTTTCAAACGCACCAATCGGTCGCAAAATGCGAGGCGGCGTTTGAGGTCAAGAATTCCGGCGAGCGCGATTTCAGCTACCGAGTCAATGTGAGTCCCAGGTGTGTTCAGGATAGCAACGCCGCGCCGTTCCGCAGCAGTTTCGTCGATGCTATCGAGTCCCACGCCAACCCGTGAGACCACTTCAAGGTCCGCAAGCGTTTCGAAGATCGATTCGTCGTAGGTCTCAGTACCGGCGATGATTCCCTGGCACCCTTTCGCCAGTTTGACGAGCTCTTCCGCAGTCGTTTTTCGACCGTGCGGATTCATCGCCACCTCGATTCCGGCCGACTCAAGCTTCTCGAGAGGTTCTGTGCTAACTCTCCCAAATGACGACGTCGTGATCGCGACTCGTAACCGTGTATCACTCATGGCACTCATCTCTTGGTTGAACATTGAGTTCCCAACGTTGTGCAAGACCCACACCTATTCCGCGACCGTTGCCGACGTGCCTGTTCGTTCCTCGAGTTCGCAGAATCGGTCTCGGTTCGCCACATAGTGCTCGTGGAAGAGGACGTCGAACTGAGTGTGGATATCGCGACCGGTCATCCATGTTCGAATGATGGGTTGGCACCGTTGTCCCATCCACCACCACGGGTTGGGTCCTGTTCGCTCTTGCACGCATCGCTTGCGAAACGCCCAGATCCCTTGGTCGTAGTAGTAGGCTTTCTTGTAGGACTGTCGTTCAGTTGAGACATCTCGATCGCGATTTCCATACGGATAAACCAAACCATCGATTGGGTCGATCTCGAGCGCCCGTAGAGGGTGGTCATCCGCGGCTTCCCAGACCGTCATCACCGAGTCAATTTCCGAATCGGCGTCGAGCCGCTTGAGGCAGTCGTCGATCAGTTGTCCGTCAATCATGGTCGTATTGCCGAGTAGCAGAACAATGTTCTCCAAGTTGTCCGCTCGTTCATCGACCCACTCGACCGCATGTTTGATGACATCGCCATGGTTCACTGAATCGCCACCCAGTTCTTCGGGGCGCCAGATCGTCGTGCATCCCATCGCCTCGCCACACTCAGCAATTTCGTCGCCGTCAGTCGAGATGAAAACCTGATGGATGAGTTCCGCATCAAGGCTGGCTTGAATCGGATAGGCAACGAGAGGCTTGCCTGCGAGAGCCATCGCGTTCTTGTTCAGAATCGATTTGCTGCCGGCCCTCGCAGTGATAATTGATGCGTGCATTCTGTTGCGTTGTGTAGGCGTAAGTTTCGGTGAGGAGATCTAAACAGGCCGCGAGACGTTTGGCGCCCCAACTGGAGCGTTGCGGACGGCGACTCGGTGGCTAACTCGTGACCGTGTCGGCCGTTTCTATCGGTCGATTTGAGGCCCGATCGAGCGAAAGCAGTGTTGCACGAATATCGCGTTCGGAGGTCGCGGGCGATGTGATAAATCCAATCAGATCACTCACGCCTCCCTCGCTGCATGCTTCCCGAGCGATAGCCATGATCTTTGGATGGCTTGTTGGTGAGATGTCCGCGTCGTTGTCAGCGAGTTCCTCATGCATCTTTTCACCTGGACGAACGCCGGAGTAAACGATGTCGATCGCGTTCTCGGGGAGGCCCGAAAGACGGATCAAGTCCTTGGCAAGGTCAACGATGCGAACCGGCTTTCCCATGTCGAGGACAAAGAGATCTCCGCCTCTTCCCATCGACGCGGCTTGGAGCACCAGTTGCGAAGCCTCCGGGATGGTCATGAAGAACCTTGTCATCCGTTCGTCGGTAACGGTGATCGGGCCCCCACGTTCGATTTGCTTCTTGAACAACGGGACCACGCTTCCGGCTGAGCCGAGAACGTTGCCGAACCGAACGCTCATGAATCGAGTTGAGGAGCGCTTACTGACCGTTGTGACATACATTTCCGCCACGCGTTTCGTGGCGCCCATGATGCTTGACGGACGAACGGCCTTGTCGCTGGAGATCATCACGAATTTGTCGGTCTCGAAACGATCGGCCGCATCGACGACTGACATCGTACCAATGACGTTGTTGATGACCGCTTCGCGAACATTACGTTCCATCAGTGGAACATGTTTGTGAGCCGCCGCGTGGAACACGATCGCAGGATTGTGTTCGGCGAACACCTCGTTGATGCGGTCCTGATCCCGAATGTCGGCGATGACGGTCGACAATACCGTGGTCGGTTCCGTGCGCCTCAGCTCCTGTTCGATATGAAAGATTCGGTTTTCACCACGTCCAAGCAGAACAAGTTCACGTGGTTCGAAACGCATCACCTGCCGACAAATCTCCGAGCCAATGCTGCCTCCCGCGCCGGTCACCAAAACTGTCTTCTGGTAGATCAGGTCGCGGATACTATCGATATCCAAATCGGCTGGTTCGCGGCGAAGAAGATCCTCGATGTTGATATCCCGCGTCGGAATTCGACCACTTCCGTTCATCCGCTGTTCGAATTTGGGCACGATCTGCAACTCTACATCGAGTCGCCGACACTTCTCCATCAAATCGCGCATTTCGTTCCCCTGCAGCAATTCGGTGTGAACGAGAATGCGAGCTAAGTCTTGACTTCGAACGATTCGCTCAAGATCATCAAGACCTCCAAGGACCGGGAAGGCGCCGAGTGACTTCGGCTGCGAACGCCTCGTGGACCGCGCGATGAGTCCGCAAATCCGAAGCGGAAGACGGCCGTACGATTGAATCTGTCCCGCAAGGAAAACGGTCTCGTCGTCGAGCCCAACGAGCGCCGCGGGTGCGTAGCGGTCCGCCGACATTTGTGGTCGGATGAATTCGACAAACAGACGCCAGGATGACCGAAGGCTGCCGACGAGAACCAGCGTGAAGATGGCATCAAGGACCAGAACGGATCTCGGAATACTGATACTGTTACTAAAAAAGTCAGCCGCCGCGAGCAGTAGCAATCCGATACCGCACGAATACGCAATTCCGATGAGGTCTCGGAAGCTGACGATTCGCCACCAGCCATGAAGCTGGCCGGTGAACAAGAAGGTCAGCAGTTTCAATCCGACGATCACGGGTAGAGTGACGCCGAACGCGACTTGGTAATCCTGCGGGATCGAGAAGTCGAATCTCAAAATGAACGCAAACGCGTAAGTGGCTGCGAAGAGCACGGTGTGCGCCGCCAAAAGAACTGGCAGTCGGAATCGCAAACGGCGAATCGGATTTGAATTCACGTCTGGCATACTCGTTTCAATGATTTACTCCGCGTCCTGACTCAGCTCTCGGAGCGATAACGTTTGCTCGTGCGATCCAATTCAGCGCTCACCTTGGAGGCAAAGTCGATCAAGGCCTCCTCTCCGCGACCGAGCCCTTTGTCCGAAGTTTCAAGCATGAACTTCATCAGGGGCGGCCACTCCTTCTGCCCCCAGCAGACTTTGCGGCGCAGTAGTCGGTGCTGCACCCTGTCGAGAAACACGTGTTCGCCAAGTTGAAACCAATAGAGAACCTGAATTCGACGATCGCCTTGCGAGAAACTCAAGACTTTGCAGGGAAAGGCCGTCCCGTTCTCGCACTGGATTTCGCGATCCTGTGTCTTGGTCAATTCCCAGCCTGATTCACGGTAGCATTGCTGGGGGAAGTGAAGGCGCAGGTAGTCGTCGGTCCAAACCGCATGCAAAAGCACTTCGTTCCCACTCTCACTTCGATAGACGCGGTCGACACCCTCCTTGGCTTGCAAGATTTCGCGTAACCGTGGGTCCGCCGGCAAGTCGCTGCCGCGCCAGTCGGCAAGAGTTGTCTCAAGCTCGTTGAGGCTCCAACGGGGCGGAACCACACGCCCCATTTCGTAGCCGTTGCGAATGTGGGAAACGGCAACGTTTCCGATGACAAGTAGCACTAAAACGGTGACCGTTTTGCCAATCATGTTGTCTCTTGTGTCGTAGGATCAAAATGTCCGACTTCAACAGGGTCATCGCTCTTTTCCGTCACGACCGCACCGAGTATTTGATCTTCCGTTGCGGGGAGCCATTGAAGTGCTTTGATTTGATCACCGGTGCGACTGAAATCACGTCGTGCGGCAAAAACGATTTGGTCCACATGTGGGCAGAGGTAGCCCGTGTCTGCAGATGTGAGTACGGCGCCTGAGTCAACAAGGACAAGGTCCGCGAGATCGCGAAGTTCCTTGAAGAGGGGTTCCGCCTTCTCTTCCACGAGTGCCTGGATCGCCGCGCTGCATCCGTCTCCTGCGGTGAGTATGCGAAGTCCAGGCGTCAGTGTGTCGTGGATCGAATCAGAGACTCCAGCCTCGCCGCGGAGAATGTCACAGATGCCGGGTGAGCCCTCCAAACCGTGAAGAAGATGCAACTGTGGGTTGCGAAGATCGAAGTCGCACAGAATGACACGACGGGAACCGCTGGCCATGCATTCCGCCAGCTGATTTGCCAGTGTTGTCTTGCCCTCTCCCCGAACCGCGCTCGTGATCAAAACTACCTGCGGAAGAGACTCATGCGACCCAACGCTTGGTGCTACGATTCGCGATGAAAGCCGCTTCATGGATTCTTGGAGTCGCAATCGCCAACCGGTCGCTTTGCGGTGGTTCGAATCGGCCAAATGCCGGACGACGCGGCGCGGGATCATCGGGATCGTCCCCAGGATTGGCAGGCCTGTTCGCGTCGCCAGGCTCTTGGAGGAGTTGACTCGATTGCCCACTAAGTCGTGCAGGACAAACAGTCCAATGGGCGTGAGAAAGCAAAAGAGACCGGCGAAGCCAGAAAGTGCCGCGCGCTGAACAAAATCAGCCGACTCGAGATCGCTCGCCTTGCGAAGTACTTCAACTCTCGGACGCGATTGCAACTCAACTTTTAGTTCCTCTCGCTGTTGAGCGATGCTGGCGATTACGACATCCAACTGCTCGATCTCGCTGCGCATCATCTCAACATCAATCGATTGATTGCCGACTGTCTTGAATTCGCCTAGCAGTCGTTGCTCGTCGTCGGCGAGCTGTTGCACGAGTCGCGCGATGACATCAATCTCCGTGCTGTATTCCTTTATCAGACGCACCGCCTCTTTCTCAAGCAGTCGCTTCCGAGCCTTTTCACGAATCGGAGCAAAAGCCATCAGTTCTTGCATGAGTTGGTCGCGGCGGGACTCAAGGTCAAGATCGATTTGCTCCTTTACCTTGCCGAATGGCGACTTGACGTTGTCCTTAAACGAAGCCTCGGCTTCGGATTGCAACCTCGCAGTTGCGATCTTGTCCCGAATCAACTCGTTGTAAATTGCATCCCCGGCAACCGCTGCGTCAATGTCACTGGGGCTTGGTAAGACGTCGCTGGACGCCGGTCCTTCCGACGATTCGACGCGGGCCTCGAGGGCACGGAGCTTCGACTCGTAAGACCATTTGTCCATTTTGAGCTGCATGATCTGTCGCCGAACAAAGCCCAATTCCTGTACGAGCCACTGCTGCTTGATGGACAGCGTCTCCGAGTCTCCCGTTCCCAACTGTTCCGCAATTCGCTTCAACTCACTGCGTTTTCGCCTGGCCTCGGTTTGTTTATCGCCGAGCACGGTTTCAATACCGACCAGCCTTCGCTGGCGTGTGTCTCGTTCACGATTGACGACCTCGACGAGGTAGGCATCCACGGTCGCATTGACGATATCCACGGGATTTGCGCTCTTGGTGGCTACGACCGAGACCCTCATCAACTCTGTATTCGCTGGGGTGTCAACGACAACGTTGTCCATCATCCATTCAACGGGATGTTCCTGCTGGAGAATGCTGGAATCGGTGATGTCGCGGAGCGCTGCGATGGCGACCAGCCGAGTACTGACCAGTTCTTTCTGTGTCCCTTGGAAGATCGCGAATTCGGTTCCTTCACGGCCTTCAAAGACGAGATTGTTTTCTTGCGACGATAGTCGTAGTAACGCGGACGCTTGGTACTTCGGTTCTTGAAGCGTAAACACGCCGACCGCAGCTACCAGTGCGAGTGGAATGCCAAGAAGCATCGCTGGAAGACCCTTCCTGCGAAGACCGTGAACGAGGTCGGTTGGGTCAAACTCGGACCGAGGATTCGCCTGGGGGGCCAATGCGAAGCGGTCGAGGCTTGCTCCTTCCGAATTGTCCTTCAGTGCAATCATGATGTGTCAGCGTGTCTGCATTGTCGCGGGCTCAAGCGACGCTCATCTTTCCGAGCGAGATCGGCGTGTCATCCGAGATCTCCGGAAGCACTGCCGTCGTGAGTCGCACCGCAAACATCACCATCGCGGCAGCGAGCGGCAGCATCAGGAACCCGAAAAAGTCGTGGAAAACTGCTTCGGCCAGTTCGGTGGTTGAATACTGATACAACAGACCGGTGGCCACGATCCGAATCGTGTTCGCGATGATTGCGGCTGGGATCGCGATGAGCACCGCTACGATTCGCTCGGGTGTACCCTCGATCAGGAATGCCGCGCCCACGCTGACCGCGAAGAAGAGAACCGTGGATCGAAGGCCGGAACAAGCTTCCTCAACGCCAAGCTCGGCATCTGTGAGGACGATCACATTGCCGAACGATGCGACTGGAACACCGAGGGTTTGTAAGATGAAGGTGCTTGAAACCGTGGCAACACGCTGCAGGGCGAGGTTGCCCCAGCTCGCCATGAAGTCTGGGAGCGGAATCATGAAAGGCAGAATCACTAGCGTAGGCCAAAGCCAGGCGAGCATGTTTCTTCCGCCGAGAATGCATGCGACTCCGCCCACGCAAAACGGAATGGAGAGGGGCGCGAGTACCGGGTCCGTCACGTATGCTGAAACGCAACGCATCAGAACGGCGAGTCCGATCAAGAGGCTTCCAATGGCGTAGTCGCCCTTGGGGTTGAAGCCTCGCATCATTGAGCGTCGCTGGTATGCCAGATACACCGCGAACGGGATGACAAGGAATCCGTGAATGTAGTCTTGGTTTCCCCACCAACGGGACGCCAATCGGGAGAGTTCCGCCCCGTAGGCCACCAACAGTGCGACACCAACGGCAATCGCACAACCAAAGGCCACACGATCTTCGCGTGCGTTTCTCACAGGCTGTTCGGCTTTTGAGGCCATCGTTGCTTACTTATCTTCGGACGCGTGTGACGGAAACGGCACAGCTTCGCTAACGGTGGGTGACAACTCACCTACCGAAGCGACACTTGGTGTGAAAGAAATCGAGACGCAGCCATGCAACCGATTTCGGAGCGGTAACCTAGGGACAGGCGACACCCTGCGGAAGCCAATGATTCGCTTATTAACGTCTTTGACACAGCGTCTTAACGGACCGTGTGAGTGGAGATTCGCGTCAAGATAAATTCTGCAAGCAAAACGATTTTCATTTCGATTTTAAAACGGATGATGACGCGTCTTTCACAGTGACGATAACTAGACGAGTTGGTGAAGTTCACTCGGGAGGACAACATGCGCTGGACAATTCTCTTCACACTGATGCTTTTGTTCAGTTCTGCATCTCAAGCGCAAACCGGAATCCAGTTGGGACCAGCGGGTATCCCAAGCACACCGACGTTGAGTCCTTACCTTGGGCTTCTACGCACGGACTCAGGGCCGCTCCCGAACTACCAGCAATTTGTTCGGCCAAGGCTGCAATTACGTCGGCAATTGACGCAACAGTCGCAGGCGATTGAACGTCAGAACCGTACGCTCCGAAGCCTGAACCAGCAGCTCAACCGTCCGACGCCGCGCGCCGCGAACGGCATGCAACGCGCAGCAAGATTTCTTGATTACTCGACGTTCTATCCCACGCTGCAACTCCGATAGTTTGTCGTCGCGGATATTCTTTGCCGAATCTTTCGCTGAACTTCAAGTTGGTTGTTGTTCTCGCTCAAAGGTTGAAAGAAGCGGCCACAAGAGGCTGTTTGCTCACAACCAATCGGTTCGAACGCTTGACGTTTTCATCCTGCGTCGGTAGCGTCGCTGCTCGCGTGTCGTAGCACCAGTGTTCTGCGGCGCGTCGTTGCAGCCGAGCCTCTTTGTTGAGCTTCATGATGAGACGAACCGTCAACGGCAAGCTTGTGCTCATACTGATGGGAGCGACACTTGCCGCCGGTGCTGCGCTGTTTGCGGCACACTCCGTTCAGGCCGATCGAACTGCAGAGCTCTTTTTGCGTGAGGCCCAGAAGGCTCGCGAGGTGGACGAGTTCGATCGTGCGATTCGTAGTTATCGGTCACACCTCAACCTCCTGCCCGATTCGGTAGATGCGCGTGAAGAGTACGCCCAGCTTCTCTTTGAACTGAACGATTTTGGCAATGCAGGGGCCGAATTTGAGCATTTGTTGCGGCTGGCTCCAGAGATGGTGGGGCCGCGGCGCCGCGCTGCAGAGTGCGCCTTGAAGATCGGCCGCTACTCGGATTGCCTCGACCACCTGACGCGTCTGTTGGAGTCCACTCAAGACGCGGAACTCTATGAGTGGCTGGGGCGTTGCCAAGTTGAAACGCGTCGTTTTGCGGAGGCCGCTCAATCACTCAGGGCTTCTGTCGAAAAGGACTCCGCGCGGTTGGACGTCTATGCGTTGTTGTCACAATTGCTTGTCCGGGAATTGGATCAGCCTGAGGAAGCGGAGAGAGTTATCGCCGAGCTGACGACAAACAATCCCAACCAATCACGTGCTTTCCTTTTAAGAGCACAGTTTGAGTACGCCAACGCGATGCGGGCACGCGCGGGCGGGGAAGATGCGGTGGATCGATTTACGGCCGCCGAATCATTGGCTGATAGGGCTGCGACGCTCGACCCAACTGACACCGAAAGTCTGCTTCTCGCAGTGCGATGCGCCAGCGCATCCAAGCGACCCGAAAAAGCCAAAGCGTACGCTCTCCGAGCGCTCGCAAACGATCCAAAGTCGGCGTCTTCGTTTATCGTTCTGGCCGAACTGGCAGTGGTCGAGCAGGGACAGGAAGAGGCGATTGATTGGTATCAGCAGGGCATCGAAAACGTCGACCCGGACGATGACGCCGCCGGTCAGCTGGCACTCGGGCTTGCCTTGCTCTTTATCGATCTCGAACGCATTGATGAGGCACGGGAGCTGATTGAGCGTTTGGCTTCTTCGAAGGTCAGCACGGCGATGGTTCGCGTCGTGAAAGGACGATTGGACTTGCGTTTGGAGAAGTGGCAGTCCGCCTCGGAGCATTTTGAGTCGGCGCGGCTCGCGATGGTGGATCGGCCAGAGGTTCTCAAGCTTATCGAATTCAATCTCGGTGAGTGCTACCGGGAAACAGACCGATTCAACGCGGCGATCGACGCCTACCGCCGGGCAATCGTGCTTGACGCGGCCTGGGTTTCGCCGCGGCTCGCGCTCGTAGGTGTGCTTGAGTTGGTGGGCCGATCGGAGGCAGCCTATGCGGAATTGGAAACGATTGTTGGGATGGGCGGCGTCCCCGTAGATGCTTGGATCTCACTTGCTCAGCGTTCCGTTACGCGAAATCTGAGGGCTCCGCCGAACGAACAAGACTGGTCAACATCGCAAGCCATTTTGGAGAAAGCAAAGTTGGTCGCACCAGGGCGTGCGGAGCTGGCGGTCTTGGACGCCGAGATCGCAGCTCGACTCGATGGTGACGGGACACCGAAGGAAGTCTCGGATTCGTTCAATCTCGAGAACGCTACGAAAGACGAGAAGCGAATGGTATTGCTCGGCGACGCTCGAATAGCGCTGCGCCGAAAAGACTGGGAGCGAACCGAGGCTTGGCTGGATCTGGCGGATTCGGAATTGGGCCTCGATGTGGCCGCCAAGACAATGCGGGCTACCTACTTTATTTCCCGCTACGGCGAGGGCGCGATCGATCGAATACGTCAGCTGATTGACTCAGTGGAGGATGAACCCGGGTTTGACGAAGGCTCATTGCGTCTTGCGGTCGCGAGCATCGCAAATAAAAGTCGCCTGGATGTGTTGGCAAGAGAACTCTACGAACAGCTTGTCACGACTCGCCCAGCGGACGTAAACGTGTGGTCATTGGGTATCATCCTCGCGACGACCGTTTCGGACCAAGCAATGCTGACCAATGCGATCGAACGCTTGGCGGCGAATGACGGTGACGAAGCCCTGTTGCACTACGGCAGAGCAAGTGCACTTCGGTTGGGGGCGGCTGACGATCCGGTGATCCTGAAACGAGCCCTTGATCATTTGGCAAGAGCCAAGGTACTGCGTCCGGCGTGGACACGACCGCTCGTGCTCGAGGCTGAGATTCTCATTGACCAAGGGGAGTCTTCTGCTGCGACCGAATTGCTCACGCGGGCGATTGAGTTAGGCGAGCGGACACCACGTGTCGTCCGAAACACGGCACTCTTACTCTACAAGCAGGGGCGGTTCCAGAACGCAGACTCGCTGTTGCGATTGCTGGACCCTGAGCAGATTTCAAGCATGCAGGGGTTGGGGCGTGCCGCATCTCTGGTTTCCGTTAGCTTGAACGATGTTAGTAGAGGACTCGATGTCGCGAGGGCGGCCGCCAAAAACTCTTCCGACGCGATGGATCATATTTGGCACGGAACGCTCGTTCAGGAAGTTGCAAAACAATCCAAGGGGAAGGTGGGTGATGATCAGGTTGTTCGTGGGCTAATCAATGAAGCCATCGAAGCCTACCGGCAGGCGATCGAACTATCGCCTGAAGCACCACTTCCATGGATTCGCCTCGTGAGTCTCTTGTGCGATAGTGGCGAGAAAGCGAAAGCCATCCGGGTCGCCGATGAAGCAAAGAGCAGGCTCGCACCGGAACTCTTGGACATCACGATGGCACAGTGCTACGAGCGTTTGAGCAACCTTGAACAAGCCGCGTCAAGCTACCAAGCCGCTCTTGAGGCACCTTCAGCGACTGAGGAAACCTATCGAACGGCGATCGCGTTTTACCTCAGACGTCAGCTCACAACACTTGCTGAGATCCGACTCAACGAGATGATGAAGCTCGAGGAGCTTTCGAGTGTTTCCCTTGCGTGGGCGCGACGGCAGTTTGCGGCACTTGCCGTGGTGAGCGGCCGACTCGATCGGCTTCGAGCGGCACAGTCCCTCATTGGGAAAAACTTAGCTGAATTCCCTGGAAACCTCGCCGACGAACGTGCGGCGGCAATGATCTGGTCGGCTCTCCCCGGTGAAACAGGGAAGGCGATCGAGGCGTGGAAGGGTATTGTCGAGAGCGGTGAAGCTGTTCAACCAAACGATCATTTTCAATTCGCGCTTGTTCTTGAGCAGAGTGATCAGTGGGCAGCCGCCGCTGCCGAGTTGCGAGTCGCGATTGCGGGCGGCGACGAATTGAGGACGTCGCTTTTCATGCAGCAATATGTCGCCTGGCTGTTGAAGCGTGACGAACTGGCTGATGCGAGGCTTTGGCTTGACCGACTCCACGGACGGCCAGACCTCGAAGCCGACACACTACAGTCATTTGAAATAGAACTCTTCGTTCGCGAAGGTAGCCCGCAATCCGCACTGAACGCGCTCACACAGCTTGTCGACATTCATGAATCCGTTCTGAGCTTGGCGCGGACCGCTTCGCTCGCTGAGAAGGCGTCGCGACTCTTGGACAATGCCGCTGACCGAAGGCCTTTTCAAAGCCTAGCAAGAAACGCTCTCAAGAAAGCGGTTTTGGTTGACAAAACAACTCGGTTTAGCCTCGCTCGCTTGCTTCTTTCACAGGGTATGCCGGAGCAAGCGGTTGAATTGATCGCCAGCGATGAGATTAAGAAGTCTGAGCTAGCTGCGGCGATACCGACGATCGATTTCTTGGTTCTTTCGGGTGCGCTGACCAACGAACAACTGCGTTCGGTCCAACGGTTGACGGATGGATTGGAGCAACGGTTCGGTTCGAGTTCCTCTATATCTGGACTCCGTGCGTCGCTCGCGAAGCAACAAGATCAGGATGACAAGGCGATCGAAATTTATCGGGGGATCCTCGCCAACGAACCCAACAACGTCATCGCATTAAACAATCTTGCCGTGGTGCTAAGCGAAGACGATTCGCAGTTGGATCGAGCCGCAGAACTCTCTGAGAAAACAATGACGATAGCGGGTCGAATCCCCGCTTTGCTTGATACTCGAGCAATGATCGCGATCGCGTCTGGTGAGACGAAGATGGCACTCAAGCTACTTCAAGAGGCCAGTAAGAGTGAGAGGAACATGCAACCCGTCCATCTCTTCCACCGGGCGGTGGCCCAATTAGAACTCGGCAATCAGCAAGAGGCCACGAAGCTCTTTCGATTGGCAACTGAGAAAGCTCTCACTCCAGAGAAGCTCGGAAAACGTGAGCAGGGTTGGTTTCAGAAGCTGCTTGATGTCAGTTAAGCCGATTCTGACTTTGCACGTGAAACGCATGCGAATGCCGATCGGTGTACCTTTTCGATCACGCTCGCTATTCGTTCGAGTTGATCGTTTGTGAGATCGGAGCCACTCGGCAGGCATAGACCGTTCTCAAAGATCATCTCGGCGACCTCGCCACCAAAACGCTCGTTCTCCGCGTAAAGCGGCTGCAGATGCATTGGTTTCCAGCATGGACGGGACTCGATGTTCTCACCCTCCAACGCAAGGCGGATTTCCTCACGCGTCGCCCCGAATCGGGTTTGATCCACAAGAACACTCGTCAGCCAGCAACTCGACTCTCCCTCGGGCGGGCATGGCATGAATGTGATACCGGGAAGTCGTTCCAAACGTTGTTTGTACCAGTCGAAGACACGGCGTCTTGCCGAAACACGCTCGTCGAGTACACGGAGTTGCCCTCGCCCAATGGCCGCCAAGAGGTTGCTCATTCGATAGTTGTAGCCAAGCTCAACGTGTTCGTAGTGCGGTTCTGGTTCGCGGGCCTGGGTGGCCCAATAGCGTGCCTTCTCGGCCCAATCCTCGTGATCGGTGACGAGCATTCCGCCACCGCTGGTCGTGATCATTTTGTTGCCGTTGAAAGAAAAGCAACCGATTTCTCCGAACGTCCCTGCATTCTGTTTCTGTAGCGTCGCGCCAAGCGCTTCGGCCGCGTCTTCCACCACCATCACTCCAAAATCCTTGCAGACTTCTTGAAGCGCTTCGTAGTTAGCACATTGGCCAAGGACATCCACGATGACCACGGCTTTCGGCGACTTACCATGGCTTGAAAGGTACTCAAGAGCTTGCTGTAAACGGTCCGCTGACATGTTCCAGTCACGCGCGTCGCTATCGATGAATACGGGTTCTGCTCCGAGATAGCGGATGGCATTTGCCGGTGCGACAAACGTCATCGTTGAGATGGGAACCGAGTCGCCCGCTTGAATCCCCACCAGCCGAAGCGCGAGATGAAGGGCAGCGGTGCCGCTCGAAACCGCGATCGCATGACGCACGCCGACATACTCCGCGAACTCTTTCTCGAAGGCAGTCAGGTCTGGTCCTACCGGAGCGATCCAATTCGAGTCGAACGCCTGGGTTAGAAATTCCCGTGACTCCGGCGCCATGTGGGGTGGCGAAAGGTAGATCCTCGGATTTTGCGACGTCATTGATTTACCCGCTTGTTTCCATTTTTGACTGAGCCAACGGTCTTGCAGGGACACCGACAACAACACTGTGATCGGGAACATTCCTAACGACGACCGCACCCGCTCCCACAGTCGCCCAGGCACCAATTCGAACACCCACATTCGTGGTCGAGCCGATTCCGAGCAAAGCACCATCTTTGACCTGCGTCGCCCCCGCTAGCCGACTTGCGGGGGCAACATGCGCGTATCGCCCTATTGTGCAATCATGTTCCACAGTGGATGCACTGTTAATAATCGCATGGTTTCCGATAACGGCATCCACTTGCACGGTCGCGTTTGGAAGAACCACGACCCCGTCGCCGAGCACCACGGTTCCGTCAACATGCGCCGACGGATGAACACAGGTCAACCAATCAACCGTGCAGGATTCGGCAACCGAAGCACGGGTACGGTTGTCCCCGATTGCGAGAACACCCGGTGCATTTGCATGTTCACGGATCGAGGCGATTGGGCCCCGAATAGGTGCACCGAGAAGGGTTGATCCCCAGAGCCTCGGGTCATCATCGAAGACCGCCGCGACAGAGTAACTCAATTGTCGAAGCAAGCTCAGGATCACCTTGCCGTGACCGCCTGCGCCGAGAACGTAGCAAATGTTGGACGACACCCTAACTTTCCACAAGAGAAGGACTTGCCGCGAGAGTATCTGCCAGTAGACGCAGTTCGAGGAGCCACTTTTCATTGCGAAACCACCGAATCCGGCAATATTCATCGTTTGCTGATAATGGAAACTCCGAATCCAAACGCGCGGAAATAGGTGGAGCGGGTGCAACGGGAGGACTGGGGGGAACGGGACCCGGCGGGCATCTTTTCAGGTCCCCAGCCTGCAAATGAATCGGCAGGGTTTGAATTCCGATGTCCCTAATGGACGGTCTGAATCGCGTCGAAATCGGGTCAACTTGAGAATGCAAAAACTGATTCTGGCACTCGGGATTCTCTGCGCTGCGGGCGGATGCTCCGTGGTCCGCCACCAGGTCGCTCCGTTAAAGCCACAAGCCGTTCCGCGGGAACTCTGCAAAGCGACGCTGCCCACCTATCGCATCGAGCCTCCAGACATTTTGAGCGTCGAAGTGGTGCGCACCGTTCCGAAGGCAGACTACCGCCTCAACACCACCGACGTCTTGCAGGTATCTGTCGAGCGCAACTCGCTCGAAAGGCTGGTTGCCGGGGACGTACTAGCGATTCGCGTGCCTGGAGCACCAGCCGTCTCGCCCGTCGACGCGAACTACTTGGTCCAACCAGATGGAACGGTGAGCCTTGGTACGCCTTATGGCTCCGTGTTGGTCGCGGGATTGAGTCTCGAGCAAGCTAGGGAATCAATTGAGGCCGCGTTGGGAGAGCAACTCGTTGCCGCTGAAACGTTTCTTGCACTGGCTCAGGCTGCAACTCCGATCAACGGCGAATTTCAGATTGAGATCGATGGTGCCGTCGACTTTGGAAAACCCTACGGACGGGTTCAGCTCGATGGCGTCACTCTTGGAGAAGCGCGCCAGCGTCTAACACAACAATTCTCGCTTGAGTTTGCCGACCCGACGGTCACCGTCAGCTTGGTTCGCGCCAGCAGTCTCCAGCAGGTTGTCGGTGAACACCTCGTCGGTCCCGATGGTCGAATCACGCTCGGAATGTACGGCTCTGTGAATGTTGTCGGGTTAACCGTTGAAGAAGCGAATTGGGCGATTGAGCAGACACTCTCCCAGGTGCTTGACGAACCTCGCGTGGCCACATCGGTGCTGTCCTACAACAGCAAGCTCTACTACATCATCACTCAGGGGCCAGGCATTGGTGACGCCGTCTATCGGTATCCGATCACCGGGAATGATACCGTTCTCGATGCACTGTCGTTGATCCAGGGCATTCCCCAAGGATCAAGTAGCGAAATGTGGATTGCACGGCCGTCGAACCAAGGTGGATACCAAGTTTTGCCGGTCGAATGGGAAGAACTCACGGCGTTGGGGGCTACAAGTACCAACTATCAACTCTTGCCTGGCGACCGTCTTTACGTGCAGCGCGATCCCTTTGTGACCTTTGATACACGTTTGGCGAAGTTTATTAGTCCCCTCGAAAGGATCTTTGGATTTAGCATTCTCGGTGCGGAAACGGCAACTCGCTACTCGGGCCGCGTTCTTCGTGGTGGCGGTAATCCCCAGGGACGATTTTGATCGCATCTAAAATCAACATCAGAAGCAATTCGATGAACAAGCTAACTAGACTTCTGCGATTGTCGGTACTAGCCGTGCTCGTCTTCGCCGTTTCACTGACGGGTTGCGCTCATTCGCGACTCAATTCAAATCGAGTTCTGGTGGGGCCGAGTGGCCTAACGAGTCCCGTGAAGGGAGAGTCCGTCTGCCTGAGGCAGTTTCATGGGTATCACCCCACCGCCTGGAAGCCTCTTGAGTGTTTTGGTCCCGTTGCGGAATCTTGTGCTCCCCAACAATGTGAAACTGAGGTGATTAGCACGACGTCGTCCATTGGGGTTCCGACAGTGCAGGGCTCGGGTCAGGCCACTACGATCGAAGAACTGACGATGCCGGTGGACCCGAACATTCCGTTTTGGCTAGACGAATAGTTCTCTTCACCAATTGGCGGACAAGAACGGTGCGAAGAGCTGTGTGAAACGCTCCATGTGTACCCGTACATGACTTTGGCCGACCAACCACAGCTCAAGTCAGACGCATGCGCGGTTGCTTGCTGGTTTTGCCGATCCCTGGGTTGAAGGTGTTTGTGGGATCAAGTTTCTCGTAGAACGCCTGGAGCTCCGGCTCGGCTTTGTACATGTGACCGACATTGTGCTCTGCCGGGTACTTTGCCCTCTTTTCATCCAGGCGACGAAGCAGAATGGTCTTCATCAGCTCCAGGTCCGTGCCTTTCTTGAAGATATAGTCGTGGTGGAACACGTGGCACATGAAGTGGCCGTAGTAGAGCCCGGTCGCAAGCTGTTCGCGGACCTCCGGCGGCGGCTCTTCCACCCACTCGGGGTCGTTGCCTAAGAGTGCGATGTCGAGTGCGAGGACCTCTTCGGTCGTTTTCTGATGGATGGTCTGGTAGCGAATTGCCGCGCCGGCCGCCGCAAACCGATGCAACAACGCCGCTTCCTGTTCTTGCTCGGTGCACTCGAAGTAGTCGACGTCGTCGGCTTCGTTCCAGGATTCCAAATAGCGCCGGGCTTCGTCGATCCCGTCGTCACTCGTGCTGAGAATCAGGTAGTACTCGTAGCGATCGCGGTACTCGAGCAATCGCTTCGGAAGGTGGTTGGGAAAGAGCCGACTCAGATAGTAGAGAAACTGGTCCGGCAGGTACTTGGGTAAAAACGGCATCTTGTTGAGTCGATACTCCACCGCGGACTTAAACGCGTAGGCGGCGGGCAAGCGTTTGGTGCCAAGATGTTTGATCGAGAGAAACACGTCTTTGCCGTACTTTGCGGCCGTGTCGAAGACCGAACGCGTCATGTATTCACACATGTCGGGCAATTCACCGAACTGCGTGAGAATGTGTTCGCGGAGTGCGACGAACCGCGCGGGATTGTTCGTCCCTAGGTAAAAGACTTGTTTGCGTTTGGCCAATGGGAACGTGTCAACGCGAACCGCGAACGCCGCGACCTTTCCCGCGCTACCGCTGACCTCGTAGAGGCGGCTCGGGTCGGCGTTGTAGCGATTGGGAACGGTGGCGGTTAAGTCTCGGATGCGATCTTTGTATTTGCGGTCGGATGCCTCCTGGTCGTGTGCTTCGAGGTCTTCGCTGGGAATCTCGCCACGCTCGAGTCTTGCGAAGATCTCCTCGGGGCTGTCACCAAGATTTTTGATTCCCAAATGATTGACGAGCTTTAGCTCGTGGTTCTCATCGACCTGGGCGAAGAGGGCGAGCTCGGTGTATGCGGAGCCGAATTTGCAGAGTGCTCCCCCGGAGTTGTTCGCGATTCCACCGATGACCGTTGCACCGATCGAGGTCGACCCGATGACCGAGTGTGGCGCGCGTCCGACTTTCTGCAACACGCCGGTCAGTTCGTGCAGGGTGGAACCAGGGAACGCAATGGCTTGCTTGCCACCATCGAGCAACACGATTCTCTTGATCCGCGTGATGTTGATGATCACGATCTCACGGCCGTATTCGGATCCGCTCGGGCAAGAGCCTTCCGTGAGACCGGTCTTTGCGGCCTGCATGATGATCGCGCACTTGGCGCTGACGCAGGCTTTGAGAACCTGCCATTGCTCGAGCAGGGTTGCTGGAAAGACGACGGCGATCGCGTCACCGAAACCGGATCGAAAACCGCTTCGGTAGTAGGCGGTCTTGCTGCTCTTGGTCACAACGTGTTTGCGACCGACGATCTCCTTGAGTTCGTCGATCAAATTTGTATTCGGCATCACATCGCCTGGACACAACCACGACGGCTAACAAAGGAGACGGAGATCGACTCGGTGTCTTGCGGGCGAAAAACACCGAGGGCGACGATTGGCAACACGATGGGGGCAAGACTATTTCAACTGCGAGACATCCTAGCGACCGACTTTCTTTTGGATGGCTCGTTCTGCTTCCATTGCCTTGGCGGCGAGTTCCGGAATCTGTTTCGCTTTCGCCACCAGACGCAGCGCGGGCCTGCTCGGCCGCACTTTGAGCACCTCCAGAATCAATTCCTTTTCTGCCATCCGTTTTGAAGTGTCCCACGCTTTTTGGCACATCTCGACCCGCTTTTGTTCCGGCATGGAGAACTTGCGGGCGATACCGATGTAACCTCGCAACGCACGAATCTGAAACTTCTCGGCGGGGGCCGTTGTGGCGAGATCCAGCAAGACCGGTGCGGCGTCTGTGTTGTTCCATTTGCCGAGAAGTCGACTCGCGATGTCCTGCTTTTCGGCGTCCTCACTCTTTGCCGCCGCAGCGAGGGCTTCGAGCGCGGCTTTGCCGCCGACCTCGCCGATGATTTCAAGCATCACACCTTTGCAAGAGGGTGTACCGTCCATCGCCGCGACCAGTTTCGCGGTGCATTTGTCAGAGTCGGGCATGCGGATACTGGCCACCTTGAGTGCCCGCTGGGCTTCGGCCTCCGTTTCACTTTGCCCCGAATCAGTGACTTCAGAAATCAGCACCGATAACCCATCGAGGTCGACCGTTTCTCCGAGCGCGAATAGCGCGGACTTTCGTACGTTCGGATCGGAATGCTCCAGGGCCGCCGAAGCGAGTTTGAATGCGTCCTTGATCCTTCGACGCCCGACTAGATCGAGAAGCATCGTTTCCGATTGCGTTTCCGCTTGAGAAAGCATGGAAACGATCAGGGTGTCAACTTCGACCCCGGGCAGCACGGCCAAGGTTGTCTTTGCGGCGGTAGCCAAGTCTTCATCGTCGTCGTTTGCCAGTTCCATCAGCGGCGTCAGACATGAGGCATCACCGATTCGCTGCAGCGCGTCGATCGCCGAAAGCCGGACGAGTTCGTTGCCTTGTTGTGCGGCGCTCAAGATGGCGGCTCGATCAACCGTCTCGATGCGGTCCGACATGGCTTGCACAAGAAGTGCACCGCGTGCCGGTTCGGAGTTGGACAGTTCCTTCACGAGTGCATTGTCGAGGTCGTCACCGGGGAACTCTCGAATCGTCCCGAGCGCGAGTTGAAAGAACTTCTTGTTGGGGGATCGGAGCGTTTCCAGCAACAGCTCCTGTCCCTGCTCTTTGTGTGCCAGGATGGCTCCGCGGGTGGCTTCAATGATCCGTTGGGTCGGAACGTCTGCCGTGCGGACTTCATCGTAAATCGCCGCGGCGGCAACCGAGTTGCCCGCCGAGTGCAGGCGTTCCGCACAGAGGACACAGCCTTCGGCCACCGCCGATTGGACGTTGTCAGAGGTTGTCGCGAGTGCTTTGCGGAGTGACTTGGTGGCGGATTCATCGCCGATTCGTCCGAGCGCGATGGCCGCCGCCGCAGCGGTTGCAGCATCGGCACCCTGCAAATGCCGGGTCAGCAAGTCGACCGCTTCGATGTCACGGCGAACGCCAAGGGAATTGATCGCTCCGACGCGTAGCCTGCCATCAAGTGATTCGGCCGCCTCTCGCAAGGCTTGTTCCGATTCGTCACCGGGGATGGCTTCGAGCGCCGTACGCGCCCATGACGCGAGTTTGGGGTCCGATAGAAGTTTCGCGAGATCCGCGATGGCGTTGGTGGAGCCTTTGACGGCGAGGCTCTTGCAGGCGATCGCTTTCTCGGCCTGGGAAGCATCGGAGCGAAGGATGTCGAGTAACTCTTGTTCGGTTTCCTGAGGTAGGGCGACCTGGGCTTGGACTGTGGTGCCGAGTGCAACGCACACGATGGCCAGCGAACTGACTTTCAACAAGAGAGCTCCGAGAGTTCCGATCGATCGAGCTTGGTGCACGGAACGTGTTTGGGTGACCTTGTGGTCGCGTTGCATGAGTGGATTGAGGTGCATGGTGATGGCCGACAAGTGGTTTGGATGGATGCTGAAGCGTCGCGTGCCAGGTGCGACGGCACGCTTTTCGAGAGGGCTGAGCCGTTTCGGCTAGGACCGTTTTCTTCGGGCGTTACAGCCGCCACGGTTCTCGCAAGGCTTCCGAACGCAAACGATTGGCGGCCACATCGTTCACGAATTCGTGTTTGACATTGTCGTAGTTGACTTGGCGGCCGAGGTACAACGCGATGTTCGCGGCGTGGCAAGCGATGTGTGCGTTGCAAGCCGCGACGGCGTTGCCTTTAGGCTGTCGTCGCGTTTTGACACAATCCAAGAAATCGCGAACGTGGAAGGTTGCCGGGTAGCCTCCGATCTCGGCGACCTCTCGACCTGCGAGCAACTCGGGTGAACTCAGTACGAGGCGACCGCTGTCACCCGCTTCGACCCAGCCATCCTCGCCTTCAAAGCGAACAGGGCACGAGCCGAGTGGAATCCAACCCTTTTCGCGGAAGATCAATTCGGTTCCGTTGTCGTAGCGTGCCACCAACTCGCCGTCTTTTGGCGGGTCGTACTGCACCGGCGGCAAGCAATCGTCGACGGCCCATTGGCAGAGGTCCACGCAATGCGAGCCCCATTCAAGAACACCGCCGCCCTTGAAAGCGCCGACGAACCCGCCTCCCTTTTCAAAGTTGAAACCGTCGAGCAGTTTCTTGTTGTACGGTCGCCATGCCGCGGGGCCGAGATACATGTCCCAATCGACGACTTCCGGATCGGGCTCGGGTTCTTCGGGAAGCCAACCGCTTGTGATGGCACGCATACCCATCGGGTGCGCGTAGACTTTCTTCAGTTTTCCGAGCTTGCCGGTGCGAGCCAGTTCGCAGGCGAAGGCGAAGTGCGGAAGGTTTCGCCGCTGCGTGCCGGCTTGGAAGACGCGACCGGTTCGCCGCATGGTCTCCTCAAGAATCAGGCTTTGCGAAATGTTTTTCGTCACGGGCTTTTCGCAATACATGTCCTTGCCCGCACGAGCCGCCTCCATTGCGGCCGTCGCATGCCAGTTCGGTCCCGTCGCGATTAGAACGGCATCAATGTCCTGTCGGTCCAAGACGTCCCGAAAGTCGCGGTACATCTCGCAGTTTTGGTTTCCATAGTGGGTGTCAACAATCTTTTTGACTTCGCCACGTCGCTTCTGCTTGATATCGCAAACCGCGACAAACTGGACATCCTTTTCGGGCAAGAAGCAGCTCAGGTCGTACCCACCGCGACGGCCGATGCCGATGCCCGCCACGACGATTCGCTCGCTCGGAGGAACCGCTCCATCCAAGCCGAGCGCTGAACTCGGCACGATCATCGGTGCCGCAACGGCGGCGGACGCTGTCTTCAAAAAGTGACGTCGAGTGGGCTTACTCTGCTGGGACATCTCGTTGCTCCGGGAGGGTCGCCATGGGGAGGAGACGGGGAGCTAATAGTTTAAGCGATCTGCAGAAGGAGGTGCCGAGTGCGGACACCGACCGCGTCGAAAAGCGGTGAAGCCACGCAATCGACGATAGTGCTGGCGCAACCACAGACCAGCTGTGGATGATGCATCTGTCCAAGCGTTTCACCGTCAGCGGGTCGCCGGAACACGAAAACCGGTGAGTCACTTCACTCACCGGCTTCGTCGTTGATTCCTGCGTGCGAAGACGCAGCAGGAAGTCACGCTGCGACCTATCGCTTGCGGCGACGCATGATCAGGCCGGTCGAAACGAGCATCAACGCGACCATGCTTCCCGGTTCGGGGACTGCCGAGATCGCGGTCAAGCTGACGTCGTCAACGAAGAGACCGTTCGAGATGTTCGCGACGGCTCCCGCGGGCAATTGGAAACTCAGTTGAAAACTGTCTGCGCCGTCGGGAACATCGATGTTGCTCAGCGCGAACCGTTGATAGGACAGCGAGATCGGGTCCGAAAAATCGGTCAGCATCGAGAGCAACGTGTCGCCCTTCACTCCGCCGCCATCACTCGCGTCCTGATCCAGGAACTGGATTTGCATGAAGAACTGGGTGCCTGTGAAGTCTAAGGACTCGGCCTTGGCAAAGAACTCCAAGTCATAGTTCACCGAGTCATCGATGGTTCCGACGGGGGGCTGACCTGTTGGATGAAATAGTTCGCGCCTGCAGGATTGGTCGAGTTATCGAACGACATGTACGCCGCGAACGCGCCCGTGTTGGGGCTGTGCTCACAAGCGAACCACCCCGCATTCGAGACAGATGCGATTTGACCGTTTACGTGCGTCGCAGCCGCATGGGAAACCCGTCTCGGCTAGATTCGGACCACCGCCACGAGGTGGGTGCCGAGATGTGGGCCGGCTGATGGACCTGGCCTGTCTGTCGTTTAGCATAGGGCCCTGTCTCGGAACCTCTCCTCGTCCCCGAAGATTGAATGAGCGAGTGAACGACTCACCAGCCAAGTTTTCTCTGTTGCTCTGTTTACGTTTGGGGGCGTTCTGTTGCTTCGCCGGATGGGCCTGGGCCCACTACTACTGGGAAGGCCCCTACGGACCACTGCTCTGGCACGACGGGACGTTCGAATTGGCCGAGTCGCTCGGTGTGAGCTGGGATGAATTTGTCGGCACCGGAGCTGACGACGGCTTGGTGCAGACGTGGATCGGACGTTTGTTCTGGCCGTACTTGGTTTGCATGTTCCTGTCGCTCACCGCGGGCAGAGCGTCGTGGCTTCAAAATCTTGGCCTGGTTTGCGGTGGCGTTTTGCTGGTGGTGCTCAGCTACGCAAAGTATCTCGGCGCTCAGTGTCAGCTGCCCATGTTTGTGGAGCACGGCGGGCAAATGTTGATGCCACTGATATTGGTCTTCGGCGTGAGTCTTGGGCCGCGACACCGGGTGACCATTGTGACTGCCTGTTTCGCGTTGATCATGACGTTCGCGGGACACGGAAGTTATGCCATCGGAATGTGGCCGACGCCCGCGAATTTTTATGCGATGACCACGATCATCTTAGGCGTGGAGTACGAGACGGCGAAGTCCATGCTGTACGTGGCGGGTGTGCTCGACTTCGTCGTGTGTGGATTGATCCTCATCCCGAGACTGCGCCGCTGGGCTGCCTTGTATGCGACGCTGTGGGGGGGGCTCACTGCGTTGGCACGCCCCGTCGCCGGAATGTCCATGAGCTTGATCTATTGGGGAGCCGACCAGTTCGTTCACGAGACGGTGCTCCGAGCCCCACACTTCATGATCCCACTGTTTCTGTTTTTGCTCTGGTCGAGCGATGTGGAGCGAACAGATGCGGACTCGGTGTGAACCGGACCCGTCGAGATTCACTGATGCTGGCTGCGTTTGAGGCCCAACGGGCGACGCGTTGATGTACATTGTGGCTCGCTCATCACGAAAGGAAACCACATGTCCCTCCCAAGATTCTCCACACTCCTCGGCCTCCTTTTGGTCGGATTGATTTCCGTTGCGGATGCTCAAAATCGCAACCGCCGCGGTCGCGCCGTGCTCACGATTCCCGAGGTCGCGGATAAAGACGTCATCTGTTTTGCGCTTTATACGGTCCACGACAACACGCTGAAGCTCACCGCTCAGCTGTATCCGCTCGATGACGGCGCGGAGCGAACGGCGCGACTGGAAATCGAAAAAGATGGCAAGTGGACCGAAGTTGCGAAGACCAACGTCATCGAACAAGGCTGGACAGCGCCGTTCCGTGTTGAGAATTGGGATGACACCCAAGCCGTTCGCTACCGGGTCGCCCACGGCAGCGAGGCGACCTACGAAGGAATCATTCGAAAGAATCCCGTCGAAAAAGACGAGATCGTGATTGCCGGTTTTACAGGCAACTCCATCCATCCGGTGCACGGTGGCGACATTTCGCGCCAGGACATCCTCGACAACATCAATAAGGTCGACGCCGACATCCTGTTTTTCTCGGGCGACCAGGTTTATGACCACAACCGTCACTACGCCGCGTGGCTGAAATTCGGACGCGATTTCGGTTCGATCATGAAGGATCGCCCGACGCTTTGTTTGCCAGATGATCATGATGTCGGCCAACCCAATTTGTGGGGCGAGAGCGGCAAAATCTCAACCCTCAGCGGTGCCGCCGACGGCGGCTACTCGCGTCCGGGTGTTTACGTTCAAGAAGTCGAACGGGCGCAAACGAGTCATTTCCCGGACCCGGCGGATCCGCACAAGATCGGTCAGGGCATCGGGGTCTGGTTTACCAACCTGAATTGGGGCAACGTCGACATCGCGATTTTGGAAGACCGTAAGTTCAAGACCGGTCCAGCCGGTCGTGTGCCAAAGCAAGGTCCTCGCCCGGATCATATTCGAAACCCCGACTACGATCCCGCCAGCGTGGACGTCAAAGGTGCGGTGCTGCTCGGCGATCGTCAGTTGAAGTTTATCGACACGTGGGCTCAAGACTGGCGGAACGCTAAAATGAAAATCGCCGTATCGCAGACGATCTTTTGTGGAGGTGCACACATTCACGGGAGCGCCAACGGTCGTTTGCATGCCGACATGGACTCCAACGGTTGGCCCCAGTCGGGACGCAACCGCGCGCTGGCTGCGCTGCAAAAAGGTTTCGCGTTCCACTACGCCGGTGACCAACACTTGGCCACGATCTTTCATCATGGGATCAACGAACACCGTGATTCCATCTGGTCGTTCTGTGTGCCGTCCATCGCCAACCTTTACCTGAGGTGGTGGGAGCCGCTCGAGCCGGGTGAGAATCGTGAAGACGGTGCTCCGGCTTATACCGGCGATCATCTGGACGGTTTCGCGAATAAGGTCACCAACTATGCGGCCGCGAACCCCGAAAAGAAGCCTGCGGGCAACGTGCTCAATACACGTTCGGCCGGTTTCGGCATCGTGCGTCTGAACACCCAAACGCGGAAGATCACGATGGAGTGCTGGCCTCGCAATGTGGACATCACCGATCCTGCGACCAAGCAGTATCCGGGCTGGCCGCTGACGATTTCGCAAACGGATAATTACAGCCCGCCGTCATGGGGCAAGCTCGGGGAGATCACTTTCGATGTCGAAGATCCGGTCGTTCAATTGGTCGACGAGTCAAATAACGAAGTGATCTACACGCTTCGTGTGGCCGGGCGGTCTTTCACACCACACGCTCCAAAATCAGGTTCGTTTGTCGTCAAAGCCGGCAAGCAAACCCCTGAGACGGTCGTTGTGAGCGGTGCCAAAGTGGGCGGCGAAGCGATCCGTGTGAAGCTTCCGTAGTCGACCGGAGCAACCCACATGAGTCAAGCAAAGTTGTCTCTCGCATCGAACATCGCCACGGGGATTGTGGCGATCGTGTTGATTCTGGCGGGGGCCTTGAAATTGATCGGTGTGGGCGCGGAGGACATGGTCGAAGGGCTTGAGAACGCGCGCTTGATCCAGCACTTGCACTTGATCAGCGTGACGGCGATCGTCTGCGGTTCGCTCTTGCTTATTCCTCCGCTGAAAGAGTTTGGCGTCTTGATGGCGACAGCGTATTGGGGTGGGGCGATCGTCGCGCACCTGACGTACAACGATTCGTTCGCGATGCCCGCGACGTTTCTGTCCATCCTCTGGCTGGGAGTACTCCTTCGAAGCCGTTGGGTGAACGAGCGTTTCGCTCGCCATTCTTCTGTGACCAATGTCAACAATTGAGTGACGCCTTAGAAAAGGTCGTCGTCCTCAACACGAAACGGCGGGTAGAGGTAATTCCCGTCAAAGTCCGCGAAGTAGGTGGCATCGTGTTGTCGATCTCTACCCCGAATCGCCTCGATGACCTCATCCGAAAGGTTGCAGCCGCGAATGTCGATCAAGTCGAAGCCCAGCGTTGTCAGCAGACGATGGTCCTTCATTTCGATGGACTGACCTCTTAGGACGAGCGTCCTCGTGTAGCTTGGAACATGATGGACGTCGTCGCGGACTTTCAATACCCGTAGATCCGCGATTCGAGGACAACGCTGAACCAACGCGGCAATGCCTTCCGTCGACACACGCGTGCCGGTCAAGCTGACTTGGCTCAGCGTTTCGGATTGCCATTGCTGGAGCACTTCGTCGGTCATCGTCGTCGAGGCGATCTGAATTTCCTCCAGTGTCCGACAGTCCAGCTTCATCAGTTCGTTGTTGTCGACGTTCAGTTGTCGAACGTGCAACACCTCCAGGCCTGAACCAAAATCCTGCGGTAGCGATGTCAGGTTGGTTGCATCAAAACTGAAAGAACGCAGTTTGGGCAGCGAAGTGACCAGTGACTGAAGGGTCTCGTCGTTCGGCTGATAGGCTTCTGCCGTGAGGCCCTTTAGTTCAGGATTTTGTTTGGCCCACTGAACGATTGCGTCCGGCGCGATCTCACAGTCTTCGACCCACACGTCCTCCGCCAGTGGCAACGACGTGGTCCATTCCGGGCTCAGCGGAAGGGATGAGAGATGAAGGCTTTCACACTGGAAAACGGAACGAAGTGCTGCGGCGGCGGACGTGATTTGTTTCTGTCTCGCCTTGGGCGTCGAGGATATCGTCGGAGTGCCCGAGAGTATCAGGTGCGAGAGCTTCTGCGGATCGGCAACTTGAACGCTCTTCAGTACATCCAGGTTGACGGCCAAATATTGCAGTGGCGGCGTCTCGTCCATTCGAAGACTGTGAATCGCCGGACCTTCAAATTCTGAGTAGATCTCGTCGAGTCGTGGTGCGGAGTCGATGCCGAGTGCGACAGGAGGATCGGGCGGTAACGCGAGGCTTTGAAGAGCGGGTACATCGACCAACTCCAATCGCGCTGGGGTGTTCTGGGCTCTCGCCGACCAACTCGCCACGTACAAGTGTGTCATGGCGGGGGCGGACCGAATGACAATTTGGGAGGCGTTCTCAAGGGCGTCGATCGCGACCGCGGTGACACTTGGGTGAAGGTCGAGTTCCGAGTCCACGAGGAGTGCCAACTCAAGCCAGAACTCACGATCTGAAGAGGTCAGCTCGTATCGAGAGCTTGCTTCGGGGGTTTCGATGACGATGGATTCGGCGTTCGAGTCGACGAGACAAGTTTCAACGAACCCCGTAGGTAGCTTGCAGTCGACGAACTGAATTTCCGAGAGTCTTTTCAGCCTGCAGAGCCGATTTAGCTCTCGATCCGTGAGTTTGCAGTCTTCGAACGCGATGCTTTCCAAGTCTCCAAGATGCCAGATCTCGTTGATCGTCTTCGTACTCGCATTTGAAACACGAACCGCGGTCACATCCATCGGTTGAAACTCGATCCCCGCGAGGCTCAACGCCTGCTGACTGAAATAGGAAATTAGCTCGAGTTTTCGTTCCCTCGCCGACTCAACGACGATCGTTTTCTCTTGCTCGATTCTGGTGGACCGAAACGCATCTTCCAAATAGACGTTCCAGGCAATGAATCCCGCGATCGCCAATACGCCGGCCAAGCGGCCAATGGTCATGGCATGCACGGGAACCAGATCTCGAATCCGCTTGGGAGGCACGAGAATCAAAAAAATCGCGAGTGTGATTGCCACATCAGTTAGCAATCCCAGTATCGAGAAGCGGTCCGTTTCCCAGAGATCACTTTCTGTCCAATACCACGGACGATCGGTGCCGCCGAACTGTGTTTGCTCCAAATAGTTTGTCGGCCAGCCTGCCACGCGGTACCCCTGGCCCGCTGGGCTTTCCTTCAAATGAACAAAGGGTCCGAGCGTGAAGGTGCTGATGGCTAAGAGGACGACCAATCGCCCGAGTGCACGCGATGGTGATGCGAGCCAGCTTTTCGGTAGCCATCGCGTTGCCGCTGTGATCAAGGATTGATCGGTTTGTAGATTCGGCGGTGCAAGGCGAACCCCACACCATCGACACAGCGGTGGAAAGAAGGCGAGGAGCAGGGTGAAAATCGAAATGTATTCCCTTTCGATATCCCATTCGTCACCGAGCCAGTCTGCCCCCACAAAGTATTCCTCACGAGCAAACTCCATCAAGAAATTGCCAAACCGGATCGCCGAAAACCCGATGCCCCAAAGAACCAGCGTGGTGAGAAAAGTGGAGACGATTCGGCGATGTCCTGCGAATCGCATCCCAAGAAGTCCGGTGGCAGAAAGCATCAGTGCCACCACCAATCGGACGAACGGTTCTTCGTAGCGGTAATTCGCGGGGGCTTGCAACGCGATGAAGACGAGCGCCGTTAAAAATGACAGGCTCATCAGATCCGAGATCGCGCCACGCGATTCCGATTCTTGGTTCGTCGGCTCGTTTGCGTCTCCGTAGGTCAGCGAACATCGGGAGACGAGTCGATAGAGTATCGGAAGAATGCCGGTCGCAGAGATCGCGATCAGGTACGCCGGCCACTCATGCATTCGTTTTTCTTGCGCTATCAGCGTCAGTGGAGTCAGCAGGAGTACAAAACCCGCGATCAGATAGCGCGAAAGACTGCGAGGATGACGAAGCCACAGCCAGAGATGCAGCATCGCCATTGGCAGTGCAAGCGGCACGGGAAGGCTGAGTAGGATCAGGACGAGCGCGACCGGAGCCGCATCGACGACTCGATCCTTGGGGACTCTTGGAAGCGGCATAAGTAACGGGCAGGAACGCTGAGACCGACACTCTTCGAAACGACGGCGTTCATCGTAGCGGCTTGCGGAGGGGGGCGGTGCCCCCGTTTCGGTGCGTAGGGTGGGGAGCGGGCTCCCGACGAGACACGATGGGGCACAGATCGGTCTGGCGGGAACGAGGGGGCTTTTCTATGGTCCAGTTTCACAGCTCGATTTCACGGAGGAAATCACCATGTCGACCAACCAGCAAGCCGTTTTAGAGAGCCTCGCGACGCAATATCCGTGGCCAGAAGCCCGCCCGGATTTTTTTCCGATCCACTGGAGCCTCGATGGTGGTGGCCGTTGGATGGTGGAAAAGAAACTGCGTCGAAAAACGTTTAACGTCGTCCTTGAGATCGGGTCTTTTCTGGGCGGTTCCATCCGAAACTGGCTCAACGCATCACCCGATGTGACGGTGGTCGCGGTGGACCCTTGGCCGGAGTGTGACGTCGCAAACTATGCGCGGAAACATGGACGCAGCGAAGCCGAAGCGTGTCAGCTGGAACGCGAAGACGGTTTCTACAAAACGTTCTTGTCGAATCTGTGGGAGCATCGGGAACGCGTGATCCCGGTCCGGGACTATTCGCCTGGGATTCTCACGGAACTCTCCGCGGCTGGCCTGCGCCCCGACCTGATTTACCTCGACAGCGACAAGACGGGGATCGAGATCGAGTTGTGTCACGAGTTGTTTCCGGGGGCGGTCATGACCGGCGATGATTGGCACTGGAAAAACGAAGCCGGTGAGTATCCGATTCGCGAACCCGTCGAACGTTTTTGCGCGGCGCACGATCGATATTTAAAAAACGAGAATGCGACGTGGTTGATCGATCCCGAACCGCCGTCATTCGCGTTTCGTTTGCGCACCATGCGACGCGCTTTCAAGCAGCGGCTCAAAGAGCGGCGTCGTCAACGCGTGGCTGCGTGACAGCTACCCGGAGCAGCTTTGCAAGCCACGAAATTCACGCCTCGGAGAGGCGAGCTACTATTAGCGTTCGTCTCGCCGTGATTCTGGAAAGTGTGACTTGAACTTGGGTTCGCGATCGGACTAAACTTCAAGTTCCGCCAGCAAGTGGCTTACTTGGCGGCACGTTTGATGTACACCCGCGAGGTTCCTGAGTACTACCAGGCCAAGTGGAAGGCGGCTCGACAACTGGGCCGCGGTTGGATTCGCCCCTCGGACTTGCCATCCAATGCGGAGATACGCGACCAAGTTCAATTGTTGGCGCGGTTGCTGGAAGGCCCCGACGAAAACGCGAAACGTTTGCTCGCGATGCGGCTCCGTGCCCTGTGGTGGATGAAGCGTTTGACGCCGTTTCATCCAAGACTCATCGGCAGTGTGCTCACCGGGCACATCCGCGAAGGTTCGGACGTCGATTTGCATGTGTTTTCCAGTAGCGCTCAGCACGTGGCGACTTCGGTCGAGGAGTTCGGTGCCGGCTACGAGATCGAACGCAAGCGAGTCGTCAAAGACGGTGAGGCTCGAGAGTTCACGCACATTCATTTGCGTGACGAGTTTCCGATCGAGTTGACCGTCTACTCGCCTTCGCTGCTGGGACATCGTTTCAAAAGTAGTATTACGGGCAAGCCGATCGAGAGGGCGACGATGGCCGAGCTCGAAAAGCGAGTGCTTCATGAGCATGGACTCACGCAGGAAGAGCTCGAGGGGCAACTCGACGAGATCGATGCCCAGCCGGACCGCTGCAATGTCTTTCTTGCGCTTCTGTTGCCGCTCGAAAACGTCAAGCAAGACACGCGTTATCATCCGGAGGGTGATGCGTTGTTTCACAGCATGCAGGTGTTCGCGCTTGCCAAAGACGCGATGCCCTACGACGAAGAATTCTTGCTCGCGGCGCTGCTTCATGATGTCGGAAAGGCGATCGATCCTGGCGATCACGTCGCCGCGGGATTGGAGGCACTCGATGGTTACATCAGCGAGCGGACCGCATGGTTGATCGCGCATCACATGGAAGGTCACGCCATCCACGATCGCACGATTGGTGCGCGTCGACGAAGACGGTTGGCCGAGCATCCCTGGTTTGACGATCTCGTGGTCCTTTCGGAATGTGATCGAAACGGCCGAGTCCCGGGCGCGGAAGTCGACGAGCCCGAGGAAGCGCTCGACTACATCGAAGAGCTCGAGCACTTGTTTGGGTAGGCGAGTGGCGAGTGGCGAGAGCCGCTGGGCGCTAGCCGCGGGTCTCCGGGGGCACCGGCGGCTAGCGCCTCGCCGCTCACTACTAGCGTCTTGCCGCTCACTATCATCCCGGCGGCTGGCGTCTTGCCGCTTACTATTGTCCCGGCGGCTAGCGTTTTGCCGCTCACTATCATCCCGGCGGCTAGCGCCTTGCCGCTCACTATCATCCCGGTGGCTGGCGTCTTGCCGTTTGGGTAACGGTGCCGGGCTAGAGTTGTTCGTTGAGCCAGGCGATTTCGCTTGCGATATCTTCCGCTAGACCTCGCTGTCGCATCTCTGGCGGCAACACAGTCCAGGCGTACGTCTCGACTTCGAAGTGACCGCTGAATGTCGCATCGATCTCAGACGCGGC
>JBCBOT010000045.1:0-35833 GCA_039821165.1 Planctomycetota bacterium | reverse complement strand
TTGCGAGCGGCAAACTTCCACGTTTCCAGCCGCTCGCAATGATCTGGTCGGCGTCGGAGCCTTGCGGTGTCTCCGCGTCCTCAGCACAAAGACAAAGGCACATTCCGAACCAGAGACCGGCGCAGGCGAACGCTCGGAGCGGGGACGGGATCATGGAACAGCCTCGGGGAAAGATGGGACCGATCGCGTCGAAGTCAAAATCGTCTAGACTGGCGGGGGTGACGACCCATTCCAGTATACAGGACCGCGTGCGAACCCGGCCGCGATGAAATGCGATGAGTGAAGGCAAAGAGGTCCTTGAAGCACTTCGCCAAGCCGTCGAGCTGGCTCCCGAGAACATTGCCCTCTCGGTTCACTACGGCAACACGCTCGTCTCAATGATGCGATATGAGGAAGCCGAGCAGCATTTTAGGAATGCGCTGAGTCATCATCCCGACTCGCAGCTTTGCAAGACATCGCTCGCCGACGTTTATTACCGGCAGGATAAGAACTCACACTCCCTCGCGATTGTCGAAACGATGCTCCGCGGGAAGGAGGCCTTTGCACCGGCGTTGGTATTGCACGCACGCCTGATGTATCGCGCGGGCGAGGTTTCGATCGCCGTCTCCAGCTACAAGGATGCGATCGAATTGGACGAGGACGCGGCGGATGAAGCGTTGGAAAGTCTGCTGGGGATTCAATCCTGGCGTGACGGTGACTTTTCAGATCCCGACGACGAGATTGTCGACGGTCGGATTCGCCAAGCGATGGCAGCTGACGATGAGGAGCCGTCCGCTGGCGAGATCGAGAGACCGAAGTTTAAGTTTGACGATGTCGGCGGAATGACGAAGGTCAAGGAAGAGATCCAGGTCAAGATTATCTATCCGATTACCCACGCCGACATGTACGCTGCGTATGGCAAGAAAGTCGGTGGCGGCATTTTGATGTATGGACCGCCAGGTTGCGGCAAGACACATCTTGCACGTGCAACCGCGGGTGAAGTTGACGCGCAGTTCCTGTCCATCGGCATCAACGATGTGTTGGACATGTGGCTTGGAAACAGCGAACGCAATCTGCATGGGCTGTTTGAGCAAGCGCGTCGTAATCGTCCCTGTGTTCTGTTCTTTGACGAAGTCGATGCGCTCGGCGCGAGTCGATCCGACATGCGGCAGAGTTCGGGGCGCCATCTCGTCAATCAATTCCTCGCCGAACTGGATGGTGCCGATAGTGACAACGAAGGGCTTTTGATCCTCGGTGCAACCAATGCGCCGTGGCACGTCGACTCCGCGTTCCGGCGACCCGGGCGTTTTGATCAAGTACTCTTTGTGCCTCCGCCGGATCTCGAAGCCCGAGTGGAGATCGTGAAGATCCTGTTGGAAGGCAAACCGATGCAGGATGTCGATTACAAACAGATCGCGAAGAAGACGCACGAATTTTCGGGGGCCGACTTGAAGGCCGTCGTTGATCGTGCGGTGGAAGCCAAGCTGCAGCAGGCGATCAAGACCGGTAAACCTTCGCCATTGACGACAAAAGATCTCGTCGCATCGGCAAAGACGGTCAAGCCTTCAACTCGTGAATGGTTCGCGACCGCCCGTAACCACGCAGTCTATGCCAATCAGGGCGGGACCTACGACGATATCCTCGAATACCTCAAGCTGAAATAGTCGCGGCACGACTCCGCGACTCCAAGGGTGATCCCGAATGAACCGTGAGACCCTCGTCCAACGTGCGCAATTGCTGATGAGTCAAAGTCGGCCCGATCAGGCCGCCGACCAACTCAAGCAAGTCTTAGCGAGCGATCCCAATGACGCGCATGCTCATGCACTACTGTCATTGTGCATGAGCCACGACCAAGACCAGTGGCATGATGCGACGCGTGAAGCCGAACAAGCGATTCATCTTGCACCCGACGATTCGCTCGCTCACTACGCGCACGCGATCGTGCTGACGAATCGGAACCATTTTGCCGATGCGAACGCAGCGATTCACGAAGCGCTTCGGCTTGAGCCGCATCAGACCGAGTACTACCACTTGGCCGGGTCGATTGCGATGCGACAACAGCAGTGGGATCGGGCTCTGGAGATGGCGTCGCAAGGTCTTGCAATTGATCCCGATGACGAAGGCTGCTCGGCGCTGCGTTCGTTGGCGCTGGAACGACTCGGGAGGTCCGTTGACGCCCTGGATGAAGCCAACGCGGCGGTCTCACGAAACCCGGATTCATCCGAAGCTCACGGAATGCGCGGTTGGGCTCAATTGCAATCCGGCGACTATAAAGCCGCTCAAGAGTCGTTTCGGGAAGCTCTGCGTCTCGATCCGACCGACGAGTTTGCTCGCTCGGGCATGATACAGGCCCTGAATAGCAACTACTTCGTGTTTCGGATGGTCTTTCGCTTCTACTCGTTCCTCGGTCGCATGGCGGCACATGCCCAGTGGGCGATCATCATCGGAATGTTTGTTGGAATGCGTGTGCTGCGCGGGTTGGCTCAGCAGTATCCCGCACTGCAGCCGTTCGTGACACCGATTTCCCTGCTCTACCTTGCGTTCTGTCTGTTGAGTTGGATCGCGGAACCGCTCTTCAACACGTTTTTACGGTTTCACTCCTTCGGAAAGTATCTGCTCAGCGACAAGCAGCGCTGGTCCTCCAATCTGGTCGCCGCGACGATGGGGCTTGGAGCCGTGTCATCACTCGCGCTCATCGGCTTAGGAGATTTTGGAGGCGCGTTCCTGGAGATGATTTGTGCGCTCTTCATGGCGGTTCCACTCTCGACGGTGTTTGCGGTCGATCGAGGTTGGCCGCAAGCCGTCGCAATTGTCTCGGCGATCGTGCTCGGCACGCTTTACCTCGTGATTACCGTCGGGCTGTTTGTCGGCGACTGGTGGACGGTCGCGATGCCCGTTTACGTGCTCGGGATGCTGGTGTTTAGTTTTGCCGGCAACTGGCTCCGTTCTGTCACCGTTCGACACTGATCGAATCAGTGTGGCGTTGAGAGGGACACGCGGGAAACCTGCTCGTGCTTTGTTCCAATTGAACATGAGGGTGGTACCAGACGGCTCGCGCCGTTCAGCTAAACGTTTTTGCGGTAGGGGGCAAGCCCTCCGGTGCGTGAATCCGAAAACTGTATTGGGAACGAAACGCCAGTCACGCGATCCCTTGCTGACGCGTCGGGTTTCCAATTCACACCATGAAAACGAAGAGACGCGAGCGATACTCGCCAAAAAGCGCAACTTCAAAACTTACGCGCCGGGTTACCAAGCAACATGAGTCAGTTCCCTCGTCACGAGTCAGTGTCCGATGCGAGCTGTTTGCGAATTAGTGCGAGTTTCCTTTCGACGGTCGCGATTGACACTCCCGTTTTTTCGCTGATCTCTCGGTTGGTATGCCCTTGCATCTTTTGAATGGCGATTTTGCGAAGTTGCTCGTCGAGGCCTGAAAGCAAATCTGTGACCGTCAGGCTCAGTTCATCGACGTATTCAGGCGTCGGATCTTTCCCCGCGATCTCATGCATTCCCGCAACGGCATCGGTTCCGGGTTTTAGGAATACAGACTCGCCCAAGACTTCACCGCCGCCCGCTTTCTGAGTGCTTTGGCGGCGAATTTCGTTGAGGGCTCGCCGTTCGGTGATCTGGGCCAGTCGAGACCAAAGTTCATCGCGGTCCCGTAGTTCCGGGAAGCGACCTTCCTCGAGACTCTTGAAACATTCGGTGATCGCGATGCTCGCGACGTCTTCCCCACCCGTGGAGCGACGAAACTTTGCGTTCATTCGGTGATGTGCGAGCCGGACGAGTCGCGAGTAAAAGCGTCGCCAAAGCTCGTCCGTTCCTTCGCGATTCCCCTCGCGAAGTTGGTTCATGTAACCGGTGACGGAGCCTTCGAGGTCATCGGGCATTGATCGCTATATCCACATTCGCTTCCAAGATCCAGATTCCACCGCCGGTTCCGCAAACCGCGATGGCTTCACCGTCACCGCTAAAGGTGAAATCGGTGATGTTGCCAACGGGACTATCCACCGAAATCAACTCCGCACTTGTCATCGGCTCGAGCACCTTGAGCTGTTCATCGGCTGCGACGAACAACCGTTTTCCCTTGAGGTGAAACCCGATCGCTGTCACCGGGCCGTTGAAGAGGGGACCAACGCTGCCGATCTGTTTGACAATCCGAACCTCACCGTTGTCCCTTTCGATTCGGTACAGATCCACGCCTCCTTGACGGGTGCCCGCGGCCAATCGGCTTCGTTCGGGATTGGTTGCTAGGACACGGCCATCGAGCTTGACCCAGGATTCGATGGCGCCGGTTTCGACGTTCCAGATCGGGCATTCGCGGGAGCTTTCATCACTTGTTTTGCGTCGTGCGGTGGTACAAACAACATGTCGATTGTCGAGCCAGACGACGTCGCCTTCGGGACGGAAGTCGACTTCGGATTCGGGGAACGCGGTCGGTATCGTCGCGCTCGCTTCAACCTTCCACGCAAAAACTTTGCCGATTCGGTCCACCGTTACGAATCGTTCTTCGTCGGGGCTGAGACGCAGTTTCGTAACCGGGGTTCGGTAGTGCGCGTTCTCACGAGTCAATGGAATGCTTTGGACTTCGGTGTCTTCATTCAGGCCATCGAAGTAGGCGGTGGCTTTTCCGTGCGTGATCAATCGTTGTCCGTCGGCCAGGAACGCAACTTCCGTGAGGTTGTTTGATTTCGCATCCTTTTGTCCCCGCGTCTGTCGGACGAAATTCCCATCCATCTTTCGTGCATAGACGAACAGAAACCCCTCGTCATCGACGGCTGTGAGGTAGCCGGCTTGTGGAGCAAAGGCGACGGAAACGAAGCGATTTCGACCGGCGAATACGAGCTCTTTTTCGGGCGTCAGGTTGAACACTTCCGCCTGTTCGCCGTTGACCGCGAGCAACGCATTTCGTGCGTCATCGTCTTGCCCGATTTTGAGAAACGCGATGTTCTCGGAAGCACCCATCACACCGAGCCTGTCGCCGGTTTCGGAGTCGAACACATGAGCTTTGCCGGAGAGGATCGCAGCGACACGTGCCCCGTCGTGGCTGAGGCAGTATCCCGCGTCGGTTCGGAGTGCTCCGACGTGTATTTCAGCGTCGTGCTTCGTTGTTGTGCTGTCGCGTTTGTTAGAGATGGTGACGAGCTTTTCGATCTCCTTGTCTTGAACGATCGTGAGCACCGTGTTGCGATCCGCCGACAATGCGATGTGACTCGTGTCACCCAGTTCCCGCATCGCTCCCTGCGACAAGTTTCGTTTCTTGCAAAACTTGTTGCCGAGGCGAACTTTACCGGTCGGAAGAAACAGCACCATCGATCGTTCGTTGTGTGGCAGCGAAAAATGGCCGGCCATTTCAGCGAGTCCGTCGACCGCGACTTGAGCCCACGTGTTGGTGTTGTAACCTGCGATTTGACCCGTGGCATCAACGGCGACCATACCGGGGTTGTCGGTGAAGACCACGTCTTGATTGCTTCCGCCGTAAGGTGTGTCGCCTGTCGCAAGTTCCCAGATCTTCACCCGATAGCCGTCATCACCCTTCGTGGTGAGCGCGAGAAACTTATTCGCTGGATCGGACTTGAGGGGATTCCACCGCACGCTGGGTGGGGCCGCTGCGAATAGGGGTTGAGCAATCGTGAACGAAGATTGATCCAGTGGCAGCTCCTTGAGCGACTTGCCGTCGATGGCACTAACGATCTGGATGCCGCTCTTGGTCAACAAGGCGATGGCCTGCAATTGTTCGAGCGACAGCATGCCCAGAACTTTCTCGCCAAATCGCTTCTCCCAGAGCCGCGGGGAACTCTTCGAAACCAAGTAGCGCCACTCCCAGTCACGTAGCTCTTTGGCGCAACCGGCCAGTTCCAACTGCGCTCGCGGGTAATTCTGCGAACGGATATTTTGGGAGGCCAATTGAAGCTTTGATTGGTAACCCGTGTACGCAAGTCGGACCTTTGCTTGTTCGAGCTTTGCCGTCTCCCGATTGAGCGAGACTTGGACGATCGCGAGATCGTCGGTTGCTTTTTTCTTGTCGCGCTCGGCATTCCCCTGCGCTTCGACAGCTTTTTTCGTTGCGTTTTCGGCCGCTATTCGTTCTCTCGTGGCCTCTTCTGTCTGGTCGGACAGGGTCTGGTTCTTTCCCTCGAGCTCTGTATTGGTCGCGTTCAGTTTTTGAAACCGTCCATCGGCCAGTTTGATGTCGTTCTCAAGGACCTGCTTTTGCGTTGTCAGCGAACCGATTTTTCGTTTCTTTCGAAGGTTGTCGAGATGGAATCCGATGCTGACGGCAAACGCCACGGCCAGTGCCGCCGTCAGGGAACTGACGACTGGGTTGCGACGGCAGAACCGATAGGTCCTCTCCGCGATCGTCGAGCGACGTGCCGTGATTGGCAGATCGTTGCGCCACCTCCGAAGATCTTCCGCCAATTCCTCGCAGTTTTCATAACGATCGCTGGTTTGCTTCGCGATCGCTTTCAAGCAGATCACTTCCAAGTCCTTCGGAACGGCGGACCTTCGTTTTCGCGGTGACTCGGGTTCCGTCTGCGGGTCCGCTACCTGGGTAAGGATGACATGCGAAGCCCCGTCAAAGGGTTTCGATCCACAGAGCATTTCGTAGAAGATAGCGCCGAGACTGTATTGATCGCTGGTCGCCGTGACCGCGTCATCTTCGCCTCGGGCTTGTTCCGGCGACATGTAGTGAAGCGTGCCGACGATCGCATCGTCCTGCGTGACACCCTTCCGCCCCTCCTGTTTGGCGAGCCCAAAGTCCATGATCTGCGGTTCGCCCGACCCGTCGATCAGCACATTGTCCGGTTTGATATCGCGATGCACGATGCCGTTCTGATGCGCGTAAGCGAGGGCCCGCGCGATGGATTCCACCCAAATCGAAATCTGTTTGAAATCGAGTGCGCCGTCGGCAAGGTGATCGGTCAGCGGAGCCCCTTCGATGTACTGGGAGACGATGTAAAGCGTGTCATCGGCCTCGCCACTCTCCAGTGTTTGCACGATATTGGGATGACGAAGGATGGCGGCGGTGCGTGCCTCGGAACGGAAGCGTGCGATGCGGCGGCGATCTTTGCTCGAGAACGTCGGCACTTTGACGGCGACGTCGCGTTCGAGCCGGGGGTCGAAGGCAAGGAACACTTTTCCGAAACCGCCCTCGCCGAGCAAACGCTTCAGCTCGAAGCGACCAAGTCGTTCGGCGGAGTTAGGTTGATCGCTGGCCTCCTTGGCTGAAGACGACGCACTTGAACCTCCGGCGTCATCACGCGATTTTGCAGCTATTCGGAAGGATGCGCCGCATGCTTCACAACGCAACTGAACTCCCGATGAATCCTTGCTCGTTGACAGACTCTCTCCGCAGCGGGGGCATGCTTTGGGCTTTTTGGCAATCATGTCTTCGGGCCTTTGCCGTCGATCGAGTCTTCGAGCCGAGCCATCTGAGAGTGCACTTCCATCGCCGACGAAGGCCGATGACTTGGCGTTTTCTGTAGCAGGCAATGAATGAGTTCGGAGATCTCGGCGCGGAGTTTGGGACGCAGCGACGAGATCGGTGTGGGTTCGCTTTTTGCAATCGCAAGCAGTGTTGTCGTCACGTTCTTACCGATGAACGCATCTTTTCCCGTCGCCAAGCGATAGAGGATGCTGCCCAAGCTGAAGAGGTCACTTTCGAAGCCGACCTTTTCGCCTCGGGTTTGCTCCGGTGACATGTATTTGGGGGACCCGAGAACGACCCCCGTCTCGGTGAGTGAGACGTGGTCGTGGGACACATCGCGTACCAATCCAAAGTCGAGGATCTTGATCGCGTTCGTCGGATCACAGACCCACAGGTTGCTCGGCTTGATGTCGCGGTGAACCAAGTCGCGTGAATGCGCGAAAGCGAGTCCCGCAGTCACATCCTTTGCGATTTGGATCAGTCGGGCTTCCGAGAGAGGCTCGCCATTCTCGATGGTTGCTTGGAGCGATCGGCCTTGAAGCAATTCCATGGTGAGATACGGGGTGCCGTTGAAATCATTGACTTCGAATGTTTCGACGATATTGGGATGTTTCAATTCCTTCGTCGCGAAGGCCTCTCTTAGAAAACGCTGTTTGGCTTTTGGGTCAAGTTCGATCGCCGGCTTCATTACCTTCAGTGCAACGGTCTGCTCGGAAGACTCACGAGTGGCGCGGAAAACAAATCCCATGCCGCCGGCGCCCAGGAGTTGGGTGACTTTGAACTCGCCCAATCGACCGATTTCACCAGGCAACACCGGTGGTGCCAAGATTGTTTGAAAAGAGCCTTGGACCATGTTCGGCCAAGCGTCGCTTTCCGGCAATTCCCCGGCGATGGTGACCGCCTCCGCGTCACGATCGGTGGCCGGCGTTGGGCCAACGGAAAACGACTCGGCGATACGACGGCCGTTGGTGAGAACGTTTTGGATGTCATCACTCAGTTCCGCGACACTGTCGTGTCGTATGGTCGGTTGCTTATCGAGCGCTTTCATCACGATTCGATCCAATCCGCCACGTAGCAATCGAAGCAACGTCTCTGGATCGGTTTTGCGTTTCGATGCGATGGTCGTTGCTCGTTCCCCAAGTTGTTGCAAGCGGTGACTCGGACTCGGGATTTCGATATCGCGAATGGCCGCCCACGAAAGAGGAGACTCCGATTTCGAGAGAGTGATTGGTTCAATCGGTGTTGTGCCCGTCAACAACTCGTACAACAAAGCGCCGAGAGAATAGATATCGCTCCCGACATCGCGGTCGGAAAGCTTTTTCCCAAAGCATTCGGGGCTCGTGTAGGAGAGTAGGTCGGCCAACGGAGACACTTTTTCCCCACCTAATTCAATGCCAGCCAGCGGATCGCGACTGCGCAAGTTGGCCAAGCCCAACTCCAAGACTTTGACCAAAGGCGAGCCGTCGCTCTGTGTGACCAACAGCTTGTTAGGCCGAATGGCTCCATGAACGAGCCCTTTGAGGTGCCCGAACTGAATCGCTTGGCAGACTTGTAGAAAGAGTTGGAGACGCTGTTTGACGTTGAGCGTGAAATGGTCGCAGAGTTTTGTGATCGAGAGTCCTTTCACGAACTCCATCACGACGAACGGGGTTCCGGTCTCGGTCTCGCCGACATCCAGAATCGGTGCGATGTTGGCATGGTCCACGAGCCCCAGTTTGAGTCGAACACGCTCAAATTTGGAAAGAAACTCCCGTGGCTCGGTTTCCCCATCGAGCAGTTTGAGCGCGACTTTGCGTTCAATCGGCTCGGCTTGTGTTGCCGCAAAGACGTGTCCGCTTCTTCCACGCCCAACCGATTTCAGAATGCGGTATGGGCCGATCGATTGGACCGTGGTGGGTTGGCTTTGTCTCCCGCTTGCGGCTTCGAATCGGGTCTCATCGAGCGAGCCCTTCGTTGGCTCGAGCCGTTCACGCGTTGCCGCGAACGCGCGGGCGATGGATTGTTGCTGCAGCGGAAACCTGGCTTCGTATTCCTCTGGCGTGGCAGTCGGGCGAGTCCCCTCGCGGTACTCCAATTCGATTTCCAGGAGCGCGCGAAACAGCGCGTCTTGTTCGCCATCAAAGCTTTTCAGGATCGTTTCGATGGACAACGGATCGCCGTTTTTCCACGAAGCCTCGAATCGATCACAAAGCGCTTCGAACTCTGAATCATCCACTCTCTAAAACCTCGGGCACGCTCTGGTCCTTGCGTGCTCTTCAAATCGATCCGGTTCCGCCTCGATCAACCGGGGCATCTATTCAGGAATCCCCTCTTGTGGGAGGTAATCTACTTCGTCAAGCAGGGCTCCGTGAGTCGCTCTGGCGTCCAAGGGGCCAAAAAAGACTGATTTTCGCGGTGCCTTCAAAGGAGCGTGACTTCAGTCTTTCGGTGGAGTCATCGATGGCGAGCCGATTTGGGCGTTCAGCGAGTGACGAGCATCAGGCGGGAAAGGCTATGATCAGCGGAGCGGTGGTCACTCATGCGGCCGCGTGCACAAACACGTTTGTTGCACTTCACGAACTCTGGTGTGGGTCTTTCGATGGATAAGCTCGGACGTCGGCAACTACTCGGCTATGCGGCTTTCGGCGGCGCCGTGGCAGCAAGTAGTTTCAACCCAAAAGTCGCCGGCGCAGCGGATTCGGAAACCGACAAGCGTCAGTTTCCGATGAAGAAGTCGATCAATCTTTGGGCGTTTCCATATCCCGATAAGATGACACTTCGACAGTGCCTTGAGCTTGCCAAGGACGCGGGCTTCGATGGCATCGAACTGAACTACGACCTAGAGAGCGATCTTTCGCCAAAGGCAACGGCCGCGGATTTTCAGTCGATTCGTAAGATGGCCGACGAGATCGGAATCGCCATCAGCGGCCTGTGCTCATTCTTGTTTTGGCCCTATCCGCTGACGAGTAACGATCCCGAAGAAAGGGCGAAGGGAATGGAGTTGGCAGCCAAGATGGCGCAAGCGGCGCACGACTTGGGGACGGAAAATTTGCTCGTGGTCCCCGGTGCGGTTCACATGCCTTGGCGTGAAGACCATGATCCCACGCCGAATGATGTTTGCGAGTCGCGCGCGAAGGACGCGATCGAAAAACTGCTGCCGGCGGCCGAAAAACTCGGCGTGTGCATGAACATGGAGAACATCTTTTTCAACGGGTTCCTGCTCTCCCCAATGGAGATGGTTGCGTTCGTCGATCACTTCGGCAGTGATCATGTTCGAGTGCACTTTGATACCGGCAACATCATGGAATACCAGTTTCCAGAGCACTGGATTCCGATCCTCGGCAAGCGCATTAAGAATGTGCACTTGAAAGAGTTCACCAAGAAGGGCACCGATCACTCGCTCGAGTCGTTTCGCACCTTGTTGGACGGCACGACCAATTGGCCTGCCGTGATGGAAGCACTCGATTCGGTTGGTTACGAGGGGTACCTCACGTTCGAGTATTTTCACCCGTTCCAGCATCACCCCGAGGCCTTGATTTATCAGACTGCTGATTCTCTCGATCGGCTGCTCGGGTTGAAATAGGTAGGCTCTCTGTGCGGCGGGCCGATCGATCTGAGCGCCTTTTCGTTGTAATCGGCTTAACCCAAAGAACGCGTGTCGATGCCGACGCGGGGCTCGTTCCGCCGGTTTGCTTCTGGGAAATGCAAACGGATAGTTGAGGGACGCTTCTTCGTGACCGCACTGGGTTGACTGATGATCCAACCGCGAATGCTGGCCCTCGGCGCCTACTACTACGCGACGCAACCGATTCGTTGGGTGCTTCGGCAACGAATGGCCCACGCTCGGACAATGCCGCTGAGTGTTCTGTTCTATCATCGAGTCGCGGACACGTATGCGAATGGCTGGACAATCTCGAATGACGAGTTTCAACGCCAAATTCGCTGGATCCGAAGGCACTTCGACATCGTTTCGCTGGAGGAGATTCAGCGCTCGGTCGCATCGGGTGAGAACCCACGGCCGGCGGTGGCGATCACTTTCGATGACGGCTATGCCGAGAACTGTGACCGTGCGATCCCGTTTCTGATTGAGAACGAGATTCCGTTCACGTACTTCGTTTCCCTCGGCCACGTCATCGATCAAGAGCCGTTTCCGCATGACCGGGAAGCCAAACGCCCGCTGCCAATCAACACACCCGAGCAGTTGCGGGAGATGGCGTCCGCCGGCGTTGAGATTGGTGCCCACACGCGGACACATTGTGACGTCAACAAGGTGACCGATCCGGAGCAGTTGGTGGATGAAGTCGTCACGGCGACCAAGGAACTGGAGCGGTTGGTTCGCAGCGACATTCGCTACTTTGCGTTCCCATTCGGCCAAGTCGACAACCTCAGCGCCGCGGCGGTTCGGTTGCTCAAACGGAACGGAATCAAAGGGTATTGCTCGGCCTTCGGTTCGTACAACATTCCCGGAGAAGACTCGTTTCATCTTCGTCGAATCCATGGCGATCCCGAGTTCATTCGGTTGAAAAACTGGCTCTCGATTGACCCCAAGAAGTTGCACCATGGTCGTGACTTTCGTCTCCCCGAGTCGGGCGTGACCGTCGAACAAGTGCGTCGGATGAGCATGCCGGAAGAAGTGGGCGTCGAATCACACTCCTGACGAGTTCACCCTTGCTACCTTGATCCGATTGACCTGAGCGGTTGTAATCGCGTGGTGGTCGATCACCCGGGGGCGAGGAAGCATGCAGTTCTTTGAATACGATCTTGATGAGATTGTGGCCGATGCTCAGGCTTCGCAGACGGGGCGCGATTGCTGGTTGGACAAAGGTCATCATTGGCTGTCATCGCTTCTGCGCTCTCATACCCAGTCGTTTGTAAAGTGCGACACGACGGGTTCCGTCACCGCGAAAGAACATGCTGAGTCGCGATTTAAGTTGTCGGAGACGAGGGTCGTCAATTTTCTTTCTCACGATCGGCTTCCCCCGAGAAAAGAGTACCGAACGGCTCCTTGGACGAGCGTTGCGTTTCGCGCGTTGTTTCAAACGGGGTTAACGCTCTTTCGCGGTCGCTTGGGCGATGGGCCGTCCATCGAGAAGATCGCAAGTCGACTCAGGGAGGGGCCAACGCGACACCAACAAGCGTGCCTAGCACTGCTCGGGACGCGACTGTTCGACGGCCGAGATCCGTTGCCGGCGTCGTGGGTAGCCTGCCTCGCGCAACTCTCGGACGACCCCGACGTTGACATTCGAATGGTGGCGCTGATCGCGAAGTTGCATCAAGCCGAGGATTTGGTTTCGCCCGTGCTCGCCGCCCGCGAACGACTTGAGCTGGAGGATCAGCAGGCCGTGACGTTGTCGATGATTTTGACGATCTCCGATGAAGGAGAGCGTCAGACGTTGATCGATGAGACGATCCCCGCATTGGCCTTCGATTCGGCTCAGAAGTGGTTTCGAGAGTTCGCAAAGTCGGCGGACGCTTCGGAAGATGACGAGGGCCGTGCGAACGCAAACCGTGCAACCGCAAAACGCGTTTTGGACCACCTGATTTCCAACTCGTCGGAGGCTGAGTTTGCTCGATTCCTCGTCTCTCGAACTGGGAAGCAGAACTTCGCGGCTTACGCCAGTGAGGAACACTTCTCGGTACTCAAGTCGATATCCGAGTCGGCAACGCTCGACCGGGAATATCGGTATCAGGCTATCACACAACTGGCGAGACACAGCGATCCGCGCGATCTGAAATCCATTTCTGCGGTGTTCGGTCGAGACTTTGACGGGTTTGCCGATGCGATCGGTGATGTTCGAGATGAAGCAGAATCCGAATTCGTTTTAGGAAGAGCCAGAAGTGTCTGCGAAGGTACTTCCGAGTGCTTGGGATCCAGTTCGGTTCGACGTCTTTGGGCGTGCGGCCCAGACGGAAAGACGTTGCTCATCGAATCGATGGATGCTTTGGACCTGAAAGGGATTCAAACCATGATGTGGCTTGTGGAGGGTATTGACGTCGGCAAAGCGGTTTCGTGGTTGCAGGAGTTGCGTTTGGCGACAACGTCACCGGTCGTGCTCCGCGTGAATGTCAATCCGAAACTCGCGGGCCCGGACATTCTGTTTGCTTTGATGGGGCTCTGTAAACGACGAGGACGTGACGACCTGCTTCCCGACGCGAGCCCGAATAGGCTGGAAGAACGACTGCGAACGCTGTTCGCATCGACCGCGAATGAACTCAAACTAGACGCCTTAGAAGTTGCGTCTACGGAGGACGTTGTGACGGTGTCGATGAGCGTGGACGAGAACCAATCGAGCTTTGAGATTTGTACTGTCGATGGACGACAAGAGCCAGATGCAATCACGATCGTGAATGAAGTCGCGGGACGTTGTGAAACGGAATCGCGTTTTTGGAAAGTCGGTCACGAGACGCAGCACGTCGAAGCGTTTTGGGGACCTCAATCGGCGATCGATCAGCTGATCCAAAATGCAGGACTGGCGCGAAGCGACCAAGAGGATGATAGGCGTGCTTGCCGAGAGTCGTGTGTTTCGCGAATCCAAGCTGCCTTGTCCGCTAAAAGCTCAAACCACGAACAAGAGGGCGAGCCTCAGTAGCGTTGCGAGAAGGGTTAATCGGACTTGCGATTGAGGTGTTGATTATCAGAACCCATGCTGCTTTAGGAACGCGACCATTTTCGCGAGACGGTCTTGTTGATAGAACGTTTTTCCCCCGTGACCAGCGCCGTCGACCACGACGAGTTCGGCTTTCAATCCGGCCTCCTGATAGGCGTCGATCATTCGTTCGCTCTGGTCGAGTAATACCGTTTTGTCTTTGCTCCCGTGGAAGATCAGCAGCGGCGGATCCTCTTTCGTGATGTGCATGGCCGGACTTGCTTGGCGTTCGAGCAGGGGATCGATTTTTCCATCACGAACCCCACCAAGTAGTGCGAAGCTGCCGGACTTGGTCGTCAACGCGCGACCCGGCTGAGTTTTCCGCCGCAAGACGAAATCGGAAGGACCGAAGAAGTCAACGATCGCTTGAACGGCAGACGATTGCTCAAAGTGTCCGCCGACACGGCCCTCCAGTGCGGGGTCGTCTCCCGAGACGCCGAGCAGCATCGCCAGGTGCCCCCCCGCCGAGCTTCCGGCGACTGCGATTCGACTCGCGTCAAAACCATAGCGATCCGCGTGCACGCGCAGCCAACGGATTGCGGCTTTGCAGTCGTGGAGTTGCGCCGGGAAAATGGCGACGTCCGTCAAGCGATAGCTGACGCTTGCGATGGCGTAGCCGCTCTTTGTGAGGGGCCCAAGGGGAACGCCCTTTCTTGAACCAGCTCGCCAGCCTCCTCCGTGAATCCACACGACCAGCGGTGGATTCTCCGTTTCTGCGGGAAGGATCAAATCCAACTTGAGTGACTTGCCTTGGGCTTCGGCGAATTCCAAGTCGCGATGAATGAGGCGCTCTCGGGGGTCTTCCGCGATCGCGTCCCTCGGAATCAGTGAGAGGAACGGCATTGTCAGTATCGCCATCTTCAACAGTTGACTTCGCATCGATCTCACTTCTCCTCGCAACCTTGATGTGCCATCTCAGAGTACCATTGTGTGCTCGGCGGAATTCCGCGCGAGCAAATGGATCCTCTTCGCTTCCCACCCAACCAGGAGTTCGTCGTGAGCCCCACACGACACACTTTCCCTTTCACGTTCGTCATTCTCATCCTGATGAACGTGACCTCAGCCGTCTGTGCCGCGGAAGAAAGGCCGAACATCCTTTGGATCACGAGCGAGGATAACGGAATCTCTTGGGTCGGATGCTATGGAAGTAAGAATGCCGAGACACCGGCCATCGATCAATTGGCTCGTGAGGGATTTCGTTACACCCATTGTTTCGACAACGCTGCGGTTTGTGCCCCCACTCGCTCCTGCTGGATCACCGGGATGTACGCGATCTCCAACGGAACGCAGCCGATGCGAAGCCGAAACGAGATTCCTCATGACCGCATCAAGTACTATCCCGACCTGCTCCGCCAAGCCGGATACCACACGTCCAACCCGAGCAAGACCGATTACAACATCGGTGGCCGCAACGACAAGGATTGCTGGGACTACAAGGGCGGCAAAGGAAAGACACAGTACGGATGGCGAATGCGGAAAGAGGGCCAACCATTTTTTGCCGTGGTGAACTTGAGCGAGAGCCACGAGAGTCGTGCGCACGGCAGCGTTGACAATCCTCCTCGCGATCCGGCGACGATCGAGCTGTATGAGTATCACCCCGACCTACCGGAGATTCGCAAGAACTACGCCAAGTACTCCGGTGCCGTCGCGAAAATGGATCGCAGGGTGGCCGACGCGCTCCGAGCTCTCAACAAGGATGGTTTGTACGAAGACACGATCATCATTTACAACTCCGATCACGGCGGTGTCATGCCGCGAAGCAAGCGTTTTCTTTATTCCAGTGGCGTGCACTGTCCATTGGTGGTTCGCATTCCCGAAAAGTACAAGCAGTGGTACCCGGCGGAAAAGCCTGGCATGACCGTGGATCGCATCGTCAGTTTCGTCGACATGCCGAAGACATGGCTCAGTCTTGCCGGGGCGGAGATACCTGCCACGTTTCAGGGCACCGTCTTTTTGGGCGATGGAACCGAGGCGGCACCCAAGTATCACCTCGGATTTCGTGAACGAGCCGACGAGCGATTAGACCACGTGAGGCTGATGCGTGACGCGAGGTACTCGTATCACAAAAACTACATGCCCTTCGCACCAGCGGGGCACCACCTTGCATACCTTTGGAAGGCTGCGGCGACGCCCGCGTGGGAAGCGCACCATCGCGCCGGAAAGACAAATGAAATCACGGGGCGATTTTTTCGGCCACGGGTCACGGAAGAGTTTTACGACAACGAGTCCGACTTCGACAACGTCCACAATTTGATCGACGAGTCCGAGCATCAGTCAAAGATCGCAGAGTTGCGGGCGGAGCTCCGAAAAAAGCAGCTTGAGTTGTACGACACCGGTTTGCTACCCGAAAAAATGCGTGAGCGACGGGCTGCGGCAAATGGGGTGACGCTCTACGACATGGCACGCGATCCAAAGCTCTATCCGCTTGAAACCTACCTTGATGCGGCGGACGTTTCGTTGGCACGGGATCCGGCGAATCGAGAGGCGTTGACGAAACAACTGGCAAGCAATGACGACGGGATGCGATGGTGGGCCATCGTCGGGTTGCACCTGCTCGAAAAGGATGCGATGGATTCGGTTGCCTCGATCGAGCAAGCCTTGGCCGACGAAGCTCACGAAGTCCGCATGATGGCGGCTTGGACGTTGGTCAAGCTTGGTAAGGAGGCAGAAGGTTTAGCATGCCTCGAGCAACTGATGACGGAGGGCACCAACAACGAGTTGATGCTGCACAACGTGCTCGATTGGATGGGCGAACCGGCATTCCCGCTGATCAAAACGTTCATCGGCGAAGGTGGACGCCGACAAGGCAAGTATGGAATCGGGATTCTTGGAAGGATCGCCGAAGTCGAGGGGTTTTGATGCGTCGATTCGCAGAGTTTGTGGCAACGTATTCGACGCACACAGCGAAAGAGGCATCTATATGAATCATCGCAGCTTTTTGCGGATCGCTATTCTCATGCTCTTCACGGCCATTCCGGCGAGTGCCCAGCCACTTCCCCATTCGTTCGCGCGTCCGAGTGAGGCCGTCGTCAAGCATTTGCATCTTGACCTGGTGGTCGATTTTGAAACCAAAACGCTGAGCGGCGCGGCGCTGCTGACGATCTCGCGAAGCGCCGATGCGAATCGTTTGGTCCTGGACATTCAGGGCCTGAAGGTTTCAGCGGTCACGTGCAATTCGGTCCCGCTGGCGTGGAAGCTCGGAGAGTCGAAACCACAGTTGGGTCGGCCTCTTGAGATTGAGTTGCCGGCTGGCAATGTTGACACCACTCATGACATCAAGGTCGAGTACCAGACCCGTCCTTCTGCGGCGGCGTTGCAGTGGTTGTCGCCCGAGCAAACGACCGACAAGAAGCACCCCTTCCTGTTCACGCAGTCGCAGGCGATTCTTGCTCGCACCTGGGTGCCCTGCCAAGACACGCCGGCCGTTCGAATGACCTATTCCGCCAAGGTCCAGGTTCCGAAGGAGTTGATGGCGGTGATGAGCGCCGAGAATCCTCGGGAGAGGAATCGCTCGGGTGTCTATGAATTCAAAATGGACCAGCCGATACCGTCTTACCTGCTGGCATTGGCCGTCGGCGACCTCGAGTTCAAACCGCTCGGTCCTCGGAGTGGCGTCTATTGCGAGCCTTCAGTGTTGGAAAAAGCTGTCTGGGAACTTCATGACACCGAGCGAATGATTGCCGCGGCCGAGGAGTTGTACGGTCCCTATCGCTGGGATCGCTACGACGTCATCGTCCTGCCGTCGAGTTTTCCATTTGGCGGGATGGAGAACCCGCGACTGACGTTTGCCACTCCGACGATTCTGGCCGGTGACCGCTCTTTAGTCGCACTGATCGCACACGAGTTGGCGCACTCCTGGTCGGGAAACCTTGTCACGAATTCGACATGGAACGATTTCTGGCTCAACGAAGGCTTCACGGTCTACTTCGAACAGCGAATCATGGAAGCGATTTACGGTCGGCAGTACTCCGAGATGCTGGCTCGTTTGACGCTTGATGGATTGCTTCAAGAGATCGAGGAACTTGATGAACGCGACACGTGGCTGAAACTCGACCTTGCGGAACGCAACCCGGATGACGGCATGACGGCGATCGCCTACGACAAGGGTTACTTCTTCTTGCGGAGGTGCGAAGAAGAGATCGGCCGCGAGAAGTGGGACGCTTTTCTGAAGGGCTATTTCGACAAGTTCGCGTTCAAGAGCATGACGACCGAGGGCTTCGTCCAATACCTGCGGCGGAACCTCGAGACCGAGATCGATATCGACGCTTGGGTCTATCGGCCGGGACTTCCCGAGAGCTGCCCGACCGTCGAGACGGATCAGCTTGCCAAAGTCACCGAGGCGGCTCAGGACTATCTCAATGGGGTGCCGGCATCGTCGCTACGGTCAAAATACGAAACGGATGCTTGGACGACACACCACTGGAATCACTTCTTGCGGCGTTTCAAACTTCTTGGCCTTTCGGTTGCCCAGATGGAAACGCTCGATAAAGAATTCAAATTTACCGAATCAGGAAACTCGGAGATCACGCACGATTGGATGTGGCTTGTCATCGCGGCGGGATACGAACCCGGTTACGAGAAGCTCGAGTTCTTTTTGACCAGTCAGGGCCGTCGCAAATTCTTAACGCCGCTTTACCGAAAGCTCGCTCAGACCGACCACGGCTTGGCGATGGCGCGGCGAATCTATTCGAAAGCACGGCCCGGCTATCATCCCGTCTCGAGCCAGACGATCGACGACATCTTGGGAAAGCCGTAGCGTTTGCTTTTCTGTTTCCGCGTCCGCTGCGGTATGAACGGCTCGTGTGTTATTGAGACAGGTCTTGGATGTCAGTCGCGAGGCGTCCTTGATGCAATGCAATTGCGGGTGTAGTTTGAGGTTCGGAAGGCCGGTTGTGCTCGATACGCCGGCCTCGGTTGAGGAGTCCGGCTCTGTTTTTACAGGTCGCTGACACCACTGGATTGCCGTCCGCAGGGAAAAGCTGATGACGACTAAAGCCCCGACGCCGCAAACTCCGGCAAGGACGCCCGTTGTGATACTGAACGGGTTTCTGGGTGCGGGCAAGACCACGCTGCTGAAGAGTCTTCTTGTTCAGTCTTGCGAAAAGGAATTGTCCGTCGGCGTTGTCGTCAATGACATGAGTGAGCTGGATGTCGACGGGCTGATCGTTGCGCAGACAGAGTTTTTCGAAAAGGATGACAGTAACTTCCAATCCATCTACTCCTGTGTACTTAGTAGCAAGAAAGGAATCGAAGAACTCACTCGGGCTTTGGAAACGATCTCAAAACAGAACACACCGGACCTGCTGATCGTCGAGACGTCAGGCAGTTGTCACCCGATGCCGTTGATTCAATTCTTTGCCGAACAGACTCGATTCAAATTGACGGGTGTGCTAACGCTGGTGGACGGCGCGATGGTCGACCAGGATTACGAGGGTGGGCAGCAGATTGTCCCCGTCTTGCAACGCAATCTGCAAAACCAAGAAAGGGACACCACGAATTTGCTCGTGGAGCAGGTCATGTTTTGCAGCCACTTGTTGCTGACTAAGGTGGACCGCGTTGCCGACGAGAAACTCCAGTCAATCGCTCAAGCGATTCATGCATTGAATCCGTTCGTCTCGGTCGTCTCTGTCCCGTTCGGGAACTTGCCTCTCGAGGATGTCCGGGCGATGCCCGAATACGATTACCACCGCGTGGCGCAGTTGATCCAGGAACTGCAACCGGTCTTGGAAGCCGAACGCCAGGATGAAAGGCCTTACAACCTGGCGACGCGGGTGATCGAAGATGACCGACCTTTCCATCCTCAGCGTTTATGGGACACGTGCAACAAGCATCTTGGACAGCATATCTACCGCAGCAAAGGATTTTTCTATCTTCCGAGTCGTGACAATGTTTCGCTGCTTTGGAACCAGGCGGCCGCGGGGATCAGCCTTCAATTGATCGGTTATTGGCGGGCGGGGATTCTCGAGGACGAGAATAACAATCTGGATGAGATGGAGATCGAGGGGCTGAAGCAAAGGCTGGCGAACGAGAAAGGACGTTTCGGAGATCGTCGCTGCCACTTGACCGTGATCGGTGACGAGTCGCAAGTCGATTGGTTTGCCGAATCCCTCAAACGCTGCTTTCTCACGGAGGATGAGATCGAGCACTGGCAGTCCGGCGGCACGTTTCCAGATCCATGGCCTGAGAGCTACGTCACACGAAAGTATTGACCACGTTCGAGTTTGTCCGTTGCCGTCATACAACTTCGGCAATCTCGATTGGACTCTTCAGCTTGCCACCGAGGACTAACATGGAATGTTACAGTGAGGGCGTTGAGGCACATACGCAGGTGTTGTCGCAGTCCTTCTCCGAAAAGGATTGCTGGCGAGACGCATCGATTGTCACGCGACGACACCGAGTCGCGAAGGTCCTAGAGTGGTCGGGCAAACTCTTTGCGTCTCCGCGCCTGGGCGTGATCACTCTTCACTTCCGCCGCTCACACAGGCTCCTACACGAAGTCGGGTTTTGGCAACGACAAGAACCTCGGGCAATTCGATTGCGAAATCCAAATGCCGCGGCGATTCGCTGGAGGCGTTAAGCTTTTCGGATGCCTTTTAAGAAATGCCTGCAGTGCGGCCGTTTGTTTCACTTTCTTGATCCGACGCTTCCGGCGGATGCATCGGACGCTCGACCCGCTGACTATGACTCCCGCTGTCTTAAATGCTCGGGGACCCGCGAGTCGCCGATTGGAACCGCAACGGTTGAAGGTGATGAACGATCAGAACGCGAATCCGACGCGGGCGGCACGACGCCAGAGAAAAATCCTTGAAGGTCCAGGGCGGCTGTTGGCTACGTGCCTGAGTCTTCTGCAAAGAAGATGACCCGTGGGACACAGCCTGGGTGCGGCACGCCGACAACGGCTGGGGATGGATGCGATCAGAAAGCAAGGGGACAACTGCGTGGATCCGGTAGACCCGTTCGTCGCTCTCTCCGCCCCCGCGGTTCATCCTGAGGAGTGATGCGGGACGCGTTACGCGGATGACCTATCGGTTTCGTTCGGCGTCGAGAACTTTGCCAGTCAAGCTCTGCGGGTTGGCGATGATTTCGTCGACGGTGCCTGCGGCGACGATCTCCCCTCCGTGATCACCCGCTCCTGGTCCGAGGTCGATGATGTGGTCGGCGCAGAGCATCAGCAGCGGGTGGTGTTCGATGACCAGGAGGGAGTGACCGTCGGCGATCAACGCATCGAAGCAATCGGCCAAGCGAACGAGATCGTCAAAGTGTAGGCCAGTACTTGGTTCGTCCATGATAAAGAGCGTGCGTTTGCGGCTGGCGGAGGCTAGAAAGGCCGCGAGTTTGAGGCGTTGGCCTTCGCCGCTCGAAAGCGTTGTTGCAGGTTGGCCCAGTGCGATGTAGCCGAGCCCGACATCGATCATCCGCTTGAGGCGCGCCTGAACTTTGGGGGAGCCGCGGAAGAACTCGTAGGCTTCTCGCGCACTCATTTCCAAGACGTCCGCGATCGAACGGTCTCGATAACGAACTTTGAGAATCTCGTCGTGGTACCGTGTGCCGCGGCACGTGGGGCACGTCATCGACACGTCCGCGAGAAATTGCATGTCGACTTCGAGTACGCCGGCTCCTTCGCATTCGGGACATTGGCCCTTAGCGTTGTTGAACGTGAAGTGCCCGGCGCTATAGCCACGCGAACGGGCTTCGCTGCTGTCGGCAAAGACCTTACGGATCGGATCAAACGCTTTGACGTAGGTGATCGGGCAGCTTCGCGGCGACCGGCTGATCGGTGACTGATCCACGAGCAGGCAGTCTTGGATTTGGTTGAGCCCCGCGAGCGACTGATAGGGCAAGGGATCCGCGGACTGGCCGAGCTTTTCGCGTTGAATGCCTTCGAAAAGCGTGTCCTGTACGAGCGAGCTTTTTCCGCTGCCCGAGATTCCGGTCACCACGCAAAGAACACCAAGAGGAAAATCGACGTCGAGCGATTGAAGGTTGTTGCCCGTTGCGCCTCGCAGTGTGACACGGCCGCGTGGTTTTCGTGGCGTGTGCTGACGAAGGGTGCTGCCCCGGCGTCCGCTTAGGAACTGGCCGGTCAAACTGTCGGGGTCTTTGAGCAACGTCTTTGGCGTGCCTTGGAAAACGATGTGTCCGCCTTCGACACCCGCACCGGGACCGACTTCGACGACCGAGTCGGCCGATTCGATCATGGTTTCGTTATGCTCCACCACGATCACGGTGTTGCCACGATCGCGAAGCGAGTGGATGGATTGGGTCAATCGTTCGACGTCGGTGGCGTGCAGTCCCGCGGTTGGTTCGTCGAGCACGTAAAGCATGTTGACGAGGCTGCCGCCGAGGGCACTGGTCAACGCGACTCGCTGAGTTTCGCCTCCGGAGAGGGTTCGCAGCGGGCGATCGAGTCCGAGATAGCCCAACCCGACCGATTCAAGAAATCCGATCCGGTCACAAACTTGTCGTAGTGGCTCGCCGGCGATTTCCCGTTCGCGGTCGTCGAGCGCGGCGCCCGAAAGGTACTGCTTCGCTTCACTGGCGGTCATCTTCAGCAGCCGCGCGACGTTGGCTTCGCCGATTTGGTAGGACAGCGCGGCGGCATTGAATCGCATTCCGTCACAGGCTTCGCAGGTTCGGTAGCTCCGGTAGCGTGAGGCGAACACTCGGACGTGCATCTTGTAGGACTTGCGTTGCAGCCATGCGAAGAAACCATCGAGTCCGCCGAAGTCGCGTTCTGGCACACCGTGTTGAATGACTTTGAGGTGTTTCTTTTTCAGTTTCGAAAACGGTACGTCGACGGGAACGCCGTAGTCGTCGGCAAGCGCGAGGAGTTCTTCGAGTTCGTGGGAGTACGAGGGCGTGTTCCAAGGTGCGATGGCCCCGTCCGCGATCGAGAGCGACGGGTCCGGGATCACCAGGTTCATGTCAAAATCGACGAGCTCTCCAAAGCCTTCGCACGATTCGCATGCACCGAGCGGATTGTTGAAGTTGAACAGTCGCGGGACGGGGTGCGGAAAGTCGAGGTCGCAGTCGTCGCATCGCCGTTGGTCACTGAGGACCCGTCGTTGCCAAGACTGAGAGTCGATTTCCACCAGTCGTTTCGCTTCGTCGCCTGGCTCCGTTTGTGGATCGTGCAAGACGATCGCGCGGCCGTTGCCTTCGGCCATCGCGGTCTCAAGAGACTCGGTGATCCGCGTCGCGTCTGCATCCGGTGTGACACGGTCCACGATCACGATGGCCTCGGTGCCACGTTTGCCGATTTTCGCAGCGAGTGCGGCGCGGTCAGAATCAGAAAGGTGGAAGCTTTGATCGCCGGCGATGATTCGTAGGTACCCGTCCTGCTGCAAACCGAGCAGGATTTCGGACCCGGACTTTCGATCCGGCAGCCAGACGGGGAAGCCGATCATGGCGCGACCACTCAAGGTGGCGAGTTCCTCCGCCACCGACTCCGGCGTGTCCGCCGCGACGGGGCGTCCGCACGATTGGCAGATCAGCTTGGCGCATTTTGCAAAGAGCAGCCGGATGTGATCGGCGATCTCGGTAGCCGTCGCGACGGTGCTGCGATTGGTTCGCGATCCGCTTGCTCGGGTCACCGCAATTGCGGGAGGAATCCCCGTGATCGCATCGCAATCGGGTTTGTCGAGTCGCTGCAGGAATTGGCGGGTGTAGGCCGAAAAACTTTCGATGTAGCATCGCTGGCCCTCGGCGTAGAGCGTGTCGAGGGCGAGCGATGTCTTTCCGCTGCCGGACAGCCCGCAAAACGCGATTAACTTGCCGCGCGGGAGGTCGAGGTCAACGTTCTTCAGGTTGTGTACGCGGCAGCCACGAACGGAAATGTGGCGGTTGGCTTTCAAGGGCGTCGTTTCAGGTTTGGAAGTTCGGATTCTTGGCGGGCCAGGCCGCTAGGGGCGGGCGTTTTCGGCATTGCGATGACCGAATGTTTCGGTGGGATGGTATCCTGTAGGTGGTGCCGGAGAAGGACGGGGCCACCGCAAACGCTCTTCCGCACCCCTTTTCTTTCCCCTCGAACCGCAACGGAATCTTGCAATGAGCCAGACGATCCAAGAATTCACTGATTTGCTACTCCGCCGTGGCGTCATCAGCTTGGACCAACTCAGCGAGGCCGAGGGTGTCGCCCGTGACACGAACAAGGACGTCGGCGACATCCTGATTCAGATGGAATACGCGACCCCTGAAGAGGTCGCGATGGCACTTGCGGAGTTCCACAAGATTCCGTTCGTCGATCTGCGGCAAGAGCGGATCGCCGACGAGGTGATCGAGTTGGTCCCCGAGTCGGTGGCTCGGGAAAATATGGTGCTTCCGTTCTCGGAGGATGACGGCGCACTGCGGATTCTGATCGCCGACCCGTTCGACCTCGAAACCATCGAAAAGCTCCGTTTCATTCTGAACCGTAAGATCGAGACGGCGCTCGCACCGAAGGAAGCCATCAACGGGGCGATCAACCACTATTACGGTCAGGTCGAAGGGGAATCGGCCGACTCGATGCTCCAGGAATTCACCGATACGGCGATCGACTTTACCGAGACCGAGTCTGGTGAAACCGCCGAAGCGGGGGATGACGTCGACGACAGCAGTGCCCCGGTGATCAAGCTCGTCAACCTGATGATTTCGGAGGCGGTGCAGCTCCGGGCGAGTGACATCCACGTCGAGCCGTTCGAGGAGCGGGTGCGGATTCGTTATCGAATTGATGGCGTTTGCGTCGAGCGGGAGAGTGCCCCCCGGCGGATGCTCGCCGCGTTAATCGCTCGGATCAAGATTCTGTCGAAGATTGATATCTCGGAGAAGCGAAAGCCGACGGACGGACGGATCAAGATCACGGTGGGTGACAAACAGCTCGATTTGCGGGTGAGTATCATCCCCACCAACCACGGCCAGTCGGCCGTGATGCGGCTGTTGGACAAGGACAATATCAAAGTTGGCGTTCGACAGCTCGGCCTCAGCCAGCGGGACTACCGAACGTTCAACTCGCTGATCCGGCGGCCCAACGGGATCATTTTGGTGACAGGCCCGACAGGGTCCGGAAAGACGACGACGCTGTACGCGGCGCTCAATGCTTTGAATCGTCCGGACCGCAAAGTGATCACCGCCGAGGACCCGGTGGAGTACTACCTTCCCGGCATCAATCAGGTGGAAGTGCGGCACTCGATCGGCCTCGACTTTGCCCGCATTATTCGCTCGATGTTGCGTCAGGCACCCAACATCATCCTCGTCGGCGAGATGCGTGACTTTGAGACTGCGTCGATGGGAATCCAGGCTTCGCTAACTGGACACCTGGTTTTCAGTACCCTGCATACGAACGATGCGCCCAGTGCCATTAGTCGAATGGTGGACATTGGTGTTCCATCCTATATGGTGGCAAGCTCGGTCATCGCCGTACTGGCCCAGCGTTTGGTGCGGACGATCTGCCCCCGATGTAAGGTGAGGTATAATCCACCAGAAAGTGTGATCGCTGATTCGCAGCTTCCCCCCGAGATGATTGCCCAGGCCGAGTTCACTCGCGGCAAGGGTTGCCCCTACTGCGGGCGGCAGGGTTACCGCGGTCGGATCGGTATCTATGAGCTGATGGTTATCAACGGCAAGCTTCGCGAAATGATGTTCAAGGGCGCGAGCACCAAGGAGATCCGCGTCGAGGCGATAAAGGCTGGAATGTCAACGCTTTACGCCGATGGGATGCTCAAGGTGATCCGTGGAATCACGACCTTCGAGGAGGTCTATCGGGTCGCCAAGAAGACGGAGCAGGAAGACATCGCGCTCAACCACTTGGTGGAAGATTTGGACTCGCTGTAAGCCATCTGCGGCGTGCTCGTCTGGATTGTTTTGCCAGCAATCTCACGCGGTCTTTGTCGCTGACTCGCCCGCGTCCGGAGCGCTCGGTCGGCTGCTCCTGCGGGCTGTTTGATATCCGCTCATCGGGTGGTCGCGGTTCGCTTGGCAGACGCCGATTTGGCGGCCGGGCGACCAGGGCGTCGGCACTGAGAGCCTCGCTCAAAGCGTGCAAAAAGTGTCGATTTTTTGAAGAATGCACTCAACCGGTCCATAATGCCGGCAACTCAGGCGAAGCATTTCACCGATTTCGCCATCCTGCTCCGTCTGAATTTCGACTTTGTGCACGGTCGAAGAGCTTTTCCGAACTCAAATGTTCACACCGATGAGGTGACGCGATGGCAACCGTATTGATCGACAAGCTGCTGCAAGCGGCCGTGAAGCAGGGCGTCAGCGACATTCATATCGTCGTTGGTCAGCCCCCGGTGTTTCGACTCCATGGCCGGATGCGGAAGCTGGAAACGAAAACGCTCGAGGCCGAGGATGCCGTCGCGTTGATGAAGTCCATCACGCCGGAGCGTTGTCAGCGCGAGTTGCAGGAATCGGGGAGCACCGACTTTGGCTTTGCCTTCGGCGAACTCGCCCGCTTCCGGGTCTCCGTGTTCAAGCAGCGTGGCTTCATCTCGATGGTGCTGCGTCAAATCCCCAACGACAAATTGACGCCCGAGCAACTTGGATTGCCCGAGGCGGTGGTCAAATTGGTCCATCGTCCTCGTGGGTTGTTCCTGGTCACCGGCCCGACGGGTTCGGGGAAGTCGACCACGCTGGCGAGTTTGATCAACTTGCTCAACGAGACGATTGACCACCACATCATCACGATCGAAGACCCGATCGAGTTTTATCACGAACACAAGATGAGCACGCTGAATCAGCGTGAGGTCGGTGTCGACGTCCCGAGTTTCTCCGAAGCGATCCGTCGCGCGTTGCGTCAAGACCCCGACGTGATTCTCGTCGGCGAGCTTCGCGACCTGGAGACCATTGAAGCGGCGATCAGTGCGGCGGAAACGGGCCACGTCGTCTTTGGGACCCTGCACACCAATAGCGCCCAAGGAACGGTCAACCGAATTATTGATGCGTTCCCGGGGAACCTGCAGGATCAGATTCGGACCCAGCTCGCGAGCACGTTGATCGGTGTGGTCGCCCAAACGCTGTTGCCGAAAATCGGCGGCGGTCGGTGTGCGGCTTACGAAGTGCTTGTCGTGACGCCGGGTGTCTCGAACCTGATTCGTGAGAACAAGACGTTCCGGATCAGCAGTGCGATGCAGACCGGCGCGAAGTTCGGCATGCAGTTGATGGACGATGCCCTTTTCGATCACTGGAAAGCCGAGCGTGTCTCGGTGGAAGACGTGTTGGCAAAGGCTCACCGCCCCGATGACCTCGCAAAGCGAATTGTGCAAGCCCGACGCGGTTTGGATGATTCCCCGGCCCCGATTTCTGAAGACGAGGGAGCCTCGTAGTACGCGACGCCACCCTTCTCTTCCTTTTCGCTTTTCCTCTCCTCAACGACGTGTCTCATGGCGCAACGACGAATTGGACAGATCCTCGTCGACCTTGGTTTCTTGACCGACGAGCAACGCGACATCGTGCTCGAAGAGCAGGAGCAGCAGCCCGGTGCGCTCTTCGGCAAGATTGCCGAAGACATGCAGCTGGTCACCGAAGAACAGCTGGTGCAGGCGCTTGCCGAGCAGATGTCGATGCAGACGGTGTCTCTCGAAGACATCGAGCTGCCGGAGGACCTCGTGGCTCGGATTTCCGAGACGATGGCTCAACTCTACCGCGTCGTTCCGATCCGATTCGAAGACGATCGATTGACCGTTGCGACTTGTGACCCGCAAAACCTCAGTGTTCAGGATGAACTGCGAACGTTTTTGGGGTTTGAAATCGAAGTCGTCGTGGCGACCGAACGCGACATCAATCAAACGATCACCCGCTATTACGACAGCGAAGCGGAGAGCGTCGAAAAGCTGGTCGCCGAACTGGCCGAGGACGCCGAGTTGATGGCGGCCGTTTCGGCGTTGGAGAGCGAGAAGTTCAACATCACCGATGCCGAGGCACTCGCCGATTCGGCGCCGGTCCGCAAGCTGCTCAACATGGTTTTGTTGCTTGCGATCAAGGACCACGCGAGTGACATCCACCTCGAGCCGTTCGAAGACGAGTTTCGGATTCGAATCAAGGCCGAAGGCGTGCTCTACGAAATGGTTCCGCCGCCGCGGCACTTGGCATTTGCGATCACGACCCGCATCAAAGTGATGGCCAACCTGGACATCGCCGAGCGACGTCTCCCTCAGGACGGTCGGATCGAATTGATGGTTGGTGGTCACCCCGTCGACCTTCGCGTCAGCGTCTTGCCGACGATTTTCGGCGAGAGCGTCGTCATGCGGGTGCTCGACCGCTCGGTCGTCAATTTGTCCCTCGAGAATGTCGGGATGGACGAAGACACGATGGGCGCGTTTCGTACCGCGATCGACCGACCCAACGGAATCATTCTGGTGACGGGGCCGACGGGAAGCGGCAAAACGACGACGTTGTACTCTTCGTTGTCGGAAATGAACGACATCAAAGACAAGTTGATCACGACCGAAGACCCCGTCGAATATGACATCGACGGCATCATTCAGATTCCCATCGACCACGACGCCGGCGTCACGTTCGCGAGTTGTTTGCGAGCGATCCTTCGTCAGGATCCCGACATCATTCTCGTCGGCGAGATTCGTGACTTGGAAACGGCGGAAATCGCGATTCAGGCCGCGCTGACGGGACACCTCGTTTTTAGCACGCTGCACACGAACAGCGCGCCGGCGACGATCACCCGTTTGAACGACATGGGGATCCCGACGTTCATGACATGCGCCACGGTCGAAGCCGTGCTGGCGCAGCGTTTGGTTCGCCGGATTTGCGTGAAGTGCCGTGAAGAGACCGACGTCAACACCGACATGTTGTTCGAACTCGGCATGACGGAAGAAGACATTATCGGAAAGAAGTTCTTCAAAGGCGTCGGCTGCGATCAGTGCAACAACACGGGCTACAAAGGCCGGATCGCGTTGTTCGAGTTGATGATTCTGACCGACAAGATCCGCGAGATGATCATGGGCAACGCCTCAACGGATGACCTCCGCGACGAAGCCGAAAAAGATGGAATGATCTCGCTGCGAGAGGCGGGTCTCAAACTCAGTTACGACGGCATCACGACGCTGGACGAAGTCGTTCGCGAGACCGTTCAGGAATAGCAAGACACAAATTCGCATCACGTGTCGGTGACGCGTGGTGAAGCACAATTCATAGCGAAGACATTATTCGACGCAGGCTAAAGGCGACTCACTATGCCGACTTATCAATTTGAAGCGATGGACGCGGCCGGACAGGAGATCCGGGACGAAATCGATGCCGCGAGCGAAGAGGAGGCGCAAACCACTATTCGCCAGATGGGATACTTCGTCACGAAGATCTCCGTCAAGAAACAGGCTGCGGCGAAGGGCGGCAGCAAAGGCAAGAAACGTGGCTTCGCGATCGGTGGAGCAAAGACCAAGCACATCTGTGCCTTCACGCGTCAGCTTTCCATTCTGCAAGACGCGGGGCTACCGATTCTGCGGTCGCTCAAAATTCTCGAGAACAACCAGAAGCCGGGCAAACTCAAGTTCGCCCTGATGGATGTCTGCGACGAGATCGAAGGTGGGGCGACACTCAGCGAGGCGATGTCCAAGTCGCCCAAGATCTTCAGTCGTTTGTACGTCAACATGATCAAAGCCGGTGAGGCCGGCGGTGCGTTGGAAACCATCCTCCAACGTCTTGCGGAATTCCTTGAGCGTGCCGAGTCGCTAAAGCGCAAAGTCAAAGGGGCGTTGATCTATCCGGTCGTCGTCGCGTGTGTCGCCATTTTGATCCTCACCGGGATCATGATCTTCATCGTGCCGACGTTTGAAGAGATGTTCGAAGAGTTCGAACTGAAGCTTCCGGCGCCGACGCTATTGCTGATCGCAATGAGTAACTACCTGGCAAGTTATTGGTGGTTGCTGATCGTGATGCCGATTGTGCTGCTGCTGTTCGTCAAGCTCGTGCGGAAGTTTAGGCACGGGCGAATCGGGTTCGACATGTTCATCCTCAAGGTGCCGATCTTCGGCGGCTTGATCGAAAAGAACATCTTGGCCCGGACGACACGAACTCTCGGGACGCTGGTCAGTAGCGGTGTTCCGATTCTTGAGGCGATGAACATTACCCGCGAAACAGCGGGCAACGCGGTCTTCGAAAAGCTGTTTACGAAAGTGAACGAAGCGGTTCGTGAAGGGGAAGTGATTAGTAAGCCGCTGCGGGAGCACAGCCAACTCGGTTTCCACCCGATGGCCGTCTTCTTCTTCGCCTTGTTTGGTGCGTTCCCCGGTTTGATCTTGCTGTCGATCGCGATCACCAGTCGCGGGACCAAGCTGGACGACGGCGTGATGGTTCAGACACTGACGATGATTGCGGCATACGGGATCGGCTTTGGTGCCGTCGTTGCCGGGCTGTTTTACGCGTTAAAGATCAAGTCCCGCGTCGTCAACGACTTGGTCGTCAACATGGTCGACGTCGGCGAAGAGACCGGTGAACTGGACACGATGTTGTACAAGGTCGCCGACACGTATGACGAAGAAGTGCGGACGTTGACCGACGGTCTGACGGCTTTGATCGAGCCGTTGATGATCGTGTTTCTTGGATTCACCGTCGGCTTCATCGTCGTCAGTTTGTTTATGCCGTTGATCTCCTTGATCACGAGTTTGTCGAGCTAAGCCTTTTTCCACCAACCGGCCTCCGCACGTGAGGAGGCCGGTCGTTTTGCACGCGGAGTTTTGGACGCGGAATCGAAACCATGAATACAAATATGACAAGGAAAGCCGCCGGCTTCACGCTGGTCGAATTGCTGGTGGTGATCACCATCATCGGCGTCATCGCCGGCCTCGCGATTCCCGCGATCGGTCAGGTGCGAAGAACGATGATCAAGGCCGGCATGACCGCCGAGCTGAATGTCATCGAACAGGGGTTTGATTCGTACAAGACGAAGTACGGGGACTATCCGCCGGACTTCTCCAGTTGGAGCGTCGTTCGTCGCCACTACCTGAAGATCTTTCCGGACATCTCGCAGAGCGAATTGAACTTGCTGTTGTTGTTGTGCGACGACACGCCGGACAACGATCCGACGGTGACGCCTGCCACGCCCGATCCGGCAAACTTTTTGCCCTTCGCGATGGACCGTGCCGAAGCCGTGGTTTGGTCGTTGGGTGGTTTTAGCGCGGACCCGCAGTTTCCGTTCACGGGTGCCGGTGGTCCACTCGAGTTCCTGCCGACGATCGGGACGGTGACCGGGAACCCGGCGCACCCTGCTCACTACCAATACCGCGCCGTTCGGAACGCTCCACTCGTTGAGTTCAACTCGGGCCAGTTGACCTTCATTCCGTCGACCTCAGGAGTGCCGACGTTCAGCGGCGGTATCTTTGATCGCAACGTTAGCATCGATGAGCCGATGGGAGTGATCGGTCCGTATCCGGCGGTCCTGCAGACTCCGGATATTTTTCCTGCCTACGTTCTGCGACGTGACCAACGACCCGTGGTTTACTTCGACGCACGCACCTATGCGTTCAACTATGACGTCGGTGGAGTCGCCGTGTTCAACGCGTATGTGGATTACGAAGACGGAGTCGATGTCACCAACATCTCGGTCGACGATCTGGATGGCGTCCGTCCGGTTTACACGACGCAGCCCAACCAGGTGACCTCCGCGATCACGACGCTCGGTGCTTCGGCGGCCAGTTGGCAATTCGCCAACCCGACGACGTTCCAGGTGATCGCACCGGGGCTCGATGGCGATTTCGGTGTGTTGCTCGACGCCAACGGCGGAGCGCCCTCGGACACGCCACCGGCGTACTTCCAAACCGACGGTTCGATGCTCGTCTTGTCGGCGGCCGGACCGGCGGTGAAGGCCACCGCGATCTCGCGATTTGATGTGACGGGCGTGCTCCGCGAGGCCTCGAACAAGTTCCGAGACAACTTGAGCAACATTGTGAACGGAGCGTTTGAAGACGAATTGGACTGAGCCAGGCCAGCTGTGTCTTCGTGGGCCCTGGTGGGCCGCACCTTTTCTCCTTTTCCAATCGGATCATGCGACAACCTCCTCTCCTTCATCGACATCGCGAACGCGACCTGCGACGACGCACCGGCTTTACGCTGGTGGAGTTGCTGGTGGTGATCACGTTGATGGTGACGCTCGGTGGCATCCTGACCTACGCCCTGGCTTCGGCCGAAACCGAAGCCAGGATCAAGCGAACCCAGGCAGATGTCGTTTCCATCGGTCAAATTCTGCAAACTCGCATGAGCGAAGTTTCACTCGGGCGAGTGGAGTTGACCTACGCTGCCGGTAGTTCGGCAACTGCAGCGCGGGGTGGTTTTCCGTTTCGTGGCGTCAACGCGGATGACGAGTCTTATGTGGAGGCACAAGAACGATCTCGCCTGATCTTGCTGGCACGTCGTGACTTGATGCGGATGGTGTTGCCGGAGTGTCGAGCGGATTTGCTTTACCCCCCCGCGTCGATTCAGTACCGAACGCGAGTCGGTGGTTCTTGGGTGGGCCGCGTTGCACAACTCAAGCCGCCATCTCAATGGAGCCGAATGCGGACCGTTGCCGGCCTTCAATCGGCGGCAACGCTGAACGCTTCCGCACTATCCGTGACCGACCCGACAGGAGACGGAATCGCCGCTGCCTACGACTTCTCCCAAGACGAATTCACCCAGCCCTTCAGTGCCTTTACGTCGACTGGAACGCCGTCCGTCGTCGATACAATTTATGACGATCCAATGGAGCCTGACGACCGTGTATGGACTCGTGAGTTTGAATCAGCGGAGTGTTTGTACCTAATCCTCGCGACGACAGAGTTGTTCGGAAAACCCGCGATTGACTTGATCCAGTCTTCGAACATCGGTGACGTCGACGGCGATGGTTTCCGTGAGATCTTGGACGCCTGGGGAAATCCTTACGAGATGATTCGAAATCCCGCAGGTCTTCGGGTCGCCGCGATTAAGAATTTCGACGCCAGCGGGAACACGCTTGTCGAACAGTATCCGGTGGATCCCGACCCGTTGGATTTCCTCGTTTCGGATCACCGCTACGACATCTTCAATTTTGGAACGCCCGTCATCGGGGCGGATGTCCACCAGACGTACCAAACTTACTATTGCCCACCCGCTGTGATTAGCGCCGGTCGTGATGGCGAGTTTGGGATCCGGCGATCGTATTGGATTGATGAAGAGGGGTTGGAGCGAGGTGTTCCTGATTACTACAGCAGTTCAGCCGTGGTGATCGGAGGGATGGACACGCCCACTCCCAATTTGGCCAGTGCCATTGGCATTGTTCATCGCTTTCCCGATCCGTACTTCGATGTCTCAACGATTGACATGCCGCTTTTGGGCGCCGGTGCGAACCCAGTGTTCGATATCCGTGGGATTCTCAACGCACGGATTCGAGGGCTTGGTAGCCCGATTCTTCCCGGGGCCCTGGATTACCGTGCAGCAAGCGACTCCGATTTGAGAGAGCAGTCTGCGGACAACATCACGTCGCTTGATGGGGACTTCTAATGAGTAAACGATCTAGATTCCCGTCGGCGTTCACGCTGGTTGAATTGTTGGTCGCACTGACGATCGCAACCGTGCTAACCGTGATTGCGTTGCCGACACTCAAGGACAGCCTCCGGCAAAACGCACTGAGTCGTAGCGCCACCTTGGTGAAGGGTGCGTTCATTAATGCACGCAGCCAAGCGATTCGCACCGGCCGCCCGTTCGGGGTGGTGATCGAACGTAAGCGTCGTGATCTCGGCAGCGGTCTCGCATCTGGTTTGGATTTCTTGACCACGAACTATTCGACGCGGATGTACTACGTGCAGTCACCGCTGGAGTATCGAGGTGATGTGAATTCGGCGGCGGCGATTCCGGTGATCGTCAACACTCGCCAAAACACGAACAGCCACGGTCCGTTCGTTCCGATGTTTTTCATGCCGCGGTCCTCGTGCGGAATGAGTTACGCGGCGGCATCGGGCAACACGAGCGTTGCCAGGCGGCTCCTGGATCGTGGGACGCGTTTCTCAGTAAACGGTTCGGACTACGTGTTCGAAGTCACCAACATGACGCAAACCACGCTTCCGAGCGGCGACGTCTTTGGTGATTCGGGGATCACCCAATCGGGAACGCTGGTCGAGTTCGACTATGCCACTTCGGCGCCCCGGTTTGATATCCTCCCGGGGGTTGAAGATTCCACGCCCGCGATCACCACCGCCCTCCCTGGTGATGCAGTCGCGCCGCTCGGACTTTTTGTCGGACAACGCTACCCGTTTCGATTCCAGACCAATCCCATCCGAGCGCCGCTCGCACCGGTGACGCTCGTGGGCAAGACCGTGGTGGATCTTTCGATTTCTGGGACGGGGGCACAACCGCTATTGTTCAACACACAAGCGATGCTGGACTCCGACCCGACCTCGGCGATCTTGCCACTTGCCGCCGATCAGTCTGTTCGTGACATCGTGGTGATGTTCGCGCCCGATGGACGGTTGGACGGCGTCTATCACGCGGTTGCGACGCCGAACGGAACAGGCACGGCCATCGCCGGTTTCACTCCGTTTCGACTCGACCCGGCAAGCACTGTCTCATTCAACGTCGGTTTCGTTGACGGGATCTTGGACAACATCGACGACGGGGCACGTTATCCCAACGCGATTCCAGACACGAACTTCGCCGTCAACAACGATGATCCGCCACTTGCCGCGCCGTACGACGCGGCTCCGCCGACAGGACCAGTCGCGAGTCCCGTTGTACTGAATCCGGATAAGGTTCCGAATTACGCGAACTCGGATTGTGCTTGGGTCAGCGTCCAGCCGCTCAGCGGCTCGATTCAACTCGACACCGTCGCTTCGCAACCGACCGAGAACGGATTGGCGGACTTCATTTCCTATTACGGGTTGGGGACTTCGTTCACGGTACCGAGCGTGCTCGCACGTAACGTGATCGGTGCTCGAGTTCGTTACTCACGTCGGCTCGTCAGTTCAGGAGCAACCCCGTGATAAACAGCAGAAAATTTCGGCCGCGCACCAGTTATGGTGCTGGGCTTTACCGCACTCGGCTCAACCGAACTGGACTTTCGATCATGGAAGTCCTGTTCGCGATCGGTGTTCTCACGATCGGTCTGCTTGGTGTGGCGCACATCTTGCCTGTTGCGACCAATAACGCTGCAAACGCGTTGCGGAAAGACCGCGCGGTCGAAGAGGTCAGCAATCGCGTCGCCCGCGACTTGGCACAGTTGCAGTCTTCGTTCGACAACGTGATCGTCGCGGAGCGTTCGTTGTTGCGTTACAACGGCGTTGGCGGACAACGGCGATTCACTGAGCAGAGTACGGCGACATTCGGGGCGTTCATTGCGGGGTACGATCCGGCACTCGCTCCCGCGCCAGCGAACGGCCGTCCGCAACAACCGCAGCTCCCCGATGCGTTTTGCATCGACCCTTGGTTCTTATCGGCGACGAATACCTTGCGAGATGACACGGGAGCGGACCCGGATGACAACCGCAACGGCTACGACCGAACGTTGTTTCCGTGCTTCGATCCGCGCTACGACCCGATCGCAAACTCACCGTCAGCGGCGTTGTCGCTGAGCACGCGGCCGGCCTCACGAGGCCGGTTGTGGGACGGACCTCGTTTCACACGTGTCGCACCGTCCTTTGACGGCAGCACCGGATTCCTGTCTCAGATGGCTAGCGAATTTTCGGTCCGCGAAGGAGACGCACTTTCGTTGGTCCATCCCGAAGACTCCAGTCGTGCCAGTGGCCTGTTTGTCCAACGGAGCTCCAACGGTGGCGGCACCGGCAGCAATTCGATGGCTCGCAACACGGTGCGTTCGAGATACAGCTCGATTGTCATGCTTGCGCGTAGTCAGCCGGGCAGTAGTCTGTTC